>CAYNNV010000316.1:0-1520 GCA_964398625.1 uncultured Sangeribacter sp. | reverse complement strand
GTGTGGATTCTCCTTAATGACTGCAAAGATAGATATTTAATTCGGAATAGCAAATAAAATTTATTGAAAATCAATAAAAAAACAATGAAATAAAGATTATTACTTCACTATTCCGAAGAGGTTGGCACAGAATCTCGTTTTAATTTTACCGAATCAACGGGTATGGCTTCAAGATTCTGTGAAGAATCGTTATCTGAAGCAGGAAGAGACGGTTTCTTATTTCTTCTTAGGAATGAGAATAAATTGTCAAAGTTTCTCCGATATGCCACACCTATACCCTGAGTTGTAAGTGAAGATTTAAGATAGTAGTTTTGGTCATTAAAATGATTATAAGCCTTAAGCCGAAGGTTTCCGTTTCTACTTAATAGATATTCTATATCAAAGTCTCCGATAAAAGTAGTTGAGGAAGTTGACCTATCTCGATAACCGAAATTGCCGTTAAGAAGCAACCTGTTATCAAGCAAACGTGATGAAAGCGCGAGGTCCATCTCAAAATCGGAGAAATCACCTTTGTCTGTACGGAAAGATGGCGCAAGAGTTACCTTATCTGTCATCTGACCTATGATACGTGAAAGCTGAGATGAGAGGGTTGAAGAAGCCACTGAAGCGAGTTCTCCCCCATTTCCTGAGTTGCCCATATATTCAGGTGTATAGAATCGATTTAGCGCAAGCAGATATAGCACCTGTCGGTTCATCATGTCATCAGTAGATATGATGCTCTTAACTTTTCTTGAAACATCTGATGTGAGAGTTGGAAGCTCTATATCAAATGATATGTCCGGATGATCCATTTCTCCGGAAATAGCCAATAATGCATCGACTGGCACATTAGTTCTATTAAGTTCAGGATCGTGTGAGAAGCTCTCGTCAAGATCAGACAGATTCGTATTTACACGATAAGCCGCCAGTATATCAAGATGTGCTTGTAATGGGTTCCCATTGAATGCTATAGAGCTGCCCGAACGAATAATAAAGTCTCGTAATATCAAATCTTGCAAGATGAAATTGTAATAACCCTCCTGAAGAGTGTACTTGCCATACATTGAAAGCTTGTCAGATTCCGAGTCATAACTCATCTGCATGGGGCCTGAACCTCGCGCAGTGATACGGTCTCCGGATACAGGGTCCATCACAATGGTCAGTAATGCATCAGGTGTCACTGTTCCAAAAAGATTGAGTGAGACAAGTGAGGGTACATCCATCTGATGCTCTATTTTCTTCTGGAACATCTTTATGAACTCCGGCACAGTATCTTTTACCACCGGTTTGGCAGCCTCCTTTCTCTTGTCGGAGAAAGAAAGGAAATTATATTCTCCTACTTCTGTTTCGTCAGAAACTACAAATGTGAAATTTGAATCTTCGGCAGTAGCCATATCCACATCAATGGATACTACTCCCGGCCAACCCTTAATAACACCTCCTCCGTTTCCGAAAATGCGACCATACCAAACCGGATTGATACTCGGATTGGTGTCATAACAAAGTAGTTTACGGGCATCTTTTATATTAAACTCAAAGCT
>CAYNNV010000315.1:0-1536 GCA_964398625.1 uncultured Sangeribacter sp. | reverse complement strand
AGCTGAAGGAGAAATATCCGGAGACCCTCGAGATTATCAGTTTGTCGATTGATGCCGATAGTATATGGAGAAATGCGTCAGAAAAGAATGTTTTAGTAGGCAACAAGTTGAATGAAGGAAAGGCAAATTACGGTATTTTCAGAAGATTGGGAACCAATGCTTATCCCACTTTTATGATCGTTGATCCTGACGGCACAATCAAGGATATATGGTTAGGATTTTCTGAAGGCTCATTAAAACAGAGAATGAGCTTCTATTTAAGGCCGAAAGGCACAACGGAATACTCAGAATCGAATGGACTAAGACATATCTTGTTCCCTCAATATGAATCCAACAAGACAGGCGCAGTGCTCGACATTGACCGTATTGAGATTAGCGATCAAGGAACAAAGATCTTTTTCTCATTCGTATATTTACCGGCTCATTGGATAAGTATTTCTCCTGAGGCATTCCTTTCAGACGCCAATGGCACGAAATACAAAGCAATCGGAAGCGATGGAATAGTTTTGGGCGAACACTTGTTTGCAGATGGTGATGGGAACGGTGCCTTTTCAATAACATTTGAGCCGATTCCTGAAGCCATAAATTCTATTGATTTCCATGAAAGTCCTTACAGTGAAGATTGGACTATCAAAGGGATAGGAATACATCCCTGATAATCATTTTGTTAATTGTCTGTCATTTATTCAACTATATCAAATAGAATTTAAAAAATAATTATAAATATGAAGTTTCAAATTACAGGGCTTATCTTATTAATGAGCCAAATTGTAACATTCAAAGCTTTAGCTGATGATCTGCAGGATAAGATCTCGAACCAAGATAAAGTAAGCAATCCCAATAAAGGCACAGCAGTTATTACAGGTCATGGTCCGGCTCTACAGGATGAGTACGTTGTAACATTGTATAAATATGAAGAGGACGGATCGGCTATTTTTGTAGCTACGGACTCCATAGTTAACAGTCAATTTATGTTTGAGATACCTGTCGATGATGGATTGTCGGTCTACTCGTTCATGTTCAACTGTCCTGCGTTGCCAAATTCTAACCACAAGCTATATGTAACTCCAGGCGCACAAATTGAGATTGAGGCCGTAGATAATTATTCGTTTACTTGGCCAGTTATGAGTAATGTCCCGGAGCAGGCTGAGTATGAACTGTACACAAACAATATTAAGGAACTTTGGAGAGAACGTCAAAGGGCAACTTTAGAGTACAAGAAGAATAGAAATAAAGAAGCGGACCTGAAGTTGGATTCCATAAACCGATTGATAGACCTGCGTGATATTGAATTTCTAAAAACTCGTCCTGTAGGAAAGATTTGGCTTGACAAAGCTAAGAATATAGCTAAGTGGTCAGATTATTATAAAATCGACACTGAAGACTTAAAGTCATTGTACGCTACCCTTGATGATTCAATTAAAAACTCACAGATAGGAAGAAGAATTCATGGGTATCTTTATTCAGGCTCTCCAATAGGGATTGGCGACAAGTTCCCCGATACTGAATTCTATGATCTTGATGGGAATGTGCATA
>CAYNNV010000314.1:0-1542 GCA_964398625.1 uncultured Sangeribacter sp. | reverse complement strand
CCTTCCAAGGTTGAAACAAGAGCCGATTGGTATTATGAAGGGCCTGTTAATCAATGGGAAGGTGTTGAGACCCTTCGCATAATTATAGTTCGTGACGATGGAAATTACACATTAGAACATAACAAACTTCTGACAATTTCGGAAATCGAACAAACTAACCAATATCTTGGAGAATGGACCTTTCCTGTGGAAGGTGGTGAAAAGAAGTTCATATATCTCATAGCTAATGAGAACTCTCTTTCTTATGATATTCGAGAAACACTTAAGAATGTTTCCAAAGGAACAGTGTCCTCCACTGATTTGCAAAACATTATTGTAAAAACTACAGCTGAATCACCTTTCATTGACAATAACGGAGCGAATAAAAAATATGTTCCGATGTCGGAGTTCTTTGAGGTTAGTGTCAAAGCCGCTGATCCTGATAAATTAATCACAGAAGATTCCGCCAGCTTATTCATCACGAGAGCAGTAAGCAAATTCTCATTTACTGCTAAGTCAATAGATAATAATAAGAAAGGCATCCAGATAAAATCTATTGCCATATCGAATCTTGCCTCAGAGGAGTACCTCTTTCCTAAGGCCACATACGAACCTGCTAAATACACGGTTTCTACTGAGCCTCTTGGAGGGCGTAATATTATTGACTTCACTACTCCGGCTTCTGCAGCAATGTGGACATATACTTTCATGCCTGTTGCATTTGGAGTGCAAGGAAATACAATGCCTGGGAATCTCACCTCAGAATATTCTCCAGGCTTTTATTTCCTTGAATCCGGCTCTAATCAATTTTCAGTGACTGTTACTACTGTGACTGATAAGGATGTTGAGTTCACTTACGGACCTGCTGTTCTGCCCAATCTTCCGAGAATGCCGCGCAATACACATGTGATAGTTGCCTTCACGTTTAATGGTGGTACAATGGATTGTGAGGTAAGGCTTGCTCCATATACGGGAATTACGCTTAATGTGGAATATGGTTTTGATTTTATTGTCAAACCCCCTAAGCCAAGGACATAATCTTAAGGCCAGTCTGATTTATAACTTTTTTATTTCTTGACAGAAAACATGAAATTCAAACATTATAATACACGATTTCATTTCGCACTTTACACTACATTAGTCATACTCTTTTCTATCTTAGGAAGTTGTCGGGATGATCTTATCTTTGACGACTACGAGATAGATGGTCTTGTGAAAATGAATATTTCTTTTGAGCCTCTCTATGAAACGAGTCTCAATACTCGTGCTGCTGGAGATGCGATAAAGAATATTGACAATCTGGCTGTGGTGTTTTTTGACAGGGACGGTAAATTAGTTAAGATCGTTAATCAGGGTGATGATGAAATGAATAATCTCGTTATCAACCAGACGGGAAATAGCGATATGCCTCCCGGTACTCCTGCTGGCACCGATCAGGCAGAAGCACAGACTCCCAGGGCTACATTCACTCTAAAAAATATTCCTGACGGCAAATATCGTGTTTATGCAGTCGCAAATATCGGGAAAGTGACCGAGTCAATGGCTGAGACGGAATCAAAATTT
>CAYNNV010000313.1:0-1571 GCA_964398625.1 uncultured Sangeribacter sp. | reverse complement strand
CGAGCGCAGACGCAGCGATCCTAATTTAACACCATTATATTCGGTGCGAGTCACAAGGATGCGTCGTGACACCACAGGACCCTTGTCCATCTCCCATTTCTTATCAACCTTCGGTCCCAAGAAACGGTTGAATACCTCTTCATCGCTCACCGAACAAACGATGAGTACAAGATCGTTAAGGTGAATTTCATCTTCAGCCGTAGGTATCACTACCTCTCCTGAGGGCAACTCTATACGTGAGAGCACAAAGTTACAATTGATAAGCGTATGCAGCTTGGAGATGGATAGTCCGTTGACAAGGTCGTTGGTCACCTTGTAGGTTACGATATGCGGGGCCAGTGTGGAGTCATTCTTATCCTGCTCCACCTCTTTAATCTCATCATCAACATTGATTTTGAAAATCAGTTTGAGGATTATCATGGTGACGATGATACCCACTACTCCGAGGGGATAGGCGGCAGCATAACCCATCGACATCTGCTGGGAAATGTCGTAGGCTTCAGGGTCTACCTGCAGCACTGCCTGCTGGGCTGCACCAAGACCGGGGGTATTGGTGACGGCGCCACTCATCACGCCTACTATCTGGGCTATAGTGGTATTGCCTTCGGCTCCCCCCTGAATAAAATATATGCTTATTGCAAGAGCCACATTCAGTAGTACCGCTCCCACGGCGAGCATGTTGAGCCGCACGCCACCCTCTTTAAATGAGGAGAAGAAGCCCGGGCCTACCTGCATACCTATTGAGAAGATAAAGAGAATAAGGCCGAATTCACGTAAGAAATGAAGGGTGTCACCCTGCACTTCATAGCCTAAATGTCCGAGGAGTATACCCACAAAGAGCACGAAGGTCACTCCGAGCGACACACCGAAAATCTTAATCTTACCTAAATAGATACCTGCAAATATCACGAGCGAATATAGCAGTATCGTGGAGGCAAGCGATAGATTATGCGGTGAAAGCAAATCAATAAGCCATTCCATGTGTTTCGCTGTTTTTTATAGTTTTCTTTTTTGAAAGTGCAAAATTACAAAAAAATCCGCTATGGCATGATAAAATAAGGCCTATGATTGTTATAAGATTTTGTTAGGAGTCATACATCATGAGAATTAAGTGTAGCTCCTTATCAAGTTAAAACAACTTCATTGATAGCTATGGAAAAAATCAAGGCAGCCGTAGTGGGCTATGGCAACATCGGACGATTCTCCCTCGAGGCGCTTCTTGCAGCTCCCGATTTTGAAGTGACAGGCGTAGTGCGCCGCAATCCCTCTGACCGTAAGGATATCCCGGAAGGAATCAAGGTAGTCGGAAGTCTGGCAGAGCTGGCCGGAAGTGATGTGGCAATACTTGCAGTCCCCACACGCAAGGTGAAGGAGCATGCGCTTGAGGCTCTCGCTTTGGGCATGAATACCGTTGATAGTTTTGATATACATACTTCCATTCCGGAGCTGCGCAAGGATCTGGACAAGGCTTCTAAAGAGGCCGGAAAGGTCAGCATCATCTCTGCCGGATGGGATCCGGGAAGTGACTCAATCGTGCGCACACTTATGGAAGCAATCGCCCCGAAGGGCAT
>CAYNNV010000312.1:754-1598 GCA_964398625.1 uncultured Sangeribacter sp. | reverse complement strand
GTGAAATTACCGCTAGTGTCGCCAGCGGCGTCTTTACTTCATGAATCCACATTTCCACGTATTCCTGAAAATCTTGCGCACGTTCGCGATAGATCGCTACATTCTCTGCCATTGATTTGTCAACCCGATAAAGCACCTGACATAGCAGTTCGCCATCAAAGAAGCTTGCCTGCTCCAGAGTTTCCAAAATCAAATACGCCTGATCGAGACCTTGCAAGTTGCGTACTAAACGCCGGTAGTATTTAATGCGGCGACGATAATCAATTGCAACAGTCACACATAATGTCGCTAACCACAATATCACAGTAATGATAATGAATTCCGTACGCGCTCGCAGCGCCAAGAAAAACAAAACCAGAGTCACTAAGGTCGCCAAACTTAACGAAATAATCGAAATCTTGTCAAACAAAAATCGACTTAGACTAATTTGACGTTGCAACTCGTCTCGACGTTTCATTGCAAAACATATCCCAAGCCTTTACGAGTCTCAATCGCATCAGCTAAACCTAGCTTCTTTAATTTCGCCCGCACGCGACTAATATTCACTGTTAAAGCATTGTCATTGATATATTCATGATTATTCCAAAGGTCAGTCATGAGAGCATCACGCGTGACAATCTCGCCCAGATGTCCTAGTAGATGCCCGAGAATCAACATTTCATTCTTCGTCAATAAGACACGCTTCGTCGCACTTTCTAGCACGCCGCGACTCAGGTCGACTTTTACATCGTGGAACTGAATCGGACCACTGTTCCCCTCCATGCGCTTTAATACCGCGGCAATCCGTAGTAACAAAATCTGCGGATTGTACGGTTTAGTAATATAATCATCTGCACCATAACTC
>CAYNNV010000312.1:0-744 GCA_964398625.1 uncultured Sangeribacter sp. | reverse complement strand
CCGTCTCCGAGCTAGTACTGGTCAGCCTAATCACTGGCGTAGTGCAAGTACTACGCAAAGTTTTTAGTAGCAACTCACCATTAATACCAGCTAAGTTAATGTCTAGCAGAATTAGTTGAGCTTCCTTGGCAGTAATCCGCTCGGTCAAAGCCGCCAGTTCGATCCGACCTGCTTGCAAATCGGTATCGTCAATAGTAGCAGTGTCATAACCGGAGCTACGCAAAAGATCGGCCAAGCCCTGGCGCATAATTTGTTCGTCCTCGATAATTAGTACTCGCTGCATTTGGCGTAATTATAATATGATCCTTTGGCTCAGGTTTTACTTCTAGCGCGCATGAGAAAATATAAGATTATACTTTCTGCTCGCTGCCCCTCATTATAACATTTTATTACAAAACTTACAAAGGCTTATGACAAATGTGACGAAAAAGTAAGAGTGGGATACCCATGAAGCCAGATTGCCTAAACACCAAATATCTTGCCCATTTTGATTTTGGGCAAGATATTTCTGATTACAATCATTTACAGCGTCAAAATAGGCAGTAGCACTCCTTGCACAATTTCTAGTTGTGTGGTAGAGTAGGGTCAGGACTTATTTATTGTTTATGTCGTCTCTTCTTAGGGGCGACATAAACTTTTGCAGATATATTCCGCATGAATGTCTAATGATAGATATAATCTACCAATACGTAAGACTATTCCCATAATCAAGCCTCCCTTCTCCTGTATAGATAATATAATTAA
>CAYNNV010000311.1:0-1672 GCA_964398625.1 uncultured Sangeribacter sp. | reverse complement strand
ACCTCAACAAGAAGCCCGAACTCCTTCCGCAGACCGTCAATCTTATCATCAGCGGTGGCGACGTGATCCGAGCAAGCTATATCACCAACCTGCGCAACAAGGGCATTAGAATCTACAACACTTACGGCCCCTCGGAAACGTGCGTATGCTCCAACTACTTCCGCGTTGACAATGCCGAGCCGCTCGAAGATGGCACTTTTTCTATCGGTAAGGCGATCAAGGGCGTAGAGGTCAAGATACTTGACAAAAACCTCAAGGAAGTACCCAAAGGTGAAGTCGGTGAGATCTGTATCTTCGGTGAAGGTGTAAATCAAGGGTATCTCGGAAATCCTCCCGAACAGGCAAACTTCGTGACACTCCCCGACGGTACACATTTTTATCGCAGCGGCGACATGGGCTACGTGCTTCCTGACGGCAACATGGCATTCCTCCACCGTCGCGATGAGCAGGTGATGATACTCGGCAAACGTGTAGAGCCTGAGGAGGTGGAGAATGTCCTCAACGAATATCCCGAAGTGGAACGCGGCATCGTCCGTGCATTCCTTGACGAAGGCGGTCTGCACTATCTTGTGGCCTATATTATTCCGCGCAAAGGGTTCTCACTTCATGACGTGCGCGAATATCTCAAATCAAAGCTCACCGATTTCATGGTGCCTGAGTTTTTCGTTGAGGTAAACGAATTGCCTCTCACCCACCGCGGTAAGATCGATATGAAGGCTCTCCCCAAAGTGTTGAAAGAAGGCAACTATAAATAAACTGATGTAGCTGCCTTATGGTCTCACTCAGAGAAGTAAAAGAAGTTGCTACACTGATGAGTTGGCGTGCTGAGGTCATAGAGCACGTTTTCGGCGAGAAAGCCGGCGAAGCGCTGCTCTTGGCCAACCGTCAGTTTTATGAAAAGCATATTGCTGACGGCACACATTATGCCCTTGTGTCTGACTGCGACGGAGAGGAATGTGGATGCGGAGCCGTATGCTTTACCGAAGAGTTGCCCTCGCCCGATAATCCTTCCGGACGGTGCGCCTATCTGATGAACATTTATGTGCGCGAACCATTCCGCAGACAAGGTCTGGCCCATCAGATCGTATCCCGCCTTGTTGAAGAGGCAAAGAGCAGGGATTGCGGCAAGATATATCTCGAAACCACCGACGCAGGCCGCCCGGTCTATCGATCCCTCGGCTTCCGCGATCTCCCCGACATGATGAAATTATGAGAAATCGGCATTGACGCTCTTAGGCATATCCGCAGCCGCAGCTAAGTTTTCGTATGGTATTAGTTCATGTTTAAGCATTATACTTTTCTGCCATACAAAAAAGCACTATCATGAACATATAAAGGTACAAATTTTTGCGATTATAATTGCGAATTATACAAAAAACTGAGTTTAGCTAATGGCGCTGTCCCATAACCAATGGAGTTGTCCCATAGCCAAAGGCGCTGTCCCATAACCAATGGAGCTGTCCCATAATTTAACCAATAAATCCACTGTGTTGGATAAAATAGCATATTATTTATCCAATATAATCCCGAAAAATGATCAAGATAGTGAAAAAATAGCGTGCTATTCACGTTTATCAGTGATGGTTCTGGCTTGACCTTAACGAGACAACGTGAATGAATGGTAAGAATATTGTTATTAAAAAATTTGTGCTAATTATTTACTTTGTTTCCA
>CAYNNV010000310.1:1381-1689 GCA_964398625.1 uncultured Sangeribacter sp. | reverse complement strand
GGATACTGATTGGTGCCGAGAAGAGTCTCTTTTCTGCGTGCAACGTCAGTGTGACGTTTTACACCTGAAGCATTGACAGCTTTCTGCACTTCGCCTTTCTCAAGTTCAGCAAGGAATCCGCCTTTGTCTTCTACTTCGTTAAAGAGTTTCCAAGCCTGCTCTGCGATAGACACTGTCAGAGTCTCTACATAATATGAACCACCGGCTGGATCGACTACTTTATTGAGGTGTGACTCATCGCGAAGGAGGAGCTGCTGATTGCGGGCAATACGTTCGCTAAACTCATCGGGACGTTTGTACTGAAGGTC
>CAYNNV010000310.1:0-1371 GCA_964398625.1 uncultured Sangeribacter sp. | reverse complement strand
GAACGGAAGAGTTTCGATAGAATCAACACCTGCAAGTGCGGCAGACATTGTTTCGGTCATCGAGCGAAGAAGATTCACGTGAGCATCATATATAGTCTGATTGAACTGCGATGTGATTGCATGAACTTTCATCTTTGAGCAATCGCATTTTTCTGCGGCTGCGTCGTAAGCCTTCACGATTTCTGCCCACAGCATACGGCCTGCGCGGAATTTGGCAAGCTCCATGAAATAGTTGGAGCTGATGCCCATATTGAATTTGATGCGGCGTGCCACTTCGCCGGTCTTTAAACCTGCGTCGGTGAGAGAAGTAAGCCACTGGGCACCCCAAGCGAGAGCATAACCGAGTTCCTGAGTGATATAAGCGCCGGCATTGTTGAGCATAAAAGAATCAACTGCCAAGCAACGCATCTGAGGCACTTCTGCAACTACGCTGATAAGCTCCTTAGCCATCTCAACCATATCGGCAGGGAATTTAAGGCCGTGCTTGAGCAGACGCTTCATCGGATCAAAATTGATAGAACCGCGGAAGATTTCCAATGCATTGTGTTTTTTGAGATATTCCACAACGACTTTCGCTACAGCTACAGCACATGAAGGACAGCACTGGAAGTTGACTTCAACTTTAGCAAGGTCAATGTCCTTAAGCAATGTTTCGAGAGCTTCTACAGTAAGCTTATCGCATACTTTAACTCCGATAGAGTCGGCTCCTCTGTCAATCGCATGACGAGCGTTGTCATTGATTTCCTGCGCGGTTTCGCCTTCGATTTCCTGACGTATAAGCCAGTCATTATTGGCCTTTGTGCCACGCACATAAGGGAATTCTCCGGGAAGAGAACCAATTGTACCGAGATTTTCGATATCTTCGGCACGATAAAGGGGCTGAACATCGAAGCCTTCGTTTGTACGCCATACGAGCTTCTTTTGGAAGTCGGCACCTTTTAGATCGACATTAATCTTAGCCAACCAGTCTTCTGTTGAGACCGGGGGGAACATGTCAAATAATTTTTCTTTTTTCTCTGCCATGGTTAAATAGCTAAAAATAGAATTATATAGATTATTAATTGGTGTATTTCAGGTTATTACGCTCATGACAAAGGCAAACCGCCGCAATCGGCAATTGTCTTTTCATGGCAAAAGATTCAAATCAAATTCTTAATTAAATATCAGAGTCGACAGAGAGACACCCGACCCTTTTAATCTTCAATTTTAATCATCATGCAAAGATAGGCAAAAATCGCCAATTTTAAAAGGATTAAGTCTAATTTTTTAAGCCTTTATCACCCTTTCTCAATCTTCAGTAAGACGCTTGTCGCCACATCGCAACACACGGGCAGGAAATTCCTCCACAAGCTGCATATTATGCGTGGCCAT
>CAYNNV010000309.1:0-1694 GCA_964398625.1 uncultured Sangeribacter sp. | reverse complement strand
AACTATATCCTCCTCTACTCAATTCCAGATCCTGAAACAGATCTGCCAGACTATGACCAATGTCGTATTCTTACATTCGATGACATAGAAATGGAAAAAGGATCCCTCATACAGATCTACACAAAGAAAGGAGAAGACTCCACCTCCATCGACTTCGAGACCACCGTCCTCAACAACGTCATCTATTGGGGCCTACCGAATGCAATCTGGCGCACTCCCCACTCCTCCTACGAGCTGATCCGCCGCAGCGACTCCATCGGAGGAGGGCTTCTCAACAACTAAACTACAGGCAAACAATTACCCGGAATATTCTAAAGGATTTAAGCTTTACCCATAAAGATTATTAAATTATGATCACATTCAATAAAAGATCGGAAACAAACAGTCATCTTGAAGAAGATATTATTATAGATTATACTCACACTTCCGAGCCAAATGAGCCACAATTTACAAATGATGAAGAGCTCATTGAAAAGATTAAGAATTTAACAGACAATAGTAAAGTTATTCATGTAATCTGTTTATGTCATAACTTTCAGCAACATGATACGACAATAGAAAAATTATTAGAGAATTTCAAAAGAAACCTTGAGGAATATCTTTATTCAAAAACAGGCAAGACATTTAATATCTACGCAGAACTTGATGGTGAGCATTCTGAAGGTATTGGAATAACATCTCCAATCAAACGATTAGCGATAGGTATAAGGATACTAAAAGAGTGATAGGGGAAAAGCATTATTATCTCATTCAACTTCATAGGACATACATTTGTCGTACGAAAAACATTGTCGAGACTCAATTGATTAGTTACCCTACAATTCTGCTTGGAGGCTTAACAAAAAACCAGGCTAAGCCAATAACTTACAAGGAAAAAATCTTATGACTTATTCAGAGATATTCCACACTCTGGCTGATAAATATCAAGACTCAATTGAAGATACAATAACAGCTGAGAAGTTCTTTGACGAATTCATGAGCCTCACGGGAGGAGCAGTGAATACTGACTTTATTGACGGCACCAACTATGACCATATAGAGAAAGTTGAATTCGATCATAATGAAGGACTGATGACTGTTCATTTTAAAATTCCAGAAACTGACGAGGAAAACAAGGAAATGAGAAGAATGGTTTTTCCTTGTGACTGGTATTCTATGGTGATAAAATTGGACACAATCCGGTTTATTCAATCAGATAAAAACCCAACGGAGATCGGAATTGCAATACGAGGAGTAACTGACAATCAAAAACTGATTAAGAAATCCATAAAGGGTCTGTTACCTCAAAAACAATACTTGGAAATGCAAGAAGAGTTCTACTCAACCCAGCATTTCAAGTTTGACAATGGAGAGCTAAGCAATATAATCGGTGTGGATACTCCTATCGTTTCTTGCTGGATAATTCCCAAGGACTATATGATCAACGCAACAGTATCTCAGAAGATACTTTACTTGTATAACTTATGGTTGCTCTCAAAAAGACTTGATGCCACCATCAACGATCTACAGATGCAATGGCATAAGGCCACGAAGAAAGAAATTAGAATGCCACTCCTTCAATCCGCAGGCAACGCCATGAGGAATGTGGGGGAGACATTACTGAAACTCCAATTAAACTTTTATTTTGACAAAATCAGGAGTAAGCTATTACGTCTCCGCGAGGAAATAAGGGTAGGATGAATTAATTTTGTGGC
>CAYNNV010000308.1:0-1713 GCA_964398625.1 uncultured Sangeribacter sp. | reverse complement strand
CTTCACGGGTGACGAACTGTCGCTCGTAAAACCTCATGCAGTAGTTGAGCATGACCTCGATATTAGATATTATCAGTGACTTTGAAAAGCGGTCGATCGGATGCTGCAACTCGCGCTGAATCTTCTCCATGTAATCCTGTAAGATGATGCGTTCGTCTGCAGAAAGGTGCAATGCTTCATTGGATGCGTAAGAGAAAAATGAGTATTGACTCATTTTCTGCGCCAATGGCGTGCGGTTAAGAAAATCGGGATGAAACAGCAGCCCTATTGCTTCGGGAGCCGGGCCGTCGGCCAAGCGATGAATGCCTACGGTCTGTCCGGGAGCAAAGCTTACAACCGTCTCGTCGTCAAAGTCATAGTTTGTCTTGCCGTAGTTTATCTTGCAACCCGTAGTCTTTTTCAGGAACAGGGCGTAGAAGCCGAAGTGCATACAGTGGGTAGGCTGATGCACAGAGTCGTCAAAATGAACAATACTGACCAACGGATGACGGGTTTCAAAACCGAAATACCGGTTGTATTTCTCAATTGAGTCTGCCTGATAAACTTCCATATCAATCTGAATCTATACTGCAAAAGTAGGTATTAAAGGTCAATATTCCAAAGGGATAGCTAAAGATCCGTAAGATTGGTTATTTAATCCGTAACATAGGTATAAATGCCGAGGAAATATAGAAGTAATTTTGCAATGTCAAATTACATAAGACTATGACGGATAAAGAATTTCTAAAATATGCAGCAGAGGGCAATCTGATCGTTGCCGGAAGTGAGATACATCAGACCATGCATACTATTAGTCAGCGGGCATTGCGGCTTACAACCAATATCAACACTGCGTATCACTCTCCAGAGGAGCTACGCGAGCTGCTGTCAGAACTGATAGGAAAGCCTCTTGATGAGGGGTTCGGGATTTTCCCACCGTTCTATACCGACTGCGGGCAAAACATCAGCATTGGACAACGCACCTTTATAAATATGGGATGTTCTTTTCAAGACTGGGGAGGCATTACCATCGGTGATGATTGTCTGATAGGTCATAACTGCACGATCTGCACCGTAAATCATTCAAAAGATCCTCAGCGGCGTGGAGATATGAGCTGTAGTCCGGTTGTAATCGGTGACAAGGTGTGGGTGGGAGCCAACGTCACGATCCTTCCGGGAGTGACCATAGGAGACGGCGCTATTATAGCCGCCGGAGCGGTAGTGAATAAAGATGTGAAGGCAAACACGGTTGTGGGCGGAGTGCCGGCAAAATTCATTAAACAGATATGAGAAATATAGTGTTAGGATTGGCCCTGTCAGTAGCGGCTATAGTTGATATAAATGCGCAAAATCCACAAAATCAAAGTACAGAAAATATGATGAAGACAGAAAGCCTTACTCTCGTTCAGGAATGGGATAAGACATTTCCTCAGAGCGACAAAGTAGACCACTCAAAGGTCACCTTCGTAAACCGTTATGGCACAACCCTTGCTGCTGACCTCTACAAGCCGAAAGGGGCGGCGGGGAAACTGCCGGCAATCGCCGTCAGCGGTCCCTTCGGAGCAGTGAAGGAGCAAGTGTCGGGCCTGTATGCTCAGGAGTTGGCTGAGAATGGATTCCTCACGATAGCATTTGATCCGTCCTTCACCGGCGAGAGCGGCGGTGAACCCCGATATGTTGCTTCGCCCGACATCAACACCGAGGATTTCAGTGCTGCGATAGATTATCTGCTTT
>CAYNNV010000307.1:0-1776 GCA_964398625.1 uncultured Sangeribacter sp. | reverse complement strand
CGGTGTAGCAATCGAAGCACTTCACGCCATTAGCGTCAGCTATACGCTTGATGCTTTCAGTGGTGACGATGGTCTTCACGCAATACTCATTCCCCTTGAGGAGACCGAGCTCAGCATTGCGAGTAATCAGGTAATAGAGCAGAATCATGCAAATCTGGTTGCCGTTGACGAGCTGATATTCACCCTTCTTGTCGCGAACCACCAAGCCGACACGATCGGCATCAGGGTCGGAAGCAAGCACCACGCTCGCACCCGTCTCCTTTGCTTTAGACAGAGCCATAGCCATAGCCTCTGAGTTCTCGGGGTTAGGGCTAACCACAGTGGGGAAATCTCCGCTTCTCACATCCTGCTCCTCCACATGAATTACATTGTCAAAGCCCCACATCTTCAGCGACTCATACATAAGTCGGGAGCCGGTGCCATGAATAGGAGTATAGACAATCTTCATGTCGCTATGCTTCTTATCGATATCGGGCGAGAGGCTGAGCGACTTGATATCCTTAAGATATGCTTCATCAATATCGCGACCTACAATCTGTATAAGATCCTTATTCGGAGTGAACTTGATCTGGTCAACACTTGTGATGGCATTCACATACTCGATAGTCTTGACGTCATGAGGAGCAATCATCTGAGCTCCATCGCTCCAATAAGCTTTATACCCGTTATACTCCTTAGGATTATGCGAAGCAGTGATATTCACACCACTCTGGCATCCAAGCTTGCGGATGGCGTAGCTCACCTCGGGAGTCGGGCAGCAATCGTCAAAGAGATATACCTTGATACCATTGGCTGAGAAGATATCTGCCACGAGTTCAGCAAACTTGCGGGAATTATTGCGCACGTCATGACCTACCACAACGCTAATCTGCGGAAGGTCCTTGAAACACTCCAGAAGATAGTTGGCGAGACCCTGAGTGGCGGCGCCCACAGTATAGATATTCATGCGGTTAGTGCCCGCACCCATGATGCCACGCAGACCACCTGTTCCAAACTCAAGATCGCGATAGAACGCTTCAATAAGGGGAGTCTTATCAGGATTCTCAAGCATAGCCTGAACTTCTTTGCGTGTCTCTTCATCATACTGAGGACCGAGCCACTTTTCTGCTCGCTCAGTGACGCTCTTCAATAATTCGTCGTTGTTCATATATTCCGGTCGTAATGTCTGCCAAGAAATGGCAGACGATAATTAAGAATTTTAAATGCGTAAAATAAAAATTCATCTGTCAGAAAGGGAAGATAAAGATTAACTGCTCTACCTACAGACTACTTCTTTATGCTTAAACCATAAAGTGGATGAAATGGTTGACAAAGTAGACGAAATAGTTGACAGAAACAGTTTTTTTAATACTTTTTTGCAGAATCATATTTTTTTCATTAACTTTGCCGTCACTCTTCCCGGCTTCTTAAAAATTCACTATCATGATTCTGTCAATGACCGGCTTCGGCCGAGGTTTCGCGTCCTCTCCCAACAAAAAAATCACTGTAGAAATCAAGTCGCTCAATAGCAAGCAACTTGATCTGACACTTCGGGTGCCATCCGTATTCCGTGAATTGGAGGTTGAGACCCGTAACACACTTGCTGCGGCCCTTGAGCGTGGCAAGGTGGAGCTCTCGGTCATTGTAGAGAATTTACGTGCCGAAGCACCCGCCACTATCAACACCGACGTATTAGGGGTGTATAAAAAGCAGATAGAGAATATGGCGACTACCTTATCCCTGCCTCTGCCTGCCGACTGGTACAGCGTGCTTCTGCGCCTCCCCGATGCTCTTCGC
>CAYNNV010000306.1:0-1802 GCA_964398625.1 uncultured Sangeribacter sp. | reverse complement strand
CTCCGGATTGTATTACTCTTGATATTGAAGCAGTTGACGTATTGGATGAGTTATTTATTCATCCCGGTTCTCTTTTGGACGGTGACATTCACAAAGTTATCAAACGAATTAATGCAAGTGAAAATATATACGCAAAATCTGAAAATGGCGTACCCGTTATTTTTATTGATAGTACAAAGGAGTCAGTTTATAAAGCACCTGGAGAGGTAGTTGCTCCATTTTGGCGCAATAAAAGTCATGAAGTTACCGTGCGTATGGTGCGTTATGAGGAAATGTCAGATTTAGCTCTTGAATTGAAGCCGGGAAAAATCTCCGAACAATTACCGGCCGATGAAGCACACTGTGTGCGTGCTCTCAAGATTTCAGGTGAGATTGATAGTGAGGATCTCTATTATTTGAGAGATAATTGTTGGGTAATTGCAACGTTAGATTTGTCAGAGGCTAAGATTGTACCCGATAATTATTTACCTCCTTATGCTTTTGCCACTGAAGGAATACTTCAAAATCTGATACTTCCTAAGGAACTTAAAGGTTTCAGAGAGCATTCCATGTATCTGAGCAAAGCCGGTTACTATAGTGGACATTTAAATAGTTTGGAGATTCCCGAAACGGCGACAAGTTTTGATGGGCTTTGTTTCGGTGGGGACATATACAATCTCGTTCTTAGGAATCCCGATCCGACAGAATATCATTCATGCGTAATCTTGAATACTATGCCAGGCTGCAGCACATTATGGGTGCCTGTTGGTTCAAAGGATAAATACCAAAATTCCAACTTAAGCAATAGCTACTCCTTAATAGAAGAACTGGCAGGTGAGTTCATTTGTCCGGAAAGTATTTCTCCGGAGGAAGCAGAGGTAAAGCTTAAAGTAGGAGATTGCGAGATTCTTGATGTGAGTGTTTATCCGGCCAATGCTAATTTTGTGAATTCCGAATCTATATTCCGGTGGGATGTGAGCTATGGAGGAGCTCACATTGACATGAATGTACTTAAGGAGAATCCTACAAAAGCAGAGGTGCATGCTATTTCAAAAGGAGAAAGCATAGTCTATTTGAGGATGGACCCATACCAATATGTTTCAACTTTTAAAGTATCTGTGATGGGTAAAGACCACGAAATCACTTGGGATCAAGAATTTCCGGATATTCACGTAGGTGAAACAATTGAACTGACGGCCGCTTGCAACTCGGGGCTCGAGATAAGTTATTCTTCCAGTGATAATACTTTGTGTAATATAGAAAACAATAGCTTTCTTGCAACAGGAGCTGGTACAGTTGAAATCGTAGCAAGTCAGCCGGGTAATCATGAATATGAGGCAGCTGAGGATGTGAAAAGAACTATAAATATTCTTGAAAGTAATCCGACGGGCATAGATGATTTGAAGATTCCTGATACCTGGGATATAACTGTATTTACCATACATGGTTTGGAAGTATATTCTGGAAAGAAAGGCAAAATGCCAACACTTCCTGTGGGAATTTACCTATTGAATATCAATGGAGATTGCAGAAAGATTATAATAAGATAATCCTAAAACGCTAACTTCTATTTTAAGGTGCCGATGTTCAGACCCCGGCGCCTTTTTTATTGTATCCGACTTTCAACAATTGATAAGAAGACATCCCCCCCTGTCTTTCTTTGTTTTTGTCGCGGAATTAATAAGACCTCTCGCCGAGGCTTCGTAAGAACTAAAGCTCTGCTTTGAGAATATTCTCAGAAGGGATGGCGAACTAAACTTTCCGTGCAGTGATCAATTAAAAGTTGAGCATAAGGGCGTTTTATTAAATAAGGTACTTTGCTC
>CAYNNV010000305.1:0-1803 GCA_964398625.1 uncultured Sangeribacter sp. | reverse complement strand
TGTTCTGGATTACTTCACGCACTGCAGCGGCCTGATCGTCATTCCAGTCTTTTACTTTAATATCGCGATCTACTCCTGCCTTATCCAAAATTGTCTTTGCGGCACTGCGACCAATGCCAAAGATATATGTCAGGGCTATCTCGCCTCGCTTGTTTTGCGGCAAATCAACGCCTACTATTCGTACTGCCATATCTTATTTTTGAAATTTTCTGCAAAGATAATAAAATTATCCTTGACGCTGTTTAAATTTTGGATTCTTCTTGTTGATTACGTACAATCTTCCCTTGCGGCGTACTATCTTGCTGTCAGGGGTGCGCTTCTTTACAGATGCTCTTACTTTCATATATTTTTTTGCTATTTTATTTGTATCTAAATGATATTCTGCCTTTTGACAAATCATACGGGCTCATTTCAACCCTTACTTTATCGCCCGGCAGGATTTTGATATAGTGCATTCGCATTTTGCCCGATATGTGGGCAGTGATTTCGTGTCCGTTCTCAAGTTCTACCTTAAACATTGCATTCGACAATGCCTCAAGTATCACTCCGTCCTGTTCTATTGCTGCTTGTTTTGCCATGTATATATCCTCTTTTTATTTGATCGCCTTATCACCGAGTGCCTCCTCTATATAATCGAAGGTGGTGAGTATCTCATTTCCCTCACCGGTGATTAGAATTGTATGCTCGTAGTGGGCCGACGGCTTTCGGTCGCGCGTACGACACGTCCATCCATCTTTTTCGATCACGATATTCTTGCTGCCCATATTGATCATAGGCTCTATGCAGATACACATTCCCGGCTTTAAGACCGGTCCTATGCCGCGTCGCCCGTAGTTGGGCACCTCCGGAGATTCATGCATATCTCGTCCGATACCGTGACCTGTCATTTCTCTGACCACACTGTAGCCTCGATGCTCACAATACGTCTGCACTGCATTTGAGATATCGCCTACTCTCTTGCCGGGTTGAGCGGCTGCTATCCCTTTATGCAGCGATTCTTTGGTGGTGCGCAGAAGATTCATCACCTTCTCGTCAACATCTCCTACTGCAAAGGTATAGCATGAATCACCATGATAGCCATTGAGAGTGACTACACAGTCGGTGCCAATGATGTCGCCCTCACGCAGTGTGTATGATGAGGGGAAACCATGCACTACTATCTCGTTAGTCTCAATGCAGAGCGTTGCGGGAAATCCATGATATCCAAGACAAGATGGTATTCCACCATTGTCCTGAATAAATTCTCGCGCTATCGTGTCAAGACGCTGCGTAGCCACTCCCGGAGCTACCCACTTGGCTACTTCACCAAGTGTGCGGCTCACGAGAGTGCTTGCTGCGCGCATCAATTCTATTTCTTCAGCGGTCTTAAGATGTATCATCGTTCTCGCTTCAATAGAAATCAGAATGCTGAGTTGCCTGTAGTACGTCCCTTGATGCGTCCTCCCTTCATAAGGCCGTCATAGTGGCGCATAAGAAGATGTCCCTCTACAATTCTGAGGGTATCGAGAATCACACCCACGAGAATCAGCAGTGAAGTACCTCCGAAGAAGCTCGCGAAGCTGCGGTTGAGACCGAGCACATGAGCGATGGCCGGAAGGATAGCCACGATTCCAAGGAAGATGGAGCCGGGCAATGTGATTCTCGACATGATCGAGTCGAGATATTCTACGGTCGGTTTGCCGGGCTTGATGCCGGGGATGAAGCCGTTGTTACGCTTCATATCTTCAGCCATCTGAGCCGGACGTACAGTGATTGCGGTATAGAAATATGTGAACGCTACGATCATCAGGAAGTAGATGATGT
>CAYNNV010000304.1:0-1828 GCA_964398625.1 uncultured Sangeribacter sp. | reverse complement strand
GTTAATTGACTTCTTTTCCCGGGGTTGCGGTCACCTATGGTGACCTTACCCCGGGCTACATGGAGCCGCGCCGCTAACGCGGCTCCATGCACCTACGGCGCGTTTCTCATCCACCGCCTGCTCCCTCCTGGCGGCATGCCCCCCTACTCCCGACCGACTCAACACTTATCACTTTTATTTCATTTTACATTTCTAATTTTTAATTTTCAATTTTTTAGTGCTATCTTTGTGGCGCAGACCGCTGCAAAGGCCCGTTATGGGAATTTGCCGGGGGATGCAGACATAAAAGAATGTGTTTACTCGACGCTCTTTCTTGACGCCTTGAAACTTCGCAACTTTCAGAATAAGTCAAGAATGTGGCAAACGGTAGATGCCAATGTGGTTGTATATACCACCGATTCGGCGTAGCCTACGCTTGCATCGGTATATACATATCTGCGTGAGGCTTCTGCATGTTTGCTCGTTCTACTTATTCGGGCATTGCGAAGGCCTCAAGGTGTGGAACGAGCAACAGGAATGGCTCTCACGCAATCTTTTTAGTGCAACTATAGTAATCACGCCGACGCAGGGAGCGCGCCGACACCCAAACACTCCAACCGCTTATGAAGAGACTCTACTCCCTTCTGCTCTCCATCATCCTCTCGCTCACCTATGCCGCCTTGGCCCGCGACTTCACCTACACCTACGAAGGCCAGACCCTCACCTACACCATCCTCGACGAAGAAGCCCACACCTGCATGACCAAGCCCGGAGAGTTTTTCTCTTCGAGTGTTAATATCTCCGGAGACCTTATCATCCCTGAGAAAGTTAAAGATGGGAATGGTACCGAATATACGGTCTCCTCCATTGGCGAGTTCTCGTTTTCAGGATGTTCCACTATTTCCTCTGTAGTGCTCCCTTCTTCTATACAAACAATTGGTATGAGTGCATTTAATGGATCTGGGCTTACCTCTATTGTTATTTCTCCGGCCGTTTCTGAAATCGGTTCCTCCGCATTTGATTATTGCTATTACCTTAAAAATGTTTATATTTCGGATTTATCCTCTTGGATGAACATTAAATTTAGAAGCAACACAGCGAATCCATTACTGTGGGGAGAAAATCTATATCTGAATGATACACTTGTCACAGAGTTAGTCATTCCCGAGAATATCACAACAGTAGGTAACTTCGCATTTCAAGGTTGTGCCTCTCTTTCATCTGTGGTTTTCCCTCAATCTCTTGACTCTATTAATTATTCAGCCTTTGAAGGATGTCGTTTTCTTCATGAAGTTCACATGCCTAAAAGCCTTAAGTTTATTGACTCTTTCGCCTTCAAAGACTGTAATTATCTTACTGAAGTTTATATTGACGATTTAGAATCCTGGTGTGAAATCGATTTCAAGTCTCTTGAAAGCAATCCACTTCATTCGGCCGGACCTGTATATCTTGATAATAGCTTATATCTTAATGGTGTATTAGTCACAGACCTTGACGTTCCGTCTTCAATATCTAAGATAAAACCTTATGCTTTTTCTGGATGTACTTCGATACAATCCATTGTATTTCCTAACTCAACGAAAGAAATATGTGAACGAGCATTCGAAAATTGCCGAGAGTTGTCAACAATACATTTTGGTACTGGGGTCGATACAATCGGTAATTATTCTTTCTACGAGTGCCCTAAATTGACTGAAATCTATTGTGATGGTACTATTCCTCCTACAGTTGATAAAACCACGTTCACAGCATATAGGGATATAGACCTTATTGTGCCTCAAGAAAGTGTGGATGAATATAACCGCGCAAGTGTATGGAGCAATTTTGGCACAATAAGAGGCTATGGTGA
>CAYNNV010000303.1:0-1837 GCA_964398625.1 uncultured Sangeribacter sp. | reverse complement strand
TAAACAATAATATATGTGCCCATTCATTGGGCACATATATTATTTATACGCCATCTAAATAAGCAGCAACTTTTATCAAAACAAAAAGTATATGAAAACGCATGCAATTAGGTATATATAGCTTATTAATTTATCAAATAAGACTATCGTCCATATCACAGCCACATTAACAGCGTAGATATCAACACAATAACAACAAACACACATCTATTTCACGCATATTTTCATAACATTCTGCAATTCAGCGGCCTTGCAATAGCCAAATAAAATCCAAATTTTTCCGGCACTTGTTTTCAACAAAAATTAATCGGAATTTTGTAATTGAAAGATTAGTCAATACTGTTTACACTGCATGGAATTAAATCACAAGCACTTGTGGGAGCGTTGTAAAACGATATTCAGAGACAACCTCACACAAGAACAATATGAAGCATGGATAGCTCCGGTGACATCGCTCTCATTTGAGAACAATTGTCTGACCGTTGCTGTGCCGTCTGCATACTACAGAGAACATTGGGAGCACAACATTAATCTCATAGCTTCTACACTCCGTAGAGTCTATGGTGAGAACGTACAGCTATATTACAACTACAAAATCGTAAATAGCGAGCCATCATCTGCCGTTTCTGTAAGAAGTGATAATCCCAGTCCTGCAGCTACACCTCGTATTGGTGTAATGACTAATCCTTTCCAGCCTCAAGTTCAGGACGAGATTGATTCACAACTCAACCCTCGTTATACTTTTGAAAACTATTGCGGAAGTTTATCCAATAAGATTGCCAGATCTATTGGCGAAGCCATTGCAAGACATTTAATCCTCTCTTTATATTTGGACCAAGCGGAGTTGGCAAGACCCACTTGATACATGCCATTGGCATTCGCATTAAAGAGCGCAATCCCTTGGCAAGAGTATTATATGTAACAGCTCGACTATTTGAAAGTCAGTTTACTGCAGCTTCATGCAAGGGTAAGGTCAATGAGTTTATTCATTTCTATCAAAGCATTGATGTTTTAATTATAGATGACATTCAGGACCTGATGAATAAACCGGCTACACAAAATACATTCTTCCATATCTTCAATCACTTGCAACTCAACCAAAAGCAGTTGATACTTACCAGCGATGTAGCTCCTGCTAATATGGAAAAGATGGAGGAACGTTTGCTCAACCGTTTCAAATGGGGCATGACGGCCGAATTAGAACGCCCAGACTATGAACTGCGTAAGGATGTTCTTAATCAGAAAGCCGAACAGGATGGTTTGACGATCCCGCCTGAAGTCATGGAATTTATTGCCCGTAATGTCACTGACAGCATCCGTGAATTAGAAGGAATTGTAGTGTCACTTATGGCGCATGCCACCGTACTTGGCCGCGACATTACTCTTGATTTAGCTGAACAGGTATTGGCTCATGCAATCAAGATCAATCGTCGACAGATTAATTTCGAGATGATAGCCGATCAAGTTAGTTCGTTCTATAATATATCTGTAGATCAGCTATTCACTAAGTCTCGGAAACGTGAAATCAGCGATGCGCGCCAATTAATTATGTATTTGGCTAAAAAGCATTCAGGCATGCCTCTTACCACTATCGGTGCCAAGTTATCACGTACCCACGCCACAGTACTTCATGCCTGCAAGAATATTGAAAGTCGGCTCTCGCTCGAATCTAAACTTCAGGCAGATGTAGCCGCCATAGAAAATGAACTTCATGCTTAAAGTTCTGACTCTATAATATAATAAAGTATATTAAAAATAATATAGTAGGGTTGCTTGCAATACTCACAGATTTTCGATAACTTTGCGTTGCGAAATGAATGGTATGAGTTTGATAGCA
>CAYNNV010000302.1:0-1840 GCA_964398625.1 uncultured Sangeribacter sp. | reverse complement strand
TACTCCGCTTCAGCACCAAACTCCTCCTCCAGAGCATCGTAAGCCGCATTCATGTTGCGCGAGATAGCATCCATCTCCACCGCAGCCTCAGCATCCCCCTCCGCATACCGCGCATGCACTTCCGCACCTGCATTATAGGAGAGCTCTAATTCGTCATCAAGTTCCTGCTTAATTGAGGCTTTGAGCTTTTCTTCAGTGTCTGTAGATTGTAATTGCTCTTCCAATTTTGCCACTTTGGAAAGATTATATCCTCGCGCCTTAACAAGAGAATGGGCGTAATTTACAATCGTCTTCGCCTGTGGGTTGGATTGACAAAGCTCTTTGATAGCCTTGTTTACTACTTTTGATAAATCACTGTCTTCTGCATTATCAATAGATGATTTTATTTCCTTCCATGTTTCCTCGCCGAATCGCCATGCGCCTGTGCGGTCACTATTCTCTAATTTCCTATTAGCACGCACCCGCGCGATAGGATACCCCGCCGTCTTCAATCCTGAGACAAAGCTGCCAAACAGACCAACGCCGAGAATTATGTCAATCTGCTGCTCTATATCTGTCAGATCTGAAAGCTTGTTATCACCGACAAGCAGAGAATTTAAGACAATTCCCGCTTCTTCCTCAAGAATTTCTCCAAATGATCCACTCCATTGAGTCTTTTTTTCAATATTTGCAATCGCTTTTGCCCAGTCACTCGCTTTGATATTGTTAACAAACGAACTGGCAATAGCTAATGGTTTCTCCAACCCAATTTTTTTAGCTGCTTTTGAAAAGCCGGTTCCAACCGCTGAGCTTATTTTCCCGAAGTGAGAGCCTAACAGCTCCGTATAGTTTTCAATAATCGCAGCCCCTTGGCCTTTGGCAATAGCCGTAAGGGCATTATGGTCACCGTCAAAGCCGGTAATGTTGCCTTCTTTGTCAACAATTGGAGCGCCAACATAGCGATCAAGAATATCAGCAATACTCTTGGGAGCTTGCAAGGTATTTGCCAATACAGTAGCCTCGGCCACGTCACCAACAGTCGCCAGTACCTTTCCTGCAGCTTTCTTTGCGCCTTTTTTGCTAAGCCTATTAACAGCACTCCTTCCGAATCGACGAACAATGGACTTGCTTAATCCTGAAGCCGGGTTAGCCATCATTTCAATCATGAATGGAGCCATTTCCACGGTCGTAATGGCAGCTGAGTACATGTGTGGGACATTGGCACTCTCTTCAGCTTTAATATTGAGCATAGTTGCAAATGCAAGAGCCTTATCACTATCCGTTAGAGGTATTCCATTGCGAACTTTACTATCAACAGCCATCAGTTGTCGAGCGGCATTTAGATGTACCATACCTCCTAAATAATGGTCAGGGTCTCGTACAGCATCATACATACCTGCTCCAAAATTCTTTAAATTATTTCGGATATCAAATATACCACCGAGAGCGCCATCGCTCTTCTTGAGATTGTTCGCATCAAATCGAGTAAGAGCCTTTGATAACATATAATTTTCAGCTTTTAGATTATTAAGCTCTTCGTCTGATGCTTCCGATAATGAAGATCCAAACTGTACGCGCTCTGCTCTCATAATCGAATTACGAGCAAGTCTTCCGATATTTTCAAAGAATCCTTCACTTTCATTCCATTTGAAATCTGCGTGCGCTTTATCAGAAACCTCAACATCCTTTGCTTCAAGTTTGCGCCTGTTTTCTTCCAATCGGTCAATTATTTGCTGTCTGGTAACTTTAGGCGCTGAAATCACTACTTCCTCTAAGGGTACAGGCTCATAGACTGTGCCGTATGGGTCAACCTTACCGCGAACCTTATCTACATCATCAGGATTCTTTAAAACTCGTCGGG
>CAYNNV010000301.1:0-1885 GCA_964398625.1 uncultured Sangeribacter sp. | reverse complement strand
TGTCAAACGATTAGATAAAAATAAATAGAGCTTATTTATTCACAAACTTTTTCGTTGAGCCGTCAGAGTAACGCACGATAACTATACCCTCGTAGTCCTCCGAAACGGGAGCGCCGAGGAGATTGTAGCGGGCAACTTCAGTCTTCTCGCTGTCGATCTGAACCTCATCGATCCCAGCCGGGTCAAAGCCTTCAAGATTCCAGAAATTCCTCCACACATTGGCTTGACGATAAGCCTCAAGCGCTTCATTAGGCACTCTCACCACGACGTCCATATATTGCCGATTCGTACAAGAAGGTAAATTTGGAGGTGTTGTGGCATAACTGGTAATTGATGAAAGATTCTTAGCATTCCTTACTGTTATATCTAAATAGCTTCCTCCAAGATTCTCTCCGATTATTATTTCTTTTAACGATTCGAGATAAGTAATGGATTTATTGAGTTCCCTGTCAATATATATTGTCTCCAATGTATTTGTCCAATCTCCTATGTTGATAGCCTCAAATCCTGATGCGTAATAATTAGAACACCCAAAATATAACCATGGAGCATCATATTCAAATCGAATACTTTTTAAATTTGTGCAGTTCTTAAAAGTATAATACTCCTTATCGTAATTATTATTATGGTAGTATTGCCAAACTCTCTTAACACTTCCAGGAATAATAATGGTCTCTAATGAGTTGCAATTTTCAAATGTACCATAGTTAATTTCCTCTAAGTTCTCACTTAACCTAATATTTTTAAGATTGATACAGTAACTAAATGCTCTATATCCAATACTCGTCACAGAATTCGGAATCTCAATTGACTGCAGAGATTTACAATCATAAAATGCCTGACATCCAATACTTGTCACAGAATTAGGAATCTCAATGGACTGCAGAGACGTGCAATTCCCAAATGCATACTCTCCAATACTCGTCACTGAATTCGGGATCTCGATTGACTGCAGAGACGAACAAATACTAAATACGTACTCGCCAATACTCGTTAAAGAATTTCCCAACTTAATTGACTGCAAAGATTTACAACCATAAAATGCCTGACGTCCAATACTTGTCACTGAATTTGGGAGCTCAATTGAGTGCATAAAACTGTAGTTTTTAAATGCACCGTTTCCAATGCGCGTCACATCAAAAGTTTTGTTTTTATACTGCACCTTAGCAGGGATCACAATATTTTCAATCTCTTCAATGCCAACAGCACCACATACAACTTCACAGGTTAGATCTGTAATTGATATAACTTCATAGGCGATGCAGTCTACTACGAAGTCAGCGGCAAACGCGGGCAATGATGCTAAAAGAGCAAAGAGCATCAAGCCAATCTTTTGTAATAGTTTTTTCATAAGACTAATCATTAAATAGATTTATAAATGATTTGAAATTCTCAAAAGGGATTTGTCCGTCTGCAATAATCTGATTGCCTTGACGAGCGGTGATGATAACTTTTTTACCGACCTTTTCAAGAGTACCGACAGACATTGCGCGTACAAGAGCATACAGCAACGCATTTAATATCGTGCGACTCTCTCCTTTTAAAAATCTGAACCGATTATCTGCAGGATTACCCGGATCACCTTTCACATCCTGATCCCTGATGATGCAAATGTTTTCCATCCCTATTGCAGCTTCCCATCCTCTTGATTGTGGGAAAGCCTCCCTGATCTTTTTGTCGGATTTTGCGGATGTGAGATTAAACTCATTTATCCGACACAAGAAGCGATAGATACTCACAATCTCATCGCCCTTAAAGCTGTTGTAAGCTTTTGCCATATTTTTTTCTTCGTCCCCTCATTCCCCTCGGGACAGTTAGTGTATGGACATAAAAAAGGTGTGAGGAATGTATCTTGTTTTATCCAAATCTCAGGTCTTGGCGTACC
>CAYNNV010000300.1:0-1919 GCA_964398625.1 uncultured Sangeribacter sp. | reverse complement strand
CTCGGCAAGTTGGGTGCAAAACCCTCGGTAGGCTCACCTTTTCTTAACATAAGACATTTGGAGAAATGAAACGTTCGGAACGCAAGAAACGCTCTTTTAAGAAGGGCACCGGGGTCGCAGTTATTGGAGAAGGGCCAACAGAACAATACTACCTATTATCAATCCAGGGTTTGATGACAGCAAATGTTTATCCAAAGATTGTCAAGGACGGTATGGACTATCTGATTGCAAGGGTTGAGGAGTGTATTGAAGAAGGGTATGAGAAGATATATTGTCTGATAGACATGGACAATAAATCCGGAAAGAAAGAAAAAGCTGAATACAATGCATTCTTGAAGAAATATTCCGTCAAAACGATCAAAAACAGGCATACCGGAGAAGAATCAGAAGTTATCATAATTGAGAATCGGCCATGTCTGGAAATCTGGTTCTACTATTATTTTCGACTCACCACAGGCCTATACTCCTCATATGAAAATATCAATCCTCTAAAACCTGAATTAAGAAAATTTCTACCGGATTATGAGAAACGAATTGAATTCTTCAAAAAATGCGGAGGTCTACACCAATACTTGACTGCCAAGGATGGTAAGATTGAAAATGCAATACACAATTCTGAGATCTCTATGAGAAATCGTTTGGAAACAGAAGAGGGTGCTTTCAGCCAAATGAGCCTTCTACTAAACCATCTCAAGAAATAATTTGATTTATCCTAATATTGGTAATTATTGCCCTTTTGTGCAGATCATTTAAAGGGAAGATTTTGGTAATTCAGGAAAATAGCTACTTTTGCGATGTTGGCCGCATAAGCAGAGGCCCAGCTACTGGCAAAAGCGGGTGGGGACAGCATTTTTTTAATTATTTTCATAGATGAGTGTCACAAATAAGGCAGATATCCATTAGTAATAATAAGATTCCTTATTATTAACATTATAAACTATCCCTATTTGACCCATGAACAGTCAATTTAATTTGCGCCTGATGATATTAAACTTGGTCTTATTGCTCCTTTCTTCAACTCAGGTATTAGCTGATGAGGTGAACCCTGCAGATACAACTTACTATAATCTTTCGGAAGTTGTGGTTGAAGGACGCACACAACGTGTGGTGAAGAATGGTGTGGAATATACTCCCGATAAGAAGATGAAGAAATTAGCTATGGATGCTGTTTCTTTACTTACAAACATGCAGATTCCGCAACTTGCTGTTTCGCCTATAGACAAGAGTGTCAAGACTGTTGCTGATCAACCGGTATCATTCTACATCAATTACATACCGGCTACGGATGAGGACCTGAATGGTTTACGTCCGGAGGATGTGAAATCGGTGGCAGTGCTCGACTATCCTATGGACCCGAGGTTTGCAGGAGCTGCACACGTAGTGAATTTTATTGTCTACAGGCCTGACTGGGGTGGATACACAAAACTGTCTTTAACCGGAGGAACACTAAGCACTACCAATATTATTGGTGGTGTATATGAAAAATTCATATACAAGAACTGGATGTTTGACGCTAATGTCTCCGCCAGTGGCAACTGGGACAATGAGACTAAAAGCTATAATAAGGAGACATTCCGTAATTTCCTGTATCAGGACAGGGAAGTGGATTATCTTGAGCGCATCAAAACTATTGATTATACCCGCAGGCGGTGGAATACTGAACAAGCTTCGCTGCGAGCCTCCTACAGTCAAGGGGGCACCTATATGCAACATACTCTTTCCTACAACAGGACGGGACAGCCGAGAGGATTGAGTAAGGGCGCGATCAGATTCTCAGACTCCTTGTTTCCATCCTCCGACTTAGAACAGGACAACACCAATACATCCAATAATGTGAATGTGAAAGGTTATTACCAATTTATGATGCCGAAGGGCAATTTCATAATGGCCGACTGGTCGTTTAACTATTCAGGTAACGA
>CAYNNV010000299.1:0-1932 GCA_964398625.1 uncultured Sangeribacter sp. | reverse complement strand
AATGCACGTGGTAAATGATCGGGTGCAAAGGTACGCATTTTTTCTAACACATACCATAATTTTGCTTATTTTTTGCTTTTTGAAGGGCTGAAAGAGAGCCGAAAGATCGTATTTTTTTCTATCGCGACCTCTCGACTTCAATCCTTTAAAAAGTGCTTGCTGATTGTATCTTGCGATATATGCTTACTGCTTTGCAGGCTCTGCAATACCCTCTTTTTTACAGCGTTTTTCTACTCTTTCAATACGTGATTTTGTGTCGGGATGAGAAGAAAACATCTTCTGTATGTAGCTTGATGATGAAGCGTCTTCATCACCCATTAGTTTGCGGAAAGCGTATGCCATTCCCCAGGGGTTTCTGCCGTTTTTCTTAAGGAACTCATATCCGTAGTCGTCAGCTTCGGTCTCCTGTTTTTTTGAGAATTTTGCCGATGAAAGAGCCATGCCGAGTTCTCCGAGTTGAGAGTCGGTAAGAGTGCCTACCACTCCGCCTGATGAAGAAATCACGTCTTTTAGTGCTCCTGTGAGCAGTTCGTGCTTGAAGGCATTTTTTGAATGATGTTTTGCCACGTGGCCTATCTCATGACCTATTACGCCTAAGAGTTCATCATCGGTCATCTTGTCCATAAGCCCGGTATATACTCTCACACTTCCGTCAGGGCAGGCAAATGCATTCAGTTCAGTGGTCTGATATACTTTGAAGTTCAGCGGAATGCCGTCAACGCTTGTGAGTCCCTGAGTAAGTTTCTTAAGGCGCACGGTATAAGGGCTGTTGTCTCCGAGCACCTTGTTCTGAGCATCCATCTGAGCTACGGAGGCCTTTACGTATTCAGCCATTTGAGCATCGGTTATCGTGAAGGCCTGGATGGTCTTCTGACCGGCCTGCACTATTTTGCCGAGATTTAATTTAGCTTGGACGGAAGGAGCGCTTGCGAGCGCTGCTGCAAGAAAAAGTGCGGAGATAATTTTATTGATTTTCATATTGAGGTTATTGATTTTCTGATGCAAAGGTAACAAAAAATCGTGAGCCCACAAGATATTTGGAGTGGGTAAGCTCTGAATGAACCGAGAGAGTGCCGCCGTTGTTGTTAAGATATAATACTTTCTTAAATCGATTTTTTATGGATAACGACAGAGTAATTCCGGCTTCGGAACTGATAATAAATGAAGACGGCTCAGCATTTCATATTCATCTACGCCCCGACCAACTTCGCGACAAGATACTTCTTGTAGGCGATCCCGGACGTGTAACAATGGTAGGAGAGATGTTTGACAGTATTGACTATGACGTGCAATCGCGCGAATTTCATGCCATTGGAGGTACTTATAAGGGGAAACCACTTATGTGTATCTCTCACGGCATAGGATCAGATAATATAGAGATTGTTGTGACTGAGCTTGACGCTTTGGCAAATATTGATTTTAAGACTCGCAAAGTGCGTCCCGACCACCGCACTCTTGAGATGGTTCGCGTCGGCACTTCAGGTTCACTGCTTGAGGAGTTGCATATCGGTGATTATGTGATTGCCGAAAAGGGTATAGGCACCGACGGCATTATTAATTATTATGCTGACCGTTCTCGTATCTGCGACCTTGAATTTCAGCGTAGGCTTATGGAGCATACCGCTTGGGATCCTCTTTGGGCCGCGCCCTACGTAGTCGATGCCGATGCGGAACTTGTGGAGCGCATTGGACGCGATGATATGCAGAGAGGCTATACTATGTCGGCAGTAGGATTCTATGCTCCGCAGGGACGCAAGGTGCGCCTCAAGCTGGCTGATCCGGATCTGAATGCAAAGATTGAAGAAAATAAGAATCAAATTATAGAAATGTTAGGTGAGCGCGCCACAATCAAATCCAATATCGGAAGCTTTGATGCAATGATGGAGCAGTTGCGTATCCGCAAGGCAGAGTTAAATTCAAGACTGCTGCGTG
>CAYNNV010000298.1:0-1955 GCA_964398625.1 uncultured Sangeribacter sp. | reverse complement strand
CGTAGAAGAGATTTGGACGGTTGAAACTTGACTTATAGACGTGTGCATTGGTCATACCAAGGTTTTTCTGGATATCGTGCTGCACTTTCGGAGTCGCCGTAGCTGTAAGAGCTATCACAGGCCGCGCTCCTACAGCATTGATAATAGGACGTATCTTGCGGTATTCCGGGCGGAAGTCGTGGCCCCATTCTGATATACAGTGAGCCTCGTCGACTGCATAGAACGACACTTTCACGCTCTGAAGAAAGCGCACATTATCTTCCTTGGTAAGTGACTCGGGAGCAACATATAGTAGCTTGGTGCGCCCCTCGACCACGTCGCGCTTAACCTGATCTATGGCAGACTTATTAAGCGATGAATTCAGAAAATGAGCAACGGAATCATTTTCGCAATAATGGCGTATGCTGTCAACCTGATTCTTCATCAATGCAATCAGGGGAGAAATCACTACAGCCGTGCCTTCCTGCATCAGTGCGGGAAGTTGATAGCAAAGCGACTTACCACCGCCGGTGGGCATAAGTACAAATACATCGTGCCCGTCCAGAAGTGAGTTGATTACTTTTTCCTGACTATCCTTGAAGCCGTCAAAGCCGAAATAATGCTTCAGTGCGTCATAGACATTAGATAAATCTGCCATATTCGGTTGGTTAATTACTATCAATTACAAAGATATAACAAATTTTTGGAATTATCCAACATTGCTGCCTATAATTTCAAAAAATCTTGTTTTTCTCCTTGTGAGATAACTGCACACAATGCTTAGGACTGCTTACGGGCTTTACGGATTTTGCCACTCGAGCCATTATTATTAACTTTGCATAAGTTTCTTTGATATTATGACGACTGATTCCTCTATTTCCCTTGGACGTAAGGATAGAATTGTATCTTTTATTTGGCAGCACATACTGCTCATTATTTCACTGTTTATTATGACGCTCGGAGTTGCCCTGTGCGTAAGATCCAATCTCGGGAGCAGTGTTATTTCAACAATTCCGTTTGTATTCACTATTGCCGGAGCCGATGCGCTCAGCCCGGAACTTACTATCGGGCAATATACTTACATTATGAACTTCATCCTCGTTGGCGGACAGATTCTGATACTACGTAAAAGATTCGCCCCGGTACAGCTTCTACAGCTTGTGATAGGATTTCTTTTTGGCTTTCTCCTGGATGTGAATATGTGGATTACAGCCGGAATGGAATACGATAGTATCATATTCCGAAGTCTTGAGCAGTTTGGCGGATGCCTTGTGCTCGGCATAGGGATAGCTCTGGAGATACGTTGCGGCTCTGTAACGATGCCGGGAGAAGGACTCCCTGTAGCTATATCGCGAGTATCATCACTCCCCTTCGCTAAAGCCAAGATTATAGTCGACATTCTACTTGTGGCGGTAGCTGTGGGCTGCGGATATATATTCTTTGGTCGTTGGCTTTGGAATGTAGTCGGACCGGGCACTCTTTTCGCAATGATATTTGTAGGAATGGTGGTAAAGGCTCTCGGATCGCATCTCGCATGGTTTGACCGGTTGGTATGCTATCGTCCCGGATTCCGGCGATATATATATGGTCTTGCCCGCTTCCTTTACCGCAAATAATTGTTCATTCTAAAAAGTAAATTTTAAGGCAGTTAAGAAGCTATTAAAGAATAATTAGATGACGACAGACAACAAAGAAATCAGTACTCCTCAGCTCATAGTAATGCTCACCAACAGCGATTACACAGTAGAAAATGCTGAGCTAATATTTGAGATGAGCAAAGACAGCTTTGCAAGATACTGGGGTATGAAGGAAGTTCCGCTGCCGGTAGAAAGGATGAAAGCCCTGTTTAAATCTATGAAAGAAGCGGGTAAGTCTACGGTGCTTGAGGTTGTGGGCTACACCGAGGAGGAAGCGATAAAAGGATTGGAAATAGCAATTGAGTGCGAATGCGACGTACTTATGGGTACTAAATTTTC
>CAYNNV010000297.1:0-1957 GCA_964398625.1 uncultured Sangeribacter sp. | reverse complement strand
AGACCGCCGGTCATGGATTAGTAATTTAAGTGATATTACAATATGGGTAAATTAGTAGCAATCGTAGGGCGACCCAACGTCGGGAAATCCACCCTCTTCAACCGCCTTACACAGACCCGCAGCGCCATAGTCGATCCGACTTCGGGCACCACGCGCGACCGCCAGTATGGCAAGGTGGAATGGGCGGGCACCGAGTTCTCCATTGTAGATACCGGAGGCTGGGTGGTGAATTCCGATGACATATTTGAAGAAGAGATTAATAAACAGGTGGAGATTGCCATTGAGGAGGCTGATGTGATTCTCTTTGTGGTTGATGCCTCCAACGGCGTGACTGACCTTGACGACCACGTGGCCGCTATCTTGCGCCGCTCCAAGAAGCCTGTGATTCTTGTAGCCAATAAGGAGGATCTCGGCGATGCGAGATATAATATAGCCGAGTTCTACCGTCTTGGTCTTGGTGATCCGATTGGGATATCGTCGGCCAACGGTTCCGGTACCGGAGAACTCCTTGACATCATCGTAGCTGATCTGCCTAAAGGAGATGATGACGACGAGCACGAGGATGATGTGGCTCGATTTGCTATCGTAGGGCGTCCTAACGCCGGAAAGTCGTCACTCATCAATGCCTTTATCGGCGAGGAGCGGCATATTGTCACCGATATTGCCGGCACTACACGCGATTCTATCTATCATCGCTACAACAAGTTTGGCTTTGATTTCTACCTTGTGGACACAGCCGGCATCCGCCGCAAGCAGAAAGTGAACGAGGATATAGAGTATTACTCCGTGATCCGCTCCATTCGTGCGATAGAAAATTCCGACGTCTGCATTCTGCTTATCGACGCCACGCGCGGCATAGAGGGGCAGGATGTGAATATTTTTTCACTTATACAGCGCAATAAGAAGGGACTCGTGGTCTGTGTCAATAAGTGGGATTTGGTGGAAAACCGCTCGCTTGAGGCGCAGAAATTCTTCGAGAAGTCTATCCGCGACCGTCTTGCCCCCTTCACCGACTTCCCGATTATCTTCTGTTCCGCACTTACCAAGCAGCGCATCTACAAAGTTCTTGAGACGGCCATTCAGGTATTTGAAAACCGCCGTCGCATCATCCCTACTTCGCAGCTCAATGAGTATATGCACGAAGTGATAGCCGTGACGCCGCCACCGTCGAATAAAGGGAAGTTTGTGAAAATCAAGTATGTTACCATGCTTAAGGAATCAGTAATACCGACCTTTGTATTCTTCTGCAATCTGCCGCAGTGGGTGAAGGAGCCGTATCGCCGCTTTCTTGAAAACAAGATACGCGAGCGCTGGGATTTTCATGGAACGCCAATACAGATCTTCATGCGCGAGAAATAATACAACTTAAAAAATAATGGCAAAATTCCCGTCCGTGACTCCACGGTGCGGGAATTTTTTGTTGTTTTAAGACCGAAAATAGGGTTAGGAATTAAAACTTTATACTAATTTTGCAAAAAGACTCACGCCAATGGGTTTCCAAGAGAGGAAAGGAGGCGGGAGGAATTAATATAAAAGGCGTTTACTCGCGCATTATTCTTGTCGGACAAAAACCTGGCAGTTTAAGAACGACAGTCGAGAATATTGCAAAGGTAGATGCTCACGGGTATGTATATACCTATCCGGCTCATTCTGTGCCTTCGTGGCATAGAGTGGGTTTGGGGTATTTGCATAGGCGTGGGGTCTGCGTTGCTTTTGACTGTCACGGTTCTTGCCAGGTTCCCTGTCCGAAGATTGCAACGGTAACAGATACCTACGTCTTTTTTTATATACCTGTCGCAAAGGAGGTGATCGGCGACTATTAAATTTTTTAGAGTTGCTGTCAATGAAAGCGACTGACAAAACCCAACTTGCTGAACGCGTCCGTACCATAGAGGGGCTTACTGATGAAGAACGGTCAGCACTTCTCGGCTTGCTGAACGACACTAAGACCTACGGG
>CAYNNV010000296.1:0-2018 GCA_964398625.1 uncultured Sangeribacter sp. | reverse complement strand
TTCTGCCAAGCCAATACTGTCCTCCCGCATCCCCTTCTTCAGCTGCCTTCCGGAAGCAGCTCACCGCCACAGCATAATTCTTACTATTATAAGCCTCTTTTCCTTTTGCTACCATCTGCGAATCGACCAGGCTCATTTTTTTTAATTTATTCTTAGCTTCCTCATATCCCTGGGCTGCAGATTTTTCCCACCATTTCTTTGCTTCAAAAAGATCCTTTGCAACTCCATAGCCATTTTCATACATATCGCCAAGCCAATACTGCCCTGCGGCATTTCCCTGCTCTGCTGACTTCCGATACCACTTCACAGCCTCTGTATAATCCTCCGGAACTCCAAAACCATAATGATACATATAGCCAAGCCAATTTTGTCCATTGGACTCTCCCTGATCGGCAGACTTTTGGAACAAGATTAATGCCTCAGAATAATCTTTCGGCACTCCATAGCCTTTTTCATACATTCGACCAAGATTACACTGTGCATAGGCATTTCCTTGCTCCGCTGACTTCCGGTACCACTTCACAGCCTCTGTATAATCCTCCGGAATTCCATAGCCTTTTTCATACATATAGCCAAGCCAATTCTGTCCGGGGGCATATCCCCGCTCGGCTGCCTTTCGGAACCATGTCACAGCTTCTGAATAATTCTCACTTTCGTATTCCGCAATCCCTTTGTTCAACATCTGGTAAGCTGTGAGGATTGGCTGACTCGATGTCTGTTCTATATTCACAGAAGATGTCTGACTCTTCATTATGGAGTGTCCAAAAGCGAAAATACTGCTGAATGTCAGCAATAGTAATGGTATGATTGTCTTCTTCATAATTCGTTATTTTTCCATTTAGGTCAGATTGCATTCGTTAGTGATCATTTTTATTGTGCTTGAGGCGAGTCGACGCAAGCCACCAGACTTGGATGATTGCACAAAGATACATAAAAATCCTGATATTTCCGCACTAACAAGATAAAAATCAAATATAACGTATCTTTATTTTATAGATATGGCACAAACTATAGCAATATTATTTCAACACCTTCCACAGTCCTTTTCGGTCGCTTCCAAGCCTAACGATAATCTCCGCTTCTTTCAAGAACTCTATATGCCCTTGAATAGAAGAAGAAGAAATACCGAGAAGTTTTGACAATTCTCTACGGGATAGTACCTATAATAAGTGCGACATCATAATCGTCAATCTCTCCTAAGAAATTCCATTCATTAAATTTTTGTGGGAATGCAGTACGAAATGCTAAACGTGACAACTCTTTTTCATTAAAGAGTTCTGAAATTTTAATCATCTTAAGGCTACCTCAATCTTAATCTGTTCCTCAATGTATTCTAACATTACCTCATCCGCATTAAGAACCTTAGCCATAGAGAGAGGCGAAATGACATTACTACCGTTAACTCTACGGTTAGCCTCCTCCCACGCCTCATCGTGAGACTTACGCATAAGTTGACCAAACGTTAATGATTTATTCTCTTCTATCGACTGATTTAATGCCTCAATTTCAGATTTAGAAAAACACTTTACATTAGCTCCCCTCTTAGGCAGAAGTACATTAGATGCATCCTCTCCTGCAAATTGAACTACTTCCGACAGCTCTGATGAAAGGGTCATCTTCGGTTGATTCAACTCTTTAATTGCCTCATAAAGATTAGTAGGTACCGGGCCGTACCTTAAAGCGCAGAACTCATCGGGCACGATACCACTTCCCCATTTGGCAAGATGTTTCATCTCAGCAAAATAGAGAATTTTGAAAGTGTGATAGAAGTCAACCCCACCGGTCTTATCTAGTATATACAGAAATAATTCTGTCAATTTTTTACTGTCAAAATCCTTCATCATAGCCTATACCCTTTTATAATCTAACGCATAATGCCGAGGTTCAGTGTAAGGTTACCCACAAAAATAAATTTGATTTTCCCCACCGATGTTTATAACCGGGAGGTGATGTAGGAAACTACTTCGGAGGGGCTGGAGCAGCCAATGAGGTATTTCTTGCCGTCTTTCAATTCTACG
>CAYNNV010000295.1:0-2027 GCA_964398625.1 uncultured Sangeribacter sp. | reverse complement strand
AGCGCGAGCAGTGGCTTAAAGAGTGCGACTACAACGTATTTATGCTCCGCTCAGAACAAGTATATATCGATTGTATCACTGACTCCGGCACAGGCGCAATGTCTGACCGCCAATGGGGAGCAATGATGATGGGCGACGAATCATACGCCGGTGCCCGTTCATTCTTCAGCCTTAAGGAAACTATTAAAAATATCACCGGTTTTGACTATGTTCTTCCCACTCATCAGGGTCGTGCAGCAGAGAACGTACTTTTCAGCTATCTCGTGAAAGAGGGCGACATCGTACCCGGCAACTCTCATTTCGACACTACCAAGGGCCACATTGAGTCACGCAAGGCTTTCGCCGTAGACTGCACTGTTGACGAAGCAAAGGATACTCAGCTTGAAGCTCCTTTCAAAGGGAATGTTGACTGTAAGAAACTTGAAAAAGTACTTGCCGAAAACGCTGATAAAGTACCCTTTATCATCGTTACCATTACTAATAACACCGCCGGCGGACAGCCTGTATCAATGGAAAATCTCCGCGAAGTGCGTAAAGTGGCTGACAAATATGGTAAACCCGTAGTATTTGACTCTGCACGTTTTGCAGAAAATGCTTACTTCATCAAGGTGCGTGAAGAAGGCTATAAAAATGCTACAATTAAAGATATTTGCCGAGAAATGTTCTCTCTGGCGGACGGCATGACCATGTCATCAAAGAAGGACGGCCTTGTAAATATGGGTGGCTTCATAGCAACTCGCCACGAAGAATGGTACGAGGGTGCCAAGATGTATTGCATCTGCTTTGAAGGCTTCGTAACTTATGGAGGTATGAACGGTCGTGACATGGATGCTCTCGCAGTTGGCCTCAACGAGAATACCGAATTTGATATGCTTGAGACCCGAATCAAGCAGGTTGAATATCTCGCCAAGCGTCTTGATGAATATGGTATACCCTATCAGCGCCCCGTAGGTGGTCATGCACTGTTTATTGATGCTGACAAGGTACTTTCTGAAGTTCCCAAAGAGGAATTCCCCGCTCAGACGCTTACTGTAGAACTCTACCGCGAAGCCGGTATCCGCGGTTGCGAAATCGGTTACATTCTTGCTGACCGTGATCCAATTACCCGCGAAAATCGCTTCGGTGGTCTTGACTTCCTTCGTCTTTGTATTCCGCGCCGCGTTTACACAAACAACCATATGGATGTAATAGCAGCTGCGCTCAAGAACGTTTATGACCGTCGTCACGAAATCAAGCACGGCCTGAAAATTGTATGGGAAGCTCCCCTGCTACGTCACTTCACCGTGAAGCTTGCTCCTGTTACTGACTAATTTTCAATTAATATAATCTTAAAAGGTGGTGCATCACTTATTGTGTTGCGCTACCTTTTATCTTTTACATAATTTACTCTAAAAAAATAGTTGACTAGTCAACCATTAAATAAATTACTTGTTATACTATTACTATGATAACCAATAGCGACAAACGAGATTTACCCAATTTAGGGTGTAAGTTAGGAATAGCCTATCAGACGCAACTTTCCGGACTTGAGGAGTCTTTGAAGAAGTATATGACAGGTATTACTTCTTCTGAATATCTCGTCCTGAGAGTACTATACGCAAACAATAAGTTGCAACCTTGCGAAATTGCTTCAATTCTGAGAAAGGATAAAGCTGCTATTTGCCGCACTTTAAAGGCCTTGGAACGAAAGGAACTGATTTATACCGAATCCGTAAGTCGTAAATGTGTTAAAGTCAATATATCCGAAAAGGGATTAGATATAAAAAACGAAATAATGAAAGTGGCTCAAGAAAGACAAAAAGCTCTTGAGTCAGTTATTTCGGAGAATGAAATTAATCTTCTTACCGAGATACTTGACAAGATTATTATAGAAAATAAAATTTAGTATTTGTCTTAGTATATGAAGGGGAATACAATTAATAATATTTATTACTAATAATTCAAAGAAAGGAAAATTTACTATGATGACACTAGAGCGCGGCATCGCGTGCCCGTCAGAAACTCGACGAGTGGGTCATGGCCGTGAA
>CAYNNV010000294.1:0-2071 GCA_964398625.1 uncultured Sangeribacter sp. | reverse complement strand
CCGTAATATTGAATACGGCGTCTACAAGAGTAGCATCTTCTTCATTACCGTTCTTAGTGGGCATTACAAGGAAGAAGTTCATTTCAAGATAAGAGAAATTACCTTCTGCATTAACTTCGGGGAAGGGATTGACAGTCTGATCGATTTGGTCAATTCTGCTTACAGAGAAGGTATAAGTCTCATTTTCGGGTGCGGCAGTGTAATCACCGCTGAGCATATTCAAGCCTGAAGCAAGATTCTTTGAACTGATAGAAAGCTCGCAGTTATAATTCTCAAGTCCGTAAGCCTTTACAACGTCTGTATCTTCATCATTGGTACCGATGTTAAGCTGACCAAACGGACGATAAAGTATCTCTTGGATAGTATTGCCTGTAACGGTGAAAGTATCCATCGTATAGAAGGCATCGTAGATATCATCGTTTGCAACAATATTCTTGTAGTTGACTCCGAGAGAGGCTGTCTTAGGATCGAAGGTATAGCCGGTGGATGCGGTAGCACCATCCTCAGTCAGAACAGTCACGGCACCGTCATTGTATGCAAAGAATACAATCTTGTAAGTCTCATTGGGCACAAGCTGAATCTCTACATTCTGTGACAGTTGACCTGTGGGCCATGTGAGTTCTTTTGAGGTCACAAAGTTATCCTCAGTATCAAATACTGAATAGTAAAGTTTGTCAACAGACTGAGCCTCGGCAAAACGAGTTGCCAACTGCTCGGGAAGTGAAATGGTAAACGATACGTGACCGTCATTGTTCACACTCCCCGGTTCGTCTGCAGAACAGGCAGTCAACGCAAGCATTGAGCCTGCTGCAAGAGCAGAATAAAGGATTTTGTTCATAATGATGATTTTTTAAATTACATTAATTATAATTTATCAAATTTTGATAATAATATACCATCTATACATAGTTCAACTTTTAATGGAATCAATTACAAATTTACTAATATTTTCATTTTAAAAGGCACTGAATTTAGGGATTGATTAATATGTTTAATATTATTTAACACTTTGTATTTCCGGGACATTCTAATATATCTCATATCAGCATACTCACATGCAAATAAAAAAGGACGCATCACAACACGGATGCATCCTTTATGATTAGTTATTTATACGATTACCAGATAATAACGCGTTCCTCAACAGGAAGATACATTGAATCACCGGGTTGTACATTAAATGCCTTGATGAATGGCTCAATATTTTTAAGCGACACATTCACGCGATTTTCACCCAGAGAATGCACATCACCCTTAGTAAGATTGCGAATCTCCTCAGGAGTGATATTCTGAGCCCAAAGGTTAGCATAGTTCATATAGAAAACCTGTGCTGGATCATAGCCGTCAATCAACGCTTCCTGAGATGTTACGTCTACACCTTTCTTTCTCTGCGCGTCGAGAAATGCAGTATAAGCCACGCGTAGTCCACCCTGGTCAGCAATATTCTCACCGAGAGTGTATTGTCCATTGGCCATAAGTCCGGGAAGCACCTCAACCTTATCAAACTGAGCTGCAAGACCCTGAGTCAGCTGGCTGAATGCCTGCGCATCTTCCGGTGTCCACCAGTTTAACATATTGCCGTCGGCATCGAAGTTACAACCCTGATCATCGAATCCATGAGTAAGCTCGTGGCCGATTACTACGCCGATTCCACCGTAGTTTTCAGCGTCGGAAGCTTCGGGATCAAAGAATGGAGCTTGGAGAATACCGGCGGGGAAAACTATCTCGTTAGCCATAGGATTATAATAGGCGTTGATAGTCTGTGGAGTCATACCCCATTCAGTCTTGTCTGCAGGTTTACCCCATTTTTTCAGAAGCTCTTTGTAAGCCCACATGTGTGCTGCATGCACGTTATCATAATAGCTCAGGTTGGGATCAATGGTAAGCTCACTGTAGTCTTTCCACTTATCGGGATAACCAATCTTAACTGTGATAGAATTGAGTTTCTTTAGAGCCTGTACCTTAGTATCATCCGACATCCATGGAAGATTGATAATATGCTTACCAAGTGCATTGCGAAGATTTTCTACAAGACCGATCATATAGTCTTTAGAACTCTGGGGGAAATATT
>CAYNNV010000293.1:0-2082 GCA_964398625.1 uncultured Sangeribacter sp. | reverse complement strand
CAGTCTTGGTGTCAAGACCATAACCGGACTTGGCTTCAACAGTAGTAACGCCCATCTCCGACATTCTGCCGATAAACCACTCAGCGCGCTTTACAAAGTCATCTTCCGAGGTCTCGCGTGTAGCATTTACAGTTGACTGAATTCCACCGCCACGCTCCATAATCGACATATAGGATTCGCCGTTTAGTCTCCAGGAAAATTCATCCGGTCTAAATCCGCCAAAGATAAGATGAGTATGTGAATCCACAAAGCCGGGCATTACTACATTTCCCTTAAGATCACGCACCTCCTTGATTTTCTTAAATTCTTCGGGAAGCGCTTCCATAGGGTCGGCGTATGCAATTCTACCGTCGACTATTGCAAGTGCAGAGTCTTTTCGTACCGATATATTATTCATGTCACTTCCCTTGACCGCAGCGCGGCCAAGAGGAGTGACAATTGTAGCGTTTATTAATACAATATTGCCGTTCATCATTACTCTTTATCAATAACTTTATCGGCAAGAGCAAGAATTTCAGCTTCGCGTCTGTTAGCTTCAGAAGCTATTTCAGCAGCTTCCGACAAAATTCTATCTGCTGTTTCACGGTCTTTAAGTCCGGCAGCATTGATACGCACATTGAGCTGTGCACCGAGCACTGCGGCTCGTGCGGCGAGAGCACCTACGGCAGCATCAGTGACCGAAGCAGGATTACCTTTGCGAACCATTGCTTCAAGGATGTCAAAAGTTTCAGCAGAGGTCTTCATGGTACGAAGAGGAACTTCAGTAGCATAAAGTGTAGCTGCCTGAAGTGCTTCTGCGCGAGCTTGCTTCTCAGCATCAGTATTCTTCGGCATTGCAAAGACGTCCATAATGCGGTTGAACGACTCTGTATCCTCGTCAACAAGGTGGATAAGTCTATCCTGAATATCGCGACCCTTTTCAGCCACGTCGGAAAATTCTTCCCAACGATCGTCCCAGCCGGCCTTGTGAGCAGAAAGATTGGCTACCATAGAGCCGAGGGCTGCAGCGAGAGCTCCCATGTAAGCCGAAATTGAGCCTCCCCCGGGAGCTGGTGATTCTGAAGCTGTCTCGTCAGCAAATTCCACGCATGTCATATCTACGAGTTTCTTCTTGTTGTTTTCAGCTTCAAGCATATATTCTATCACCTTCTCTTCAGGCACGAAAGGCTTGAGTTCGTCAAGACCCATTGACTTCACAGCAATCTTGATTATCTCTTTCTCAGGCAGACCAACAGAACGCTGCTGCATACGAAGATAGTGCTTACCGGCGTCAATAAGAGCCTTTTTGGGGATAAGACCTACAATTTCTGTACCGGTTACTCTAATACCACGTTCGCGAGCGGCACGGCTTACTTCATCAAAGGCCACGTGGAGCGGAGTTTGCGACATATTAGTAATGTTCATTGATACCTGAGCAATACCATATTCATCAATGAACCATCCGATAGCCTTAGTTCCTTTGAGTGTGCCGGGAATAGTTATCACATTGCCATTTTCATCCTTCATAGGCTTTCCATTGGGCTTACCTCCTTCGCGTTTTGGACGGCCCTTTTCACGCACGTCAAAAGCAATGGCATTAGCGCGGCGTGTAGATGTAGTATTGAGATTATAATTGACAGCTATGAGGAAGTCACGAGCGCCTACTGCAGTTGCACCTGTGCGAGCAGCATCTTCATCAAATGGGCGGTCACCGAAATCCGGAGCCTTACCTTCGTGGTTCATCTTCTCCGGAAGAGCTTCATACTCACCTTCGCGGCAAACTGCAAGATTTTTGCGTTCGGGAGTAAAGGCAGCCGCTTCATAGCAATATGTAGGAATTCCGAGCTCATCAGAAATACGCTTTGCGAGCTTACGGGCAAGTTCTGCACATTCTTCAAGAGTTATATTGCTGACCGGAATGAGAGGACATACATCAGTGGCTCCCATTCGAGGATGTGCTCCATGATGATTACGCATATCAATTAGTTCAGCTGCTTTTTTAACTCCTCTTACGGCTGCTTCAAGCACCGCTTCAGGCTCGCCAACGAAGGTCACAACAGTACGATTGGTAGCCTCTCCGGGGTCAACATCAAGAAGACGAAC
>CAYNNV010000292.1:0-2103 GCA_964398625.1 uncultured Sangeribacter sp. | reverse complement strand
ACATTTCTATGACAATCCCACCTTCTTGATGACGCAATGGTGGATCTGTCTGCTATTCCTCGGTGATTTTCTCATTGAGTTTATTCTTGCACCTGACAAGAAGCAGTATATGAAATCCCGCTGGGTATTTCTGCTTGTCTCAATTCCTTGGCTCGCGATTTTCAGCCATTATCATATTCATTTCCCGATACAGGTGGAATATGTCATCCGGTATCTCCCTCTTGTCCGGGGTGGCTACGCACTCGCTATTGTGGTTGGATGGTTCACATCCAATCGTGCCACTTCTCTCTTCTGGTCTTACCTTATAACGCTGCTTGCCACTGTCTACTTCTCCTCATTAGCTTTCTATCTCTTCGAGCATAATGTGAATCCGTTGGTCAAGGATTATCAATCTGCTCTCTGGTGGGCTTTCATGGATGTGACTACAGTCGGTTCGAATATCACCGCCATGACCCCGGTGGGCCGCGTGTTGTCGGTTGTCCTTGCAGCTCTCGGCATGATGATGTTCCCCATCTTTACCGTTTATGTCACTGATTCCGTGAAGCGTCATACGGCTCATCCAGCTCTCTCCATATTCAGCCTGCGTAACGGAAGTAAAGAGGAGCATCCTTCAACGCAGCAATCCCCCCAACAATCTGAGGCCTCAAACACTACAGACACTACAAAATCAGATTCCTCATCCTCCACCTCAAGTTAAACTGCATCATAAAAACAGTATATTTCAAAGCAAAGCTCCCGACGTCTTAGCCGGGAGCTTTGCTTTTATTGAAGTGGTTTAAACCACTTCATTATCTCTCTTTTAGAAATGATAATGAATTATCGGATGGATGATGCGCTTCCGGAGGTAGCCTTAAGATCATTACCTCGCTGAACTTTCTTTCCATACCCGAATGTGTAAGCAAGGGTCAGATTTATTCTCCGATGGTCGTTGACACCGATTGTCGTAGAACTCATGGAATAAACCGGTGTATCTATCTTCATTTCTTCGCCACGCCAATGACTTCGGAATGGATTTATGAGGAATGCTGACACTGTCCAGGAGGCATTGCCCCAACCGGCCATTAACCAATATTCAGAAAGAATTTTTCTTCTTATGGGGTCTGCGTGATTATAACTTGTTTCCGGCGTTGAGTAGGAAGCTCCAACGTAGAAATTACCGCAGTAATATGTGGCACTTAGTGTTGCCAAAAAACAAGTAAGAGATTTGTCAAACTCACCCATAAATTTATGGAAAGACACTGTAGGACGGGCTTGAACTACGAGCTTACGATTAAACGCATAGGCTGAAAAATTGATGGATGCCCAAAAATTATGATAATTGCCACAATTCATCGGCTTAACCAAAATTCCCTTTCCATCTTCAGTCAACGAGTATGTTTCTGCATAGTAGTCGTGCTTGTAGACCCAAGTAGCCACCGGAGAGATATTGATGAATTGTGTTGGATTCCATGTGTAACTCAATTGAGTAGACAGGGTATGGTAGGAGTGCAGTTGAGGATTTCCTTGCGACCATTTGAGCAGGTCGGTTTGAAGCAACACGCCATTTGTCTGTGAGCCATTAGGAGTATTAATGGTATAATTTAACCATAATCCAAACCTATGACGCCGTAGTGGCATCCAGCTGAGGTCAAAATTCACAGTCGGATATACCTTGCTCTCCTTTTCATCTCCTGTTTTTGAACGATAGTATGTGGCATAAATTCCGATGTTTGAATAAAATTTATCGTTCGGTGTGAATGTATATTTCGCTCCCGGGAATATCAGGAGATGAAAATTGTCATTATGGTTAACTGTAGAACCGGTATAATTAATTTTACTACTATAGGTAATACCGGTCAACTCAATAGCCAAATTGTGTTTTTCATTGAAAGGCTTTGAGATATCGAATCCGGTTGCCGTACCCCATATATTTTCTTTGGCCGTAAAATCTCGGATGTTTATATCACTTTCCGATCTGACTTGTGTTTGATTTATATGATCGTAAGCAAGCTCAAACGAAGCAGATATGGCCCAATTATTGGGTAATTTTTGAAAAAATTCATTGCTCCATCTAATACTGTTCTTATGAGATGAGTTGTTTATATCCCATTTATTGACAACAAT
>CAYNNV010000291.1:0-2116 GCA_964398625.1 uncultured Sangeribacter sp. | reverse complement strand
GAATCCTACAATCGTGATCACCGCGTCACGGTCTTTAACACATTCCGCGATAGAGTCATGGAAGATCGCGCCCTCTGTGATCACATCCTCTACCTTTGCCTTCGTGCGGGCATAGATATGAAGCTCATATCCTGCCTTCATCAGATTTCTCACCATGGATTTCCCCATAATGCCTACGCCTATAAAACCAATGTTTTTCATCCTGCTTCTCCCTGTTTTTTCTATTGTTGCTTTATTAATATTTCTCCACAACCTCGCCCTGTCTCTTATAGATACTTCCTGCCGGAACATACCCTCTTACGGAAGACAGCGGATAGATATTCGTATGGCTTCCCACAACACTTCCCGGATTTAAGACTGTTCCGCAGCCAACCTCTACCTCATCGCCGAGCATAGCGCCGAACTTCTTAATGCCAGTCTCAATATTTCCTTCCGGTGTCTTTAATACAAGCGTACATTTATAGTCTCCAGCCGGCATATCTTTGGGAAGATTGAATGGTACGAACTGATTATAGCCATAGATGGTCTGACCCTGCGCTCCCGGGAACGGGTAGGTAGTCCTCGGTTCAGGATCGTTACCCATTGTAAATTGTGTAGGTTCAGAAATAAATACACTTCCATCCTGACCCTCGGCCTGCAACAATATCTCGACGTCTACTGCATCAGGAGAGTAATTGAAGAGGTTTCCGGAGAGAATATTGATATTCATTCGTCCATTGTTGAGCGACTGCACATTCAGATAGCCAGTAGAATAGATTGGATACCATCTTGCTGATGTGCCTGTCGGTGGCTGAATGCCGCAGATCGCTGACTGGTTGGAGTTATAACCACCTTCATAGCCTCCTACACCCTGATATTCCGGATTGAGTGAAGAAAGAAGGAAATGTCCGTCTCCGTATCCTTCCCATCCCCAATTGATGTGGAAGTAACCGTTTCCGTCATATCCGTCGCAGACGAACTGGTGGCCACCTTCTCTTGCCTGGCCACCCATGATGACCGGGCGCTTTTCCTTAAGTTCTGAATATATAAGTTCTTCCCACTCTTCAAGTGTGAAGAAATCGCGCATCATCAGTCTCACTGCCTCATCATAATTGAAATATTTGCGCAAGGCATAAGCGATATATGTGTCATACGCTCCGCTCTCGGTCGGTCGATAAGACATGTCGACTGAGACTCCACAGGCATACATCAGCTGAGCAACTGCATTCCGGGCCGATTCCTCCTCGTTTCCTTCGTAAGTGTCGAGCATTCCTTCATATTCGAAAGTAGTGTTTTCATAATCGAAATCAAGAACCGTTCCATTCCATCTATACGCATGATTGCCCAGTCCTGAAGCCGGGTAGCTATGATATTTGATCACCTGTGACATAGCTGTAGCAACGCATCCCGTCACACAATGATTCCCATTTACTTCAGGGCAATCAAGATAATAAGGATTTTGCTGTCCCCATTTTGTAGATAGGAGAGTGGGGATAATCTCTCTGCCGTCGTTCTCTTCGTCACTGCGGGTGGATGCCGATTTTGACTCTCCGTATCCTTTTTCGAAAGCTGCCGCAGCTTCTTCCGCATACTGCCCGAGCCACCACTTTAGGGATGGCGACACGTTTTCCGGGTCAAAGTTTCCGGCATCGGAATATCCAAGCAGTCCCGGCATACGGTCGTCGGCTGACACTACTACAAAGCCATTCCGGCCATCATTGAATACATAGACCAACTTTTCTCCATTTGATTCCTCGGTATGAATCAAATCAAAGTTATTGGCACTTGAAATTTTTTTTGATCCCAATGGATTCTGGATCCTTGAGAGTGCTTCATCCGGACTTAGATGGCGGCCATAAGCGCCGGGAGCCATGCAAGTCAAGAGCAAGCCTGCGAAAAAAGCTTTCTGAATAGGTGAAATGTTCATAAATGTAATAATGTTTTATGTTATTAAAAAAGGCCGCCGCAACCAGCGGCGGCCTATGGCTAAGTCTAAAGAATAGTAAACTTAAATTAGAGTCCAAGCAAAGCAAGAGGCTCCCACATTGAGAGCTCGACGGAATTGACGAGCCATTCGTAGATTGGGCTTACAAGTCCGAAGAAGAGGATACCGATGAGGCAGAGGCCAAGTCCTACT
>CAYNNV010000290.1:0-2149 GCA_964398625.1 uncultured Sangeribacter sp. | reverse complement strand
TCTGAATTTATTGCCATTGCAAAGGCCTCAGAGTCGGCAGACGTAACTAACTCCGGATCGGTTAAATCATCACCACTCTGCCGTGACGCTCTCATAGAGGATGAGTAATTCAAAATATTTTTACGGAGAAATGTCCCCTTTCTCAAGACAAGTCCATCCGGGAAATTCGTGTGAGATTTGCACATGTTGAAATTATTTATTACTTTTGCGACAAGTTTCAGAGGAAATAGTATTTACATTTTGGTTTGGAGTACTGACTCGCACAGTCAGACCGCTCAAAAATCTTTGGATTATTAGTTGAAAGCCATTGCTATGCCCTTACGGAAAGCTGTATAGTTAGAACTCCTTCTAACACCGCAGCGGGATTTGCAATTGACTTTTTTAATTTTTTAATCCAAAAAATGTATGAAAAGTTTTCAGAAAACCAACCCCATTTCCTCCTCTCTCTCCTCCACCTCCTCTCGTTCTTCCCATACAATCCCCTCTACACTCTCTTCGCTCTCCTTCAAGGCATTGGAGGCAAAAGCAAGATATGCTGCCGCGATGGCTGCTATCTCTCCCGCTCCGGACACAAAGAAAAACAAGCGCCGCAAAGCTCCTGACAGACACTCTCGCATAGAACGAGATGTACGCGCTATCTTTCAATCGCTCAGTTACAAATCAAATGATGAAGAGGTGGTAAAACTTGATATGACCACTGGCTCTTCTTGCATCGCCATGATTCGAGTTTATCGTCGCGATGATATTCTTGCACAGCCAACCAAGGCAGCACCCATAGTGTGCTACGCCTTTTATCCCAGTTCTTATGATGCATCCAAGCTCGGCTCCGTTGCAATTTATGGAAACGGAGCTCGCGCCCGTAGGGCACAGATTCTCAAACAAGGTTTTCTCTTTGGCTATCCCGTGGTCAATGTTACCATTGAAATGGGTCGTCGACCCTTCGTAGATGTAACCTTACGTGCCTAAGCAAACTATCTTAATATAATGTGTGTCCATTTGGACTCTTTCGGGAGTCGTCAGCTTTTTGACGACTCCCGATAGTATAACTACACTAATACTTAGTTAACATGATATTGTAAGCATTCCTTTTGTCTGAATGGATTTTAATTTGTAATTTAGCGGGAAAGTTTTTATTTGATTATTTTAATTGTGAAGAAGAACTACTTTAATATTCTTGCCGCTTCGATGTTACTTCTCGCCAGTTCCTCCGGGGCGGAAGCATCAAAGGTGACAGCAAAGGATATCATTCCGTTGCCTGTGGAGGTGAAGCTCGACAATGGAAGCTTTGTGATCCCCTCTAATGGTCTGACATATTATGTCAAGAATAAAGTTGATAATGGATTAGCTACCTATTTGAAAGCTTGTGACGAGTTTGCAGGAACCTCTGATAAAGAAAAAGATGCTCAGGTCGTAATAAGCTTCAAGCAGGATAAGGGTGAGGGATATTCCATTAAGATTCAACCAAAGAAGATTATCATTGAAGGCGAAAGTGAGCAGGGTGCATTTTATGGTTTGCAATCTCTCCTGCAGTTGTTGAACATGCCGGGAGCCACTGAGATAGAATGTGGAGAAATCACAGACTCCCCTCGCTTTGGCTACCGAGGAATGCATTTTGATGTGTCCCGACACTTCCGCCCGATAAGTTTTCTGAAAAAGCAGATTGATGCGATGGCGTTGTTGAAACTTAACAACATGCATCTGCATCTCACTGATGCTGCAGGCTGGAGGATGGAGATAGAAGGATATCCGAGGCTTACAGAATTTGCAGCATGGCGTCCGGAGGCTAAATGGCAGGATTGGACCGACAAGGGAGGTAAGTATTGTTCGCGCGAAGATATCGGAGCTTATGGCGGTTATTATACGCAGGATGAACTCCGTGACCTTGTGAAATATGCTGCAGAAAGACATATCCGCATTATTCCTGAGTTTGAAATACCGGGTCATAGTAAGGAGGTGACTTCCGCTTATCCGGAATTCTCATGCAGTCTTGTTCCTTATGCCGATGAGGATATGTGTCTTGGCAAAGATGCCACTTTCAAATTTATAGAAGATGTCCTTGACCAGATAATGGATGTTTTCCCCTCCGAAATCATACACATCGGTGGCGATGAGGCCTCCAAATCTGCCTGGCACACATGTCCTGATTGTA
>CAYNNV010000289.1:0-2158 GCA_964398625.1 uncultured Sangeribacter sp. | reverse complement strand
AAAGAATACCACAGCTGCTAATATGGTGGCTATAAGCATCAATCGTGTAGCTGTAAGACCGATGTAAAATCCATCATAAATAAATGCAGAGACTGTAAGCAAAGGTATAAGACAAAGCCATACCCTATAGTGCATTACACCCTCTACAACCTCAATCTCCGGAGTTAGCAACTCTACAATGTTCCTGCCGAAAAAAAGATATATAAGAAAAAATGAAACCGCTACCCCCGCAGACCACAATAGCAGAGTCCTCACGCTTCGATCAAACATCAGCTTGTTGCCCGCTCCGGAGAATTTGCCGCACAGAGCTTCGCCCGTAAAGGCAAATCCATCCATAAAATAGGAAAACATCACGAAAAACTGCATCATTACTGCATTAACTGCAAGAGTAAGCCCACCAATACGCGCACCGATTGCCGTAACGGATATAGAGACAAGCATGATGCAGGCGGAACGGAAAAAAATATCGGAATTGACGGTAAAAAATCTTTTTAGTACACCGCTTTCCCTTATATCTCCGAATGATGCCCATAATTTACCATTAGAGAAACGCCCGGCAAGAACCAACGCAAGAATAAGTCCTACCCAATTGGCAGCAAGAGTACCGACTGCTATCCCTTTATAACCTAAACTCAACGTAAATACTGCTACTATACTTAGACAGATATTAACTAAATCAACTACAATAGAGATAATCATAGGAAGGCGAGTAGTCTGCATGCCCACAAACCATCCCTGAATCACCATAGTGGTGAGCAGTGCGGGAGCACCCCATATTACAATAGAGAAATATTCAGAGGCAACGGCAGCAATTTCCGGTTCCGGACTTATGAATGTGAGTAAAAGTCGGCTAAGGGGAATTTGAAGAATTACTGCCAAAATACCCACTGCACCCGCTACAAGGAATGCTGCTGTAAAGACTGCCCGCTGCTTCTTATCATCATTTGCACCGTGAGCCTGCGCCGTAAGTCCGGTAGTGCCCATACGGAGAAACCCGAAAAGCCAAAAGGCCACATTCATCATCATAGCTCCTACAGATATCGCACCTATATAAGTCGCCGAACCAAGATGCCCGGATATAGCGGTGTCTGACATACCAAGCAGAGGCACCGTGATATTGCTCACAATGGCCGGGAGCGTAAGACGCAAAACTTCTCTGTTAAGCTTACTGTGGGTTAGTATCTGTTCTCTATCGCTCATTTCGGGAAACAAAGTTAGGCATTATCTTCTGAATAATGAAAATTTACTACCTCTATCGTGAACATCTTTACTGAATATGGCGTTCTACTACTATATTATGTTTTTATTGGAATAGTTGAAGTAAATTTCAGCTTCTGATTAATTATTAAAATTTTACTATATGCATTTCACACCAAAAGAAGAGGATAAGCTTAAGCTACTCACAATCGGACTTATAGCTGAACGCCGACTTAAAAAAGGTCTTAAACTCAACTACCCTGAAGCCGTGGCCTACATTACCAGCTGCGCACTTGAGGGAGCAAGAGAAGGAAAAACTGTAGAAGAAGTGATGCACGATGCTACCACCGTTCTTACTAAAGATCAGGTGATGGATGGTGTGGCTGATATGATAACTCTTCTTCAGGTTGAAGCAGTATTTACTGACGGCAGCCGCCTTGTTAGTATTCATCACCCAATTAAATAATTTGATTCCAAAAGTCTTGAACTATGAGCACAGATAATACACAACAGCAACCGAAACAGACGGATGCTAACGGATACACCACTCCTCAAGGCGTATTCTCAGGTCAACCACCTATCGCTTACCCCAACACTCCGGGATTCACCCCTAAAGACTACGTGCCCGTGGGTGGCGTAATTCTCGAAGACACTCCAATTGAATATAATCTCAACCGTCGCACCCACAAACTCGTGGTGCACAATACAGGCGATCGTCCCGTACAGGTTGGTTCTCATTATCATTTCTTTGAAGTAAACCGTTATCTTGAGTTCGACCGCGAGCTCGCTTTCGGTTGCCACCTCAATATTCCTGCTACAACGGCTATCAGATTTGAGCCCGGTGAAGAGAAGGAAGTAGAAATTGTAGAATTTGCAGGCAAGCGCAGAATAATTGGCTTCAACGGCCTCACTGAAGGATACGCCGGATATGAAGACACTCCCGTATATTATCCAATCAAGG
>CAYNNV010000288.1:0-2203 GCA_964398625.1 uncultured Sangeribacter sp. | reverse complement strand
GGTCAGATAATTTTTTTCAAAGCAGGCGACTTTATTTCCGACGTGCTGTTTTCTGCTGACTGTGATGGAATGGTCTGTGGAATTGAAGCCACTCTTCCCTTTGAAAGCCGAAGCTCAGTCGGATTCCCTCAACTCACATCTTTACAAGGCAACTGTATGGTTTTCAATCTTGGCACACCTGTAGTCAATCTTCTCGAAATTTATGGTGAATTATTGGCTCGGAAATATTCAATGGGCATAGGAAACGTGCGGTTCACTATGATTTCTTTGATGGAAGATCTGCTTGCATCGGTCACTCTTCCCGATGCGGATAGCTCCAAATTACCCTCAAGACAATCGGCCGAGAGACTATATCAACGGTTTTCCACGCTACTCATTGAATCCTATCCCAAGGCGAGGGAGATGAAATGGTATGCTGACGCACTTTCCGTATCCCCAAACTATCTTGCAAGAGTTGTGAAACAGATCAGCGGAAGGTGTACAATGGAATGGATAAATGAAGCCATTATGACCGATGTCCGTACCGTGTTAATCCATACTGATGAATCAATAAAGGAAATCTCAGCACGATTAGGCTTCAATAATCCGGCTTTCTTCGGTAAATACGTAAAGAAGCACTCAGGATTGACACCCAAACAACTTAGAGCATACCTGAAAACAAAAGATTCCGGAGAGAGTCTTCAGTAAGGCCGCATATCTTATTGCGCCTTATCCCGATCTGCTCTTCGGTCTTCAATCTGGCTATCATCTTTTCCTGTGAACTCTGCATGCCGCCGGCCCTGAGCATTCCAACGGATATTCCGGATGACGCTCAAACCAAGTCACCGCATACGGGCAAGTGGCAGCTATCTTATTGCCGTTCTTCAGGATGGTGTCCGCGGCAAGTTTCACCAACTTTCCGGCAACCCCCTGACCTCTAAGCGACGGATCAACAAACGTATGATCTATCACAGAGATTCCGTCAGCGGTAGGAAACGTTACTTCCGCTATCAGCCTGCCGGCATCATCCGTAGCAAATATTCTGTCTTTTTCTGTTATGAATTCCATAATTTGAGATTATACATTATATATTAGCTAAACACTTTTCACATCCTGCAGGTTCTGCATTTACTCTGAGTCTCGCAAGAAAAACTTTTTTGCTAACTTTACGCCTAATCTATCAACAGACGATGATAATATGGAATCCTTGGCACGGTTGCCACAAAGTGAGCGAGGGGTGCGAGCACTGCTATATGTATTTCCTCGACGGTAAACGGGGCATTGACACGTCGCTCGTGACTCGCACTGCCAATTATGATTTGCCCTTGAGGCGCGACCGCCATGGCAATTATAAGCTGAAACCGGGGATGCAGCTCTATGTCGGCCTTTCAACGGATTTCTTTGTGGAGGAAGCAGATCAATGGCGTGATGAGGTTTGGCGCATAATACGCCACCGTTCCGACATAGCTTTCCGCATACTCACTAAACGCGCCCCGCGGATAAAAAAATGTCTCCCCGCGGATTGGGGTGTAGGTTATGATAACGTGATGCTTTCAGTGACTTGCGAAAACCAGCGTCGTGCAGATGAACGCTTGCCGATTTTGCTTGATATTCCGGCAAAACACAAAGGGTTTATGGCAGCTCCATATATCGGCCCGATTGATGCAAACGAATATTTGGCGTCTGGACAAATAGAAGAAGTGCTTTGTGGAGGAGAGAACTACGACGGAGCGCGTCCCTGTCATTACGAATGGGTAAGATCCCTGTCGGAACAATGCACACGGCACGATGTTACTTTCAATTTTATCGAAACAGGAACAGTATTTGTAAAAGACGGAAAAACATACCGCATCCCTTCAAAACAAATACAAAGCAGTCAGGCCTACAAATCAGGCTTGAGTCATTACAACGGAAAGCCGGTGTTTAAGCTGACCACGTCCAGCGAATCAATCTTTGGCGAAGAACGCTACGAGCCACACTTCCGTCCTCACTGCGCCACTTGCGGCTCACGACTCACCTGCAACGGGTGCTCAGATTGTGGCAACTGCGATATCTGACTCACGGCTCTAATAGCTCTCCCCCCACGATTTTTACTTGTTGTTTTAAGCAAAGCAAGCTGATTTTTATGAGTCGGGGGCTAAATATTTGCCTGTTTCCAAAGAGAGTGAGTGCAATTATACTTGGCTGTAAACAGTTTGGTGAAATGTGAGCGGTTGCGGAATCC
>CAYNNV010000287.1:0-2206 GCA_964398625.1 uncultured Sangeribacter sp. | reverse complement strand
ATTGAGCCAAAATCCAAAAATAAACGGTTTTTTGTACAATTTATATCGTCAATCTGCTTTCATCCTTTTATTTATGCTTTCAATGAATTTTTCAGCTGTTTCCGGATAAGGGATTAGCCCGAAGTTGCGATGACTATCTCCTTCTGATCTTCCTAATACCCATACTTGTCCATCGTCATTAAAACTAATCGACAACTCAAGATAATAGACTGAATAGCCCGATTTTTCACTATTAGGCACAAACGCTATGTATTTGGGGAACGGCATTTTTTCCGGGTCCGGCATTGTCCAAACTATAGCTGTTTCCACACCTTCACCAACCTTCGTCACTTTCACATCTTTAGGATTCAAATCCACTATATAACCATTGGAAAAAGGTAAATCCTTGATCATAGTCTTTGGGTTACATAGTATACGCTGTGACTCTTTGCCCGGGGAGAGTTGGGTTGCCAGCGATGGTAAAAACTGGAACTCAAAGGGATATAAATCCATTTCCTGTATTTCAGATATCTCTGAAAGATAATCCCGCATCTCCTGTGCTTTTGCTCTCATCTTTTCATCAGCATCTTTATTTCTAAGAACTGAATCACACATAACCTTCGCTTTCTCTAAATACTCCGGGCCTTCAGCTCTCATAAAAAACATTACAATGAATTTCGAGTCCTCCGGAGCAACCTCATAAGCTTTGTCCAAATAATTCCTGGCACTATCATAGTCACCTAAATCACTTTCAATCTTCGACTTATTGATATAAGCAATATAATCGTCAGGGAAATACTCTATATTCAGCTCGAGAAGTTTATTCTCAGCTACTTTGTCTGACAGTGAATATTCATACCCATGAATCATTCCAAACATCCTCTCCTTCGCTTCTTGTTCATTACAAGAGGGCATCTCCCACTTACTTCCATTGTCTCTGCTTGCTTCAAGGATTTCAATACATGCCAACATCGCATTTTCCCAATCTTGTAGATATTCGTAAGTTCCGACCTTGGAAAATCTCAAATCAAGTCGATTTGGATACGCTTCAATTCCTTTGTTGATTGTCTGAAACGCCAGGTTTATAATGCTATCTTCCGAGACGCTATTTTGTGCTTCCCGAAATGCCAATGCTTTCTGCAACAACAGAGCAAATTTGGCATTATAAATTTCCGGAGTCTCACCTTCCCGAGCTTCCCACTCTTCAAGAAATGACTCTGCTCCACTCAAATCAGTACTGCTTAAAAGCGTTCCGAAAACGTTCAATGAAAAGTTATCTACAGGTTTAGCATCTTCTGCTTTTACTATCACCGAACAAACGGCCCAAATAAAAAGAATAATAAGCTTCTTCATGATCAACAATTCATTAAAAATTTGACTTTTAAAATTTTTGAGGATTTAAGTGACTGTGAAAAAATAAGTAGGGACAGATTGCGCAGTAATTTTCGAGATTATTTGTTGGCGACAATGAAGGAGTGTAGTAACTACTTGACTGAATTGAGCCGACAAACAAGCCGAAAAGGACAAGTAAGATGTCCCAAATTATTTTTTTACGGTCACTAAAATAGCCGTTCCTCTTTTCTTCCGCTTCCTATAGTGATTCCTTAGTAGGAGCTCCTTGCCGCTTTCTTTAGAGAACAAACGATTAGAGGTTTGATATTTCTTCAGCTGACAACCCCGTATATTTTGAGATTATCTGTACGCTTGCTCCCTGAAGAAGCATCCGGCGCGCAATACTAATTCGAGCTTCCGCGCGACCTATCGCATAACCTTCCGCGAAGGCTTTTTCCCGCACCTTCTTGCGTGCTTTTTCTTCGGCGTATGCTAATGCATCCTTGACATCACGAAGATACTCACGAGACTTTTTATACTCAACATACTCATACTCCTGGAGATTGTTGCTCCTTGCCGCTTCGAATGCTCTCTCCATAATCTACCCAAAATATTTCTCTTTAGAGAACAAACGATTAGAGGTTTGATATTTCTTCTGCTGACAACCCAGTGCCAACTGAGATCATCTCTACACTTGCTCCCAGAAGAAGCAATTTGCGGGCAACCTCAATTTTTTCTTCCGCGCGACCTTCCGCACGACCTTCCGCGCGACCTTCCGCACGGCCTTCCGCACGACCTTCCGCGCGACCTTCCGCGCGACCTTCCGCGAGGGCTTTTTCCCGCTCCGTCTTGCGTGCTTTCTCTTCGGCATAGGCTAGTCCATCCTTGACATCAC
>CAYNNV010000286.1:0-2211 GCA_964398625.1 uncultured Sangeribacter sp. | reverse complement strand
ATAGAAGAATCGGTGCTGTTGTATTCTCTGACTAAATACCGTCCGAACTGAGTTCGATCAAAGTCATACATACGTCCGTGCCTGGCTACGTCGGTAGTAAGATAGGCATTATAAAGATTTCCTGCAAATCTTACAGAGTCGGTATGAAGGCCCGGGTGATCAGCGCGAACAGTCTCGAATCGGCGCCATTCCTTGCCTGCGGGGAATATGAGTTGCGGCTGGTGGGCATAAAAAATGCGGTGGCCTTCGATACGCTGGGGATTTGTCAGGCTAACTGTCTCAGATTCGCAACCGTCGGGAGTGATGGTGACGAGAACTTCGGAATATGGATTTCGAATCTCGGGCAACGGTGCATCAATTTCGAGTTCCAGTCCTATCCATTCGGAATTGTATCCTCGGTCAGTGCGTGATGAAGCGTCTCCTTTAAGGAAGACGGATTGCTCACTAACTACAAAGCGAGCTTGTAGAAGAATATCATCCGGCTCATTTTCATCATAAACTTGCAAAATGTAATTACCGGAACGTGTAGGGACTAATCCGTCAGATGGAATTGTGATAAGGTAGTTGACGTAGTGGGTAAGAGTTGATCGAGAGAAGGCGTAGTCTTCCACAGAGATCTCATTGAAGCCTTGCAGAAACTCAGAGTCAACAAGATCTGACGGGTGCCAATTGCTGTTGCAATGCACCAGTCTTGCGCGAAGCATTGACGCATCTTCAGTAATTTCATCAAAAGAGATTGTGAGTCGGTCGTCAGAGCCGAGCACAATGCATGGAGGCGCCATGAAATTATCCGGATTTTCTATCTTGAGTGTCCTGAATCGTGGGCTGAATATGGCTGTGGCGTATTCCTGTGCTACGGATGTGGCTGCACAAATGGCGAGAGTGATAAAAATGAGGAGTCGCGGAGTCATTATAATTAATTCAAGAAATGGTTGTGAAGTATATCGATACCTTCCTCTATGAGCTTATTGCAGGAGATAGGGGGATTAAGCCCTTTGAGTTGCGGACAGCGGCGGCAACCTTCATGTCGGGAAGCGAACTGAGTGCCGAGAGAATTTATCAGGTCATACACCTCTTTCTTGTGTGCCGGGTTGCGGTCAGAAGCCATTCCTGCCACAACAGCCATTCCTGCGATAACCCCGCACAGCTCGCCCTGTTGACCGAAGCCGCCTCCCATAGCTGAGGTTACACCGATTGCTGTAGCTTCATCCAGACCGGTGAGGTCAGGAAAAGCGAGTACTACTGTCTGTGCGCAATTATAACCTTTTGAGCGCGCGTCTTTCATTAATTCTAAGCGTTGGGGGAGTGTGAGATTATTCATTACAGATATATTACGGATTGATAAAAATACTTAGCGCTTCACCATTCTATCGGAGAGCGTCCGGTGGCGCGAAGATAATTATTTGCTTGAGAGAAATGGCGACATCCGAAGAATCCTCTATAGGCTGAAAGTGGCGACGGATGAGGTGCTGTGAGTACAAGATGTCGAGATCGGTCAATATGCTCACCGCGCCGGATAGCATCTGCCCCCCACAGCATAAAGACTATGCCGGAGCGTGTTTCCGCAAGGCGGTCAACGACAGCATTAGTGAAGACCGACCATCCTAAAGAAGCGTGAGATTTAGGCTGATGCTCCCTGACAGTAAGAGTGGAGTTTAGGAGGAGTACGCCCTGGCTCGCCCATCGTGAGAGGTCGCCGTCGGCCGGAACGTCTTTGCCCAAATCGCTCTGAATCTCTTTGAAAATATTCAGTAGCGACGGAGGAATTGTAATTCCTTTGTTCACAGAGAAGCAAAGTCCGTTGGCTTGACCCGGGCCGTGGTAAGGATCCTGGCCGATAATCACAACCTTCACGCTGCTGACAGGCGCGGCGTTGAAAGCTGCGAAAATTTCAGAACCGGGAGGATAGATTTTCATATCCTTACGTCCATATTCCTCTCTGACTTTGGCGGCGAGTGCGGAAAAATAAGGCTTGTTGAATTCTTCAGCAAGAAGTTCTTTCCATGATTCTTCGATTTTGACGTTCATCGTTTTCACCAAATTTATGCAAAGATAGCACAAAAAACAGAAATTGGTTAATGAAAAGCCATAAAAAATTGTTAACTTTGCAGTCCGGAAGGAGTACTCTAAAATCTCCTTTATCATTATAGTGGAAACGCTCCCATAGTTCAATGGATAGAATAATGGATTCCGGTTCCATCGATTGGGGTT
>CAYNNV010000285.1:0-2220 GCA_964398625.1 uncultured Sangeribacter sp. | reverse complement strand
CGTAAACACTTTAGAATTCGTTCCTGATTTCTCCTTTGTTGAGTCCGGTATAGATTTCAAGATTGAAAACACTGCTGAAACAGGCAAGGGATTTGCTCTTGTCAACGATGGAGAAAATAAAGCCGGTCTATTGGTCTATTCCGGTATTGCCGCTCCTACTTATGAGAATCCCAAAATCACACTTACTGTTCCCGGTGGTAATATTTCGGCAGTAAAATTTGTGATGTCCGGTGATTCAAACAGTGCCGGCCTCGTCTCTCTCGCTCTTAATTTTAATGGAAGTGAAATTGACAGCGAGAAGGATGGCAATATTTATTATTGGAATTGGAAGAACGATGATGGAGTAGAAACCGTAACCATTGAGTGGAACAATACATTCTACAGCCGCTATATCCGTACGATCAGTCTGACTTATACTCAAGACCTTGGCGGAAAGGAAGAATGTGGTCTCGCCTTTAGTGAGACATCTACTACAGGTTTTATAGGAGAGGCCTTTACATCCCCCGCACTTGAAAATCCCTACAACCTTCCCCTTACATGGTCAAGCTCTAATGCAGAAGTGGCAACTGTTGACGTTAACGGTAATGTCACTATGGTGGCACCCGGTAAAACTGCCATTACAGTTGAAACCATCGGTAATGACAAATATGCCGCAGGCAATGCTTCCTATGAACTTCAAGTCATTCCTGTAGCATCTGATATTCCTCAGCTTTTGGAGTATGCTCCTGAAATCTATGATAAGGTTAAGGTTAACTTCCCTATGACGGTTACATTCCCTTATAACAGCTATGCATATGTATTGGATAGCGAAGGAAACGCCGGCTATATTTACGACACGAAGAATAACAATAACACATCCACATCTACCACAACTATATATAAGGTTGGGGATGTAATTCCTGCAGGCTGGGTTGCAACCAATGCCACTGTTTATTCAAGTGTAGTCTGGGAAGGACTCCCTGCAAAGGTGGAGGAGACAGTTGAGGTTGTTTATCCTACTGTTGAATCGATTACACCGGCTGACGTGAATCGAATACTGATTCTCAGAGACGTAACTTTTGATTCAACTACACCTGTTGAGAACGCTAAGGGTTTTGGCACGACATCCGATGGTACTACTTATGAGTTTCAGAATACACTCGGTATTAATTCCAAGCCTGCCGGAATTTATAATGTGACATGTGCTGTGAAATATGCCCTGATGGGTGATAAGGAATACTTCTACCTTGTTCCAATCAATTATGATGAATTCGTAAAGATTTCCGATGTTCCGGAGAACAATGAAGAGGTACGCTTCTTTGACCTTAATGGTCATGAAGTTTCCGAACCTCATGACAATATATTTATCAAGGTTGCTAATGGAAAGTCAACCAAGATTATTGTAAATTGAGTTGAAAAGAATTGGTATTCTGAGTGATACTCACTCTTGCTGGGACGCCAGATATGAAAAATATTTTGCCGATTGCGACGAGATATGGCATGCCGGAGATATAGGTGATATTTCTATTCTTGAGAAATTGGAAGCCATTTGTCCGAATGTCAGGGCTGTATACGGTAATATCGATCATGGAGAAGTTCGTCGTTGCTGTAAAGAACTGGAGCTGTTCCGTGTGGAAGAAGTAAACGTGCTTCTCACTCATATTGGAGGCTATCCCGGCAAATGGTCGCCAGGAATGAAGAAGTTGCTCAGAGAGAACAACATACAAATGATGGTAGATGGTCATAGTCACATACTGCGAATCATGTATGATAATGAGCTAAGTTTGCTACACGTGAATCCCGGAGCCGCAGGTTATCAAGGATGGCAAAAGGTAAGGACACTTGTAAGGCTCATCATTGATGGTAAAGAAATCCGAGACGCAGAAGTTATTGAACTATCGCCTCAATGATGAATAACAAAGAGGGATGATTGAATCTGATTCAATCATCCCTCTTTCATGATATTTATATAATTAATGGTTCAAGAACCTCCGGATCAAAGTGAACCGGGTGCTAAGAAATTACTTACGTTATTGCCTGGTTTTGCATTATTCATGAGCTGTTCGCTGAAAGTGAAGGAAGCTGCATCAGTATCAGTAACTACTGAAAGAAGTGCAGGACCATCAGTAGCAAGCCAACGTTTCATAGCCTCCTCAAGCTTACCCGGATCATCTACAGTCTCAGCGCTAAAGCCGATTGTTTTGGCCATTTCTCCGAAATCAGGATTTACAAGATTAGTTT
>CAYNNV010000284.1:0-2239 GCA_964398625.1 uncultured Sangeribacter sp. | reverse complement strand
CGGTGATGGCTATTGCGATGCCGTCACGTAGGGCTGTGCCGGTGGTGTAGGAATCTATCAGACTATCAAGGTGCCGGAGTATATCGCGGGTAGTGTCGAGAAGGCGAGAGCGTGAGGCGAATTCCACGTCTTCTTCGGAGAAGTCGAGTTCGAGTTCTATAAGGGCTGCCAGTTCTGTGAGACGTTCCGTGAGGTCAGATAGTGCCTTAGAAACTCCTCCATTCATTTGCCGCAGGGCTATGTCGGCTGCTGCGCGGGAGGTGGAGGATATAAGGTCGGCAACGCCCTCGGCTTGGGCTAAATCAAGTTTGCCGTTCATTACAGCACGCATGGAAAATTCTCCGGGACCTGCGGGGGTTGCTCCGGCTTCTATGAGGCGTGACAGAATCGCTCGCTGCAGATACGTGGAGCCATGACACGCTATTTCGATCATGTCTTCGCCGGTGAATGAGGCCGGTGTGGAGTAGCGGGTGAGTATGACTTGGTCAATTACCGAGCCATCGGCGGCTGTTATGTGGCCAAGCAGGGCCGTGCGTGCCGGTTGGGCGGTAATATCACGCCCCTGCCATACTTTTGAGGCAATCTCGTTGGCCCGGGGTCCGCTGAGGCGAATAAGGGCTATGGCCCCCATGCCGGGGGGAGTGGAGATTGCGGCTATCGTTGTGACTGGCGATTCCATGTCTTGAAGTTGAAGGTGGATTCTATTTGATTTTCTATGGAGTCGGGGAGAGCTGAGAAGAGGTCGAAACCGATAATTTCTTCGAGGGCGTCAATGCTGAGCGCGTAGTTCTGCATGTTGCCGGGTGCACGATCGTTGGGATACAGGAAAGCGATTCCTCGCGGTTCAGCGAGATAGGGGGCAATAATGGCTTTGAAAAATCCGGATGGTACACGAACGCCTGCATTGCCAATACGCTCGGAGTCAGACTTTCGATAGACGGGACCGGCGATTATCACAAGCGCTGAGTCACGACGAGCCCACAGTCGCTCTTTTTCTTCGAGGGTTTTCCATGCGCCGCTGTTGAGGGCATGCGCCTGCGGACACATATTCGCCATAGTGAAGCAGTGTTGCATCGCGGTCTCATCCCATTTGGCGTCGGCGGCCGGGAACATGTGTCCCCGATCATACCCGGAGCGGGTGTAGTCAGCGGGAGCGGGGCAATTCTTCAACACTTCATCACGCCAAAAATTGTTGTTGCGGGGAATGTCGCCGGAGGTCTCGGAGCCGAGGAGTTCCCAGCCCACATAGTTAGGAGTGCGATTGGAGGCGTTGAAGTTTACGATAAATCCTTTGTATTCCTTGATTTGCTGAGGAATCCGCTTATCGGCTATTTCAGCTCTCTCAAGATTGGGATAGTGATTATCTATCGGATGCGCATTATTTGCACCCACCGGTGTGCAGTTCGTGGTGAGCCAAAGGCTTAATCCAATGGTTAGGGAGAGGATTATGGATTTATAAAATTTTTTCATTCCGGAATTATTAACGGGAGGGCTTCAGCAATAGTGTCTAAGATGATTTGAGGTTTGTGCGCTTCAGATGGTGAGGAGGTCTGACTATGAATGTTCGTGCCCTTATCACTCAGACAAATGGTAGTAAAGCCTAACATATTGGGGTAGAAGAAGTCTTTTGCTGGATTGTCGCCGATAATGAAGAAACGGGAGGCTTCGGGATAGTGGCCGGCTATGGTGCGCCAGGGGTGGATGTCCGTTTTTCCTATCCCTTGTTCTTCGCTGATGAGTATGTCATGCGGAGAGAAAAATTCTTCAATGCCGAGTGCTCTGATTTTTGCCATTTGAGTCACGGCCCGACCATCAGTGACAAGAGCCATTCTTATACCTCGCCTTTGCAGAGCCAGCAAAAAATCAAGAGATGACCGAGGGAGTTCCAACTTCGGAGTGTGAAAGCGATATATGCTGACGCACATGGGTATTAAGCTGTCCGGATACGAGATGCCGGGGAATGCTTCAAGCAACGAATCAAACGGATTGTTACCAGATTTGAATGCATCCATCATTACCCGTAGGGTCTCGTCTGGGTTAATTCCGTCTCTGCGAAAGAGGGATTCTGCAACAGCTTGGTAGCCTGAACGCACAAAATCCACCTCGGGATACAGAGTATCGTCAAGGTCGAGAATGACAACGGGGCCGTGATAAGCCAAATCATGCATTCCGTTCATTTTAAGAGCTTCTTTATGAGATATTTAAATGGAGATTTCTGTACGGAATCCCATTCCTCTCT
>CAYNNV010000283.1:0-2250 GCA_964398625.1 uncultured Sangeribacter sp. | reverse complement strand
TTATTTTTATTTTTATTTTTATTTTTATTTTTATTTTTATTTTTATTTTTATTTTAAAAAAAATTATATTAACTTTGGGGCATCATATAATTTTTTTCAACCAATTCTCTTATGCGAAAATCAATCTTTTTAGTCCCTATCACAATCGCAACTTTGGCATTGTTTGCTTTTGCTTCCTGCAGTTCTGATAAGACTGCTGATGAACCTCAGATACCCAATGCTAATGAAGAGCCTGTGAGCATGGTTTATTCTGCTCCGTCGTATAAAACGACTACCGACATCAATTGGCTTGATGCCGGCGAGGCATATATTGAATGTAAGGAAACTTTAAAAATGATATGTGATGAACATGGCGAGACCACTGTATTTCACGATTTTGATAAATCGGGAAGATTCATCACCATAGATTTTTCCGACGAAATATCAGGTGCAAAGATTGTCGGAGCATGGACTTTAAGTGACAAGTCTCCTAATATTAAGGGGATCGATACGATGCAGCCGACTTCCGAGTTGGAGATTGAGAGAGCCGGTCGTTGCAAAATTACCGGTAGTGAAATAACGTTTGACGTAAATGGTCCGTCATTGTTTGAAGATGGATGCACAAGTTACACAATAGGAATCTATTATCAAGGGTTGAAGAACGGAAAAGACGCAAGAGGCCAGATAGTATTGCACATTTCCAGGCGCATGGTTGGAAATACTACGTTATCAGTAGGTAAATACTTTATTGACAATGAATACTCTAAAGGATTCTCTATAGATGGCGAAAATCTCACAGTGCCTGCCTCGGGCGGAAAAATCGGATTGCGTCTTGACAATAGAAGAACCACCCTCTCAATCGAGGTAACTTCAGACAATCAAAAATACAAATCTTATCAGGCAATTGATGAATTCTTTTCAGTTAGTACCCCAAATGCAACCTACTCATTGAGCGAAATTACAGGCTATCTTAATATTGAGTTCAAGCCCAATACTTCCGGCACTGAACTTACAGAAAGCTTACATGTGGTCTATGACCCTCTCTATATTGAGACCATTGAGGGATGCATGTACGGTATTGCCAATCTAAAGATTACTCAGGCTGCAAAATAACTACATTAGTTGATTGTTAAATCCATTTAAACGAAACCTATGTATAAGAAAATAATATATATTGCCTCAATAGCGCTTGCATCGCTCGCTATCACCTCATGCAGTTCGGATAAAGCTGAAGATGATCCTACTTTCCTGCCATCCGCAGATCAGGAATATGGATATTCTACTCCCACTTACACCATGTCGTATGATTATGAATGGCTGGAAAAGGGGGAACCGATACGCTTCAACATCAATAAAGAATTTGACCTCTTTACAGAGAATTCCGGACTTAGCCAATGGGCTTACATATTTGATAAATTAGGAAGAACCTGCGAAGTTGATTTTTCCGAGGAATTTACTCAATGCAGAATAGTAGGCGGATGGGTTGAAAATAAAAAGAATTATCTTACCCGCCTAATAATACCAATCGAATCGCCGGCCACTGAGGTCAACGTACCGGGAGCCGGACTATGCAGGCTTACAGAAAAAGGATTAAGCCTTGAGATCTGCGGTCCGGGCGCATTTTTTCCTAATTGTACACGCTACTCATTCGCCCTCTATATTCAGGGATTCAAAGGAAATAAGGAATATCGCGGCGAACTGCTTATAAATGTAGGTCCGAAAGACAACGACAACAAGAAGATCTTGATTGCGCGATATAGCTTAGCTGATAATCAGGAAGGCTGGAATATGACAGATGATGTGCTCTACGCGCCGGCCAAAGGTGGCCAAGCGTCATTAAATCTCAATATGCGCCGCAGCGGGCTAAGTATAGAGATTAACTCTGAAAGCGAGAATCTCAGGCAATATCTGCCGATTGACGATATCATTACCCTCCACGGAACTTCTGCCGAATACAAACTCAGCGCCGTCACCGGCAGACTTAATTTAGACCTAAAGCCAAATACTACAGGCAAGGAAATTGTGACCGACGTAGTAGTAGCATTAGAGCCTACAGCCGATGATAAAGGATGCGTCAGCGGTATGGCTCTACTGAAAATAGTACAGTCGGCAGACTAATCGCCCCGATGCACCTTGCAGTTTATCAGCTTGGATAGGATAAACACAGAAGATAACTTTGATGTGGTGAAAACCACGAAGCGAAAAAAACGGAAGTTGTAGACTTCCGTTTTTTTTATTAATTTTGCACTATGATGTGGCTCTCAGATATTG
>CAYNNV010000282.1:0-2276 GCA_964398625.1 uncultured Sangeribacter sp. | reverse complement strand
TGTGTTCCGCGGCTGGTAATGATGCTGCGGGGAGAGTGTCGTTTCAACGAGATTTCTCACAGGCCCCGCGAACACTTCTTACTATACTCTCTGATGACACCGGGCGTCCGGCCAGGTATATAAATTCGTATATAGGCAGTAAGGATGACCGCAATTTTGAGGTGGCTTTGACACTTGTAGACCTTAACAAACATGCTGAGGTGTGGCGTTCGCCGGTCCTTAACACAATAATACCCGATGAAGCCGAGCCCGAATTTGTATATAATTTAATGAATACTTATACCGGCGAAAGTGAGTGGCCGGAATTGGAGTATAATTTTTCGGGAAGTCTGTATTTTGTGGCGGCTCATGATCCGGAGACAAAAGGTTTTACCGAGTTTGCTCTTATGTCTACTCTCACAGATGTAAAGAATTATGCCATAGGTCTTGCCGTGACTTCCATGGATGGAGCAGATGTATTGATGACGGTTGACGGCCACACCACGTGTTTCTCAGGACTTGAGACTCCCGGCTATACTCGCGGTAATGGAAACAACTCAATTTCAGACAACTGCACAAGCCCATACGTCATTAGTGTCGGAGCGTGGAATGCCACTGACAAATGGGAAGATATGGCAGGGCAAACCCATAATGTGAATACGGCTTATTTCGGACCAGTGGATGAGATAGGATACTATTCAAGCTACGGATTGATGCACGATTCCACGGATGCCGTGCTCCCGCATGTGGTAGCGCCGGGCACATGTATTATCTCGGCCGTATCAGATGCATCCGTTCAAGAAGAGGTGCCTGCGGCGAGTGTGACAGATGATAACGGCATGATCCATAATTGGGGGCCAAATACCGGCACATCAATGGCTGCCCCGGCTGTCACGGGTGTGATAGCGCTATGGCTTCAGGCTAATCCGTCACTCACGCGGGATGATGTGCTTGATGTTATGCAACAAACCTGTATCCGCGACAAAGCGGTCGAGAAGAATCCCGAGCAGACAAGATTCGGAAAAATTGATGCTTATGCCGGATTGAAATATATATTGGAGAATAAGTCTTCCGTAGGCATTGTTGACTCCGACCATCCTGCCGGGATGATGCTTAGAAACCGTGGCGGAATTATTGAAGGGGTTATCCCATTCAGTACTACCGGCGGCGAGGTTGCCCTGCTATCACTCGACGGTGGAATAAAAAAACAGATTCAGTTCTCGGGAAATTCCTTCAACCTTCCTATAAGTGATTTGCCTTCAGGAGTATATATATTAACAGCTAACACTCCGCAAGGTGTGGCAACCCAGAAAATCATTAAATGAGTTTACTCTCTTGTACCGTCTTTAAATAGAAAATTTCCTTCAGTATATGAATAAGAAAGCAAGATATTTTAGCTATTTGGTCGTTGCGTGTGCAGCGTGTGCAACATCTTTGTCGGTTGCAGCAATTTCTAATGGTAATGATAAGTATCCCACGGCCGTGCAGACACCGGATTACGGAAAGATAGACCGGCTTCGCGTCTATTCCCCTCAGTTGGGCGATACGGTAACTGTTGACGTGTGGTTGCCGGCATCTTATCAGGAAGAAGGAAAGCCTTTGCCTGTGATCTACATGCACGATGGACAGAATATTTTTGACAAAACTGTGACTTGGAACGGACAGTCGTGGAATGTTGATTCCGTAGCATCGCAATTGATCTCAGAACATCGTATTCAAGCGCCTGTTGTAGTTGGTGTCCATAGTGTGGCTCAGACCAGAATAGGTGATCTTGTGCCACAAAAAGCTCTCTTATCCATATCTCCAACCGATTCAATATTCACGACAGCAAAATTTGCACATACTGATGTCAGAGGCGATGCTTATGCAGAATTTGTGGCAACTACATTAAGAGATAAAATTAACCAAAGCTATAACGTCAGTCGGGACGTGAATCATACTTTCGTGATGGGCTCAAGCATGGGCGGTCTTATGTCGGTATATATGTTGTGTGAATACCCCGAAATATATGGTGGCGCAGGTTGCCTGTCGACCCACTGGGTAGGCACTACAGACGGTAACCCGGCATTTCCGTTGGCAATGTATCAATATCTTGACAAAAATCTCCCTCGAGATGGTCATCATAAGCTATACTTCGACCATGGCACCGAGACGATAGATTCTCTTTATGGTGTTTGGGAAGAAAAAATACTCGACTTATGTCGCAGCATCGGCTATGAAGATAATGTCAATTTGAAATCGTATGTTGATCAAGGCGCATCTCATGAAGAGCGCTTCTGGGAAAAAAGAGTTGAAAA
>CAYNNV010000281.1:0-2281 GCA_964398625.1 uncultured Sangeribacter sp. | reverse complement strand
TATATCTGTGGCAATATTGGTAGTTTAAGTCTGTTCAATGAGTTAGCTGAGAAACATCTTTTTCCCGGATTTTGACTATGATCAGTTTGTCATAGAATGCACTTTCCCGATAGAAAGTAATCCCAACTACATAAGGGAACGGATGTTCTTATTGTCGGATTCCATAAAAGCAGACAAGGAAGTGGAATCAGTAGCCATAAGTATGGGAGGAGCGCCGGGACGATATTCTCTGGTCAGGCCAATGCCTTCAGGCGGAGAAGAATACGCAGAGTTTATAATTGACTGCAAGAATTTCAAGACCGTCAAGCGTCTGTCAGACGAAATGATAACAAAAATCAGGGCTATCGCCCCTGATGCTTACGTAAGGGCACGTCGTTACAATCTATCGGTTTCCACTACGCATACAGTGGAAGTAGAGTTCGCGGGTGCAAATGCCGACACCCTTCGAATGCTGAGCGCCAAGGCAGAAGCCATAATGCGTCAATGCCGCTATGTGGATCCGCTTTCCGTGCAGAACAACTGGCTTGGCAAGCAACGTTCCGTCAGCCTTGCTTATTCACCATATGCCGCCACCGCCGCCGGTATCAACAGAAACGATGTCGGGAATGCCATGCTGGCTGCCACTGATGGTTACACCATAGGAGTGATGTATGATAATGACAAAGTTGTGCCGATCAATATGCTTCTCAGAAATAATGACGGAAGCAAAATCACTGACCTATCCTCATTGCCCGTATGGACGACTCTCAATATGTCAGTATCGACCGACGACATGAAAGGGGTGATGAACGGATCAGTCACGCCTGATGAAGTGACGGATAAGATGTTCAACACCACCTTGCTTTCTGCTGTTGTGGATTCAATTCACTCCACCTGGAGCGAGGGTATGATACATAGGCTCAATGGCCGCAGGGTAATTGAGGCGGAATGCGACCCTGATTTCTCCAATCCCGACGCCACTCCGGCAAAAATCCTGGAGGAGATCACTCCGGCAATAAAAGCTATTCCTTTGCCGGAAGGATACTCATTACGTTTTGTCGGGGAGGGAGAAGTGTCGGAAGAGGCTATAGGCATCATCATGTCATTCCTTCCCATAATGCTTGCCATCGTGGTGATCGTGTTATTGCTTCTGTTCAATGACTGGAGAAAACTTGCAGTAATCCTGTTATGCTTCCCCTTCGTTCTTTGTGGAATAGTCCCGGCCCTCTTGATCACTGACACACCCTTCACATTCCTTGCAATCTTAGGCCTTATGGGACTAATGGGAATGACCATCAAGAACGCCATCGTACTTGTAGACGAGATAACACGACTGACTGCTGAAGAAAAGGTTGAGCTTTATCCGGCGATAATAAAGGCTACGGTATCCCGCGTGATGCCCGTCATGCTCGCTTCCTTCACTACTATTGCGGGTATGATTCCACTTATCACAGATCCCATGTACGGGTCGCTCGCAGTGACAATAATAGGAGGTCTTATGCTCGGCACATTGGCCACGTTGCTGCTTTTGCCGACGCTGTATTCTGTTTTCTTTAAAGTAAAACATAAATGAGAAGTGTAATAATAACATTGATTGTAATAGCCGGCATTCTGCAGGCTAATGCCCTGAACCTGACACTGAAGGAATGCCGACAAATGGCATTGCAGACAGACGAGAACATACGGATCGCCGAGAATAATGTGCATGGCTCCAAACTCGACCATGACATAGCGCGGACTGCTTATCTTCCACAAATCTCCGGAAGTGGAACTGTATTGTATAATGCTCCCGATACCAAAATGATGGACATGATGACCCTGCAGCTCCGAGGTACATATATGGCCGGGATCAATCTTACTCAGCCTATATATACCGGAGGAAAGATAAAGACTGCCAACAAGATGGCTTCAATCGGGGAGGAAATTTCTGCAGAACAGTTGAGGGCTGCCAGAATGGATGTAATCGCCGACGCAGAGAAATCATATTGGACTTATGTGGCCGTATTGTCGAAAGTTGATATGATGGAATCCTATCAGGCAATGATGGATTCCATATACGAAACCACAGAATTTGCAGTCAGAACCGGGATGGCATCGCGCCAGACTTTGTTGAGAGTCGAGACGAGACGCAGCGAGATCGTCTATAGGCTTCAGCAGGCTAAAAACGGTGCCGCCCTGTGCAGGATGGCTCTATGCAGGGTGATTGGAGTCGCAGACACAGTTGCCATAGTGCCCATAGAGGACCTTAACCAGACGTTTGATCTTCCATCTCAAGGATTAGACATATCCAATAGGCCGGAAT
>CAYNNV010000280.1:0-2311 GCA_964398625.1 uncultured Sangeribacter sp. | reverse complement strand
TCCTTAGCCTTAAAATTAGTGAGCAGTTCAAGCTGTTTCACATATCCTGTCGAATGTTCCCTGATATTTTCAATTATTTCCGTGTCAGTGCTTCCATCTGCATTTTCCGTGGTGCGGATTATCATATCGTCATTGACATTCGACCCATTAAAAAACCGTGATGCCTGCGACATAGCTTTGACCGAAGCCACGCGATTGAGTGCCGATTCGGTTTTATACTTTGTTTTGTCGAGCTTCACCACCGACATCAGGTAAGCATTCTCGTAATCCTCCACAGCCTTTACCCCATCAAAAGGGGCATCCTCATACATGCGTGTCAGGAAATTGGCAAGTGCCGTCTTCTCCTGATTATAATTCTGCGCGTCAGCCATCCGATAGGTGAGCACACAAAGCACTATTGCAATAAGAATCCTCATCATTTGTTATACCACTGATAATCTTCCAAAACAATCATATATACCCGGTTCTGCCGGCTCACCATCGTGACGAAGGCAATAGCCAAAAGAGCGATTCTTAACCACAACGGCGAGCACACACCACACGGAAAGAAACACCATAACACAAGAGGCAATAGCATGTTACGAAGGAAGCACACCTGCGACTCGATCACGCCCACGCTCGACGACACTTTCCCATTCTTAATTAACCAATAATATGCCTGATAATAAATCTTTTCAATCCCGGGATACCTCTTGAGTCTATATCTCAACCACGCAAATGGCAGACATAATATCAACTTCACATAAGCCAATATCATGTCGGAATACCATGAGAAACATCTCACGCAGCACTTGTTTTGGTCAGGGCTTATATTAAACTCTTTTTCCAACAAGCGATAGCTCCCGTCTCCGCGCTCGATGAGTCGTCTGAGCTGAAGTTTCAGAAAATCACAATTATTCCTGAAATGCAGCCACATCCCCTCCGACAAGGTGCTGATGAGCAGTCCCGTGATATAGGCAAGAGCAAAAAAAGCGATAATCTGGCATGTGATTGCAAGCGTGCTTGCTCCCGCAGTTGTTTGGCAGCAACACCCTTCTAATGCTTTCGATTCAAGCGCACAGGGATAGTTCATCTTCAGGAAACCGTAGACCACGACTATCCCGGGAGTGAGAATCCCGAGAAAGTCGTACATGGTCAATCGTCCACTTACATTATTCATATTTAATGCTATTCAGTTATACGTTCAACCCAAAATTTTGAATATTTACCGATATCCTCTTTAGGAATATAGACGACTATATCCCAGATAAATGGAGTGATAACACAATCAAACGTCTCAGGACTATTATAAGACCAAGAGCCCCAACCTGGTACAAATGGACTATCTAAATAAGTATCACCGATTGAACGGGGTTGACGACAGCTATACCGGAATACATCATGAAAGAGCCCCAAGCCAAAGATTGCTGCGCGTATGTGGGGCCTCATGTCGCTTATCATCAAGGTGCTGGTGCTGTCCGACTCATAATTAGGACGATAGTCGACATTCCGAAGTTTGCACATCCCTCTACGAAGATACGTACGAGCTAATAAGTCTACAGGAAAAAAATATGAAGCAGTCCCGGTATTATCCATTATAGCAAAATGATTTGTTATACATAGAGCCTTTAGATAGAGATCAATTTTCCATTGGTTTATTTCCTCTTGAGAGTTCCTTAAATAAAAATATGGTTCGTCTGCCGATTTAGTACTTCGTTTCATTTCTGCATAATCAATGTTGCGTTTTTTTAATGCCATCACCTGTTCGTTGCTAAGTGACAAAGCATCAAGTGTACTATAGATTATTTTATTTATATTGGAAAGCTCTCCAAATGATCTATCAAGCTTTTCATCCACCACTATATCCACTATATTTTCCACATTTAGTTTTTCATCCTCCGATGAACGTATCGTTATTTGCATCGGAATAGAATAATATTCTGATATAGTCTGATTACGGTGTGAATCATCTAATTTCATAAGAAATAAGTGAGCAGTGCTGTCTACACTTGCTACAGAACTCCCTTCAACCTCATACCTTAACACCCAAGGATCCGCTGAGTGCCTATGGCGATTATCGTTCTTATCTTCAAATCTTAACATTGCCGAATGTTCATATTCTGGCAGACTAGTTGCAACAGCGGGTTCTCCGACTTTCAAGTCATATTGCAATTCATTTGGGAGCATAGCTAAAACTTGATCCGTCAGATTATATAAAGCTTTGAGCTCGTTCTCTTTTTGAAGTTCAATCAACTTCATCTCCATTCCGAAAGTATTTCCGGCAAACTCACATTCGCTACCATGACTCTTTGCATAGGTGATAAGATGTGGC
>CAYNNV010000279.1:0-2341 GCA_964398625.1 uncultured Sangeribacter sp. | reverse complement strand
TTCCTCTAAATAATGGGCTTTTGAAACCTCAAATGCCTTCTTAAGCTCAAGATTCTTATTAAAAAGAGATATATTAGAGGTTTTCAGTTTCCTTTTCTGACGAAAAGTGATCGTAAGTAGGACGATAGTTACAGCAAGAAAACATATAATAGTGATAAGGACAGCCGACTGCATCTTCTTCTCGGCTATCATGAGAGAGATAACGTTTTCATACTTTTCAGTCTCATAGTTACTCTCAAGATTCCTTATAGCAGAAAGTTGTTCTACTGAAGAAATTGAATCTTTAAGGGAATAATACCGACGTTTATATTCTAATTCATCAGACGTATGTCCTAATTCTTCATAGCAATCGGCGATTCTCTCATATATATCTACAAGATAATCACGCATGTCAGATGTGTCAGCAAGTTCAGATGCTCTCTTATAATAAAGCAACGAAGAATCAGGCTGGTGGTTATTCTTGAAAGTCTTCGCGATAAACATGTTACAATCAATCCTCCCACGCAAAGGTTGACGGGTAAATAAGGCGAGAGAGTCAGCAGTCTTGAAATCGTTTATAGCCTCAGGTGTTTTCCTATCAAGTGCTTTCCTTACACCGGAGCTCATGCTTGAGATAAACTTATAGTTATCATCTTTAGGCACAGCGAGCTTTTTATAGTCGTCAATAAGACTCAGTAGACTGTCAGTGCGATCAAACATATAACTATTAATGAGAAGATTATAATAAGCATTAGAGACATGAATATAATCCTTGTCCTTCCGTGCTCTAAAATATGCCCTCCTCAGTAACTTTTCAGCATTTTCATTATCCTTGAACATCAGATAAATAATTGCCATATTGGTGTCAACATAGTAGGCGTTTTTAGTACCGCCGGTTTCCATGGCCTTCTTATAAAAAGAATATGCTCCTGAATAATTCGTATTGAAAAAATTCATTATCCCGGCATTGTTATAAGCTTTCGTAGCCAGATCGGAATCCTCCGGTGTCGTGCCTTCACTCGCATATCTCCCAACTTGTGTCATTACTTTAAGAGACTCTTCATAATCTCCGGCCCTCATCAATCGCTTACCATGAGCATAAAGAGAGTCAAGATAGATATGGTTGCCGTTTATTTGAACCGTAGTCTTTGATGTAGATAAAATAAGTGACCAAACAATCGCAATAAATACGATAGCCACAAGAGCGATCACTATGACTAACCTAAGCCGGTGCTGCCTATTAATCTTGTTGATTAAATCTTTTCTTGTCATACTTCATTCAGAAACAAATGAGAAGTAGTCATTCCTCTTTAAGAATAGTCAAACTCCTTAATTTCAAAAGTTTTATTCAAAATTAATATATTCTTGATTACCATGCAAATTTTACAGCTATTTAAAAGAAAAAAGTTTCTTATTTCTAAAGCATTCCCCAGGCGTAACAAACTAATTATCAATAATTTAACTTAATTTATTTATTAATTGGCAAAATGTATCAATGAAACAATTATCCATTCTATGAACCGATTTATCAAGAGGCTCAATCTTTAGACTGAAGAATTTGGAAAATGAAAACCAATATAACTAAATTTGCCACAAGAAAATTATTAACCAGAAAAATAGAGCAATGAAAAGAAACCTCTACATTTCAAGTTTAGGTGCCACATTGGTGGTTGGAGGAGCGCTCGCTGCCTATGGGTTGTCAGCCTCATCTCTATCCACGCCTGCTGATGCATCAGAACAGATCACAGAAGAAAAGGCTACGCTTTCTCAGCCTCGTAATCTGAGTGTAAAAAAATCAGTAAAGAAAGTTGCCGAAGAGGGAGAGTCTTATCTGCTACTTGGCAAGTCGGCCTTTGATGAGGAGGGCGAAAACGTATTTGGAGCAGGTGGTATATTGACAAGCCATAAAGTGAAAGTAAACTTTGATGATGAGGCAGGAAAAGTCTCCATCTCTAACATTCTTGCTACAGGACCTTATGCTGAACTAATAGGAGCCGCACGCTTAAATTGGAATAAGGAATCCGGAGTCATCCAGGCGAAGACACCCTCATCTTTTTCTAATGTCCAAGATGCTGTCTGCCTCGTAGAGTTTGAGGGAGGAGCCCTCACACTCAACGGAGGAGAGATGTATGGAGCCGGTTATTGGCGTTATTTCCAGGAATTAGAAATGAAGGTCAACTCCGACCGTACAGTGATTACCCCAACAACAGCATATTCTGTCACAGAAAACTTTTATGACGATCGTGATGAAAGCTATTCAGCCACAGGTCTCGCAGCAGTAATGTATGACGTAAACCTTTACCGTTGTGGGGATGGTCCGCTGATCTACACTTCAAAGTCTGATATTGACTTCAGCCGTTGT
>CAYNNV010000278.1:0-2352 GCA_964398625.1 uncultured Sangeribacter sp. | reverse complement strand
TCATTGGCACCGGCGGCGTTATTGAGCGACAGACCTATGCGTCCGTACCAAAGCGTTGACTGACCTTTTGCCTTGACCATCGTGCGTGAGGTTACAACCTGAGCGCTTGCGGCGAACGTCATAGCTGCTACAAGAATAAAAAGAAAAAGTTTTTTCATTTTAAAATGTTGTTAATTAGGTGAATATGTTATTTACTTGTCTTTGTAGGAGTAGCGGGTTGCGCAGTAGTATTCACTGACACACTCGTGCGTGAATCCGGGTAAATCACTCCGATCATCTGCACTTCGGCAGAGGATGCAGGTCGGAAATTGGTGTATTTCACGGGATAGCCGGACAATTCAACTACCAGTGTCTTAGTGTCCTTGTCATACACGTAGGAATTGAACAGCGGCTCGATAATAGCATCAGCATCAGCCTCCTGAACCGCACGATAAAGTGCACGGTTCTGGTAGTTTGTCAGTTCATAATTGAAGGTGTCTTCAATGGATTTGATGGGGAAATAATAGGGCCCGAAAGTCTGACGTGATTTGCTCAGCATCTGCATATCACATATTTGCGGGGTGACGAACGTACGGATTTCCGGCTCAATCTTTCGGGCCTGTGCTTCTTCCCAAAGCTTTACATTCTCATCCCTTTTCTGGGCAGTGGCCGTTACAGAACCTAATATGGCCATCATTGAGAGCACTAAAAAGTATTTTTTCATAGCGCATAGAGTTTTGTCGGTGGCTCTCAATACGACAAATTAGTTAGAAATAGAACAAAAAAAGAGCGTGAGAGTCTATATCCGTTACTCTTCCGCTTCCTGAGGCTCTAGCATTGCCCATCGTAGTAGAAAGAGTAACGATGCAGAAGCCTCACGCTGTATGAAAACCATAGGCATGCCTCTCTTGAGGTCATCCTGTATGATAACCATACCTCATGGACATCTATCGCTACTTCGTTCCTGACTATGACTTGAAATTTGCGAGATTCCAGGAAGCCGGGAACAGTCATGATAAATGCTCTGAAAAATACTAACCCACCCGCCAGCCTCCTTTGAAGCTCCTGCATGATGGTATCGGGCACAAAGTTAGAGTTTATTTTTGATTTCCGCAAATCTAAAAGTTAACATGCACAAAAAGAGTTCTTCAAAAGAAATACCTAAGTTTGCACTTGCCTGTTGACTCTACACCTTTTGTGGTTCGGCTAAGATTTTGTATTTTTGTGGCTGAATTCTGCCGTCAGAGCGTCAGAGGATGTGAATGTCGGCAGGGTGGATTACTTACAGAAAAAATGCGTGTATCCAACGCTTGTTCTTGGCTTCCTGAAATCTCGCAAGTTTCAATGTCATAGTTGAGAATGAAGCAGCGATCATTGCTCTCGGTGGCGGTTTATCTTAACTGCTGCTTATGGGTTGTGCAGGTATCATTCGCTCCAGGCGGATGCTGCCGGCGTGCGACTATATGGAAATAAGAGCAAGGGGTCGTTGGTAATTCTGTCTATGCTCGTCAATGGATCCGGCCTGAGAAAGTTAACCGATATAACTCCCGCGCATTTTTTAGTATTAAGATTAATTGCCGTAGGGAGTTACGGCCGGAGAAGAGCAATGGACCGACATATTTCAGTGGTCATCAATACCTACAATGCCGAGCGGTATCTGCGCCGGGTGTTGGAGCATGTCAAGCGATTCGATGAAATTGTGGTTTGCGACATGGAGTCAACGGATGACACTCTCAGTATTGCCCGTGAGTTTAATTGCAAAATAGTAACCTTTCCTAAAGGGGAGCATCGTATTTGCGAACCTGCCAGAGATTTTGCAATACATTCAGCCACTCATAATTGGGTGCTGATTGTGGATGCTGACGAGATTATTCCCTCGTCGCTGATGGATTATCTCTATGACATGATTGAGGACCCGGATTTCGATGCGTTGGAGGTGCCGAGAATCAATAAGTTTATGGGGGTGGATTTCCCCGAGCCGGGGGATTATACTATCCGGCTGATGAGAAAAGATAAGACCCGCTGGCCTCCCGTTATTCACTCGTTGCCGCATGTGGAGGGTATCGTAAAAAGAATACCCCATAGGAGGGAGCTGAGTATTCTGCATCTGTATGATCCGGAAATTTCCAGATGGATAGAGAAATTCAACACCTACACTGACTATCACAAAACAAAGAAGGCGAGCCGGAAGTGTGGATTCCTTAAGGTGTTTACGCGGCCTATACTTGCTTTCATCAAAAGCTACGTGTTGCAACGCGGTTTTCTGCACGGGAGGACGGCAGTGTTGCATGCCTACATGGTCTCCCTGTATCAGATAATCCTTTTGGCATAGATTGTAGAATATAGAAATGGCACGAAAGATGGGTATGATAA
>CAYNNV010000277.1:0-2381 GCA_964398625.1 uncultured Sangeribacter sp. | reverse complement strand
GAGTGATAGTGAAACCTTTGAGGAAGAAAGGTTGACCGTCTGTGGAGAAGATTGCCACACTGTCATGATTGTTGCATCCTTCCACCTCCATAGTTATTTCACGCTCGCCGTCTGATTCAAATATATCAGATTCGGTCACACCATTTGCAGTACCTAAAGAAAGACTCGAATATTCACATCCCCACACTGTAGCTTTGAATGTAAACACACCATTGTCATTACCGAGATGAAGCTCCGGGGAGAGAATACCATACATGCCGGGGAAGAAAGTGCCGCGACAGCCTAACGCACCATTTACCATTGTATTACCGGCTCCGACCCATCCTTCGCCAATGTATTCACTGAGGTCGTTTAATTCATAATTGTTGCCGATATTTTCGGGAGAATAGTAATCATCCGTTCCGGCTTCTATGCCATTAAAATCAGCTGCTGCCACTTCATAATTCTCTTCGGTCTGTTGCACCTCTCTACAGTCAAAGGATGTAAGAAGGTAAGAGGCGGCATTAGCTACCGGCTTCCAATTCGCTACGTAGCCTTTTGTCGTTATTTCTGTAGCCTCAAGATCTTCGGGAGTGCCAACACCGTAGGGAGTGATGAATGTTTCCGCTGAGTTGAACTCACCATGTTTAGTTTTAATTCCGGCGGTATGAGTGTATGCCATATCAAGATTATCGAAATTAAAACTTGTATCAATAGTCAACTCATCCTTGAGGAGACATTCTATTTCTACGGCAGGAGATGTTTCGTAATGAACATTGTCAATCAACATAACAGCTCCATAGTTGGCCGATTCGCATTGTAACCGAATCTTTGAGTATAAGCCCCTGAATGCCGGAATGGTAGGATCATACATATCGGGACCGGCATCTTCCCATGCTCCCAAATCCACATGATGTGTGGCAAGGTTTTCCATGCCGCTTGTGCCTACGGTCATAACATTCACCCAGTCATTACCGTTCCATCCTTTCACTTGAATTTGTGAACCCCAGGCCTTTTCATTTTCACCTTTCAGGTTGATAATGTCAAATGAAAGCTCAGTGAACCGGCCTCCATTAGAAGGGAGCTGGATTATTTCATCGTGATGACCTATTGCCAAGCCTTGGTTTCCTTCATGTTCGATAAGAGCGGGATGATTCGGATAAAGTTTAATTAACTCCCATCCGTCAATAACAGCATCGAGCGAACCGTTTTCATTAAGCGTCCAAGAAGAAAAGTCTTGATCGGTTGATACATTCTCACCTGTTGTCACCTCCTTGTAAAGGCTTACAAGATATTCGTTGTGATCAGAGGCTTGTGCAGGCGACCATTGAATTGAAAAACCGTCGTTGGTATAATCTTTTGTGACCACATCTTTTATCGGTGCAACGTAAGTCGGATTATACTCCACCTTTAAGTCGTCTATCACTATTCCTTTCTTCTCATCTGACGCATATACTGTGTTGATTTGCACAAACACATCATCTGCTGTGGCATTGTAGAAGGTACACTCAAAGTTTTGCCACCCGTCAGTATCAAATTGGCGGATAGAAGCCTCACGATCCACTTGTTTAGGATTCAAGATTCCTCCTTTGCACACAGTCACTTTTCCTGTGCCGATCGGATCGAGGCTTAACAATTTGAACGTCACCCTTACCAAGCCTGTCATGACTGTTTCCGGAGTATTGATGAATCCTCCGAAATTAGGACAGTTAAGTGCGCATGCACCTCCTGCCTGGTATATGCCGTAACCGGTCCAACCTGATTGATTGCTCACATATTGTTCAGGAAGGGATGAGGTGGAGGTTGCAAGTTGTTCAGTGTCGGGATTTTCAGGTGTGCCTGCAGTCATTCCGGCAAAGTCTTCCTCGTAGACAGTGATCCACCCTTCTTCAGGGACGACGGTGATTTTTGCAGGGAGTCTGTCTGGATCAGTTCCGGAAACCCGGTAAAGTCGAGCGTTGTTTTCTTCACTTCCTGAGAGAGGCTGACCCATCGGAATGGCGCGGACAGCAAATCCGTGCATTGTGCACATACCTAATAATAGAGCACAAATAGGTGTAAGTAGTTTCATTTGCATAGTTAATTCGTAATGATTTTTGAGCAAAATTACTTATATCCCTACCATTTTAGAATATTAAGGATACCTCTTTTAGACATGATTGCTCAAAAGGTGCGCATCTTTAGAAGAATTGATGATATGAATCCTTGTGCCTATTATGCAACATTGCCGTAATGCATTGGCCAATAGGCAACTACACAAAATTTAAGTGAATCTATAAATTAAGTGATTGATTAACGTAGAGGCTATCCTAGGGGGCAGTAGGGAGTGTGAAATATTATGAATTGAAATAAAATTTGTATTTTCAAGAACGAAGTGCAAAATTCTTGAACATTACAAGGTT
>CAYNNV010000276.1:0-2399 GCA_964398625.1 uncultured Sangeribacter sp. | reverse complement strand
AAATACGCTTTGTTTCAAAATCGTTGTTAAGCGGCAATGTTGGTATTTGATATTTGGAATCGTTATCAGTCATTGTATCTTATGAGGATTTAAAAACTCATTCGCCTAATAATTCTTTGGTTGCCTCAATTATGGTTTCACCCACGGAGCTCGGACGTGAGAAACTCCAATCCGGGTAACTGCTTTCCCAGGAATCAATGACGTTTCCCTTTTTGTCAAAGTAATAACCGGCCATAAAAGCTGATTTCATAAACTTGTCATCTACTGCATGTAATACTTCATTTGAATAGACGAATTTTGCATTTCTTTTTTCGGGTGTTTTGTATATTGTTTTTGACCAAACAAGCCAGTAATAGCTATCTCTTTTTATATTGTCGTTAATATACCATTTATCCCCTTCAATGTCATCGCCGATATAAATCCATTCTGCTTTTGCAGTGCCGATAAAGCACTGCAAAAGCAGTAAGAGTCCAAAGATTTTCTTCATCTTTATTTGCTTAACATCAGATATTAATCTTCTTTGTCAGATGCTCTTTCCCGTTTGCTATATTAATAAGGTATATTCCGCTCCTTAAACCGGTTGATATTTTACCGCTCATGTGTTTACCGGAGAAAACGTTGGTGCCGTCAAAAGTGTAGACGTCGACATCTACACAACCTTTCAAGTCAATCACTCCGTTTCCTACTGCTGTCACGTCAATCTCCTCACCGGCTTCTATCACCTTCACAGTGTTAGGATCGCTGTCCCATGAGAAAAGATATGCGTAGCACTGAGCACCGTTGTCGCCTCCCCAATAATTCAGACAGTAACCCCCGATCACGTTCTGATCCGCGCTGCAGAAAGGAGTTCCGGTTATAAGCTTCTTATTTATGCCCCCGGCCATTTCAACATCGTGTGTCATAGTTTCCATCATCCAGTTTCCTAATCCTTCGTTTTTAGATGCCACGTAGTCTACAAGAGGTTCGAATTTATCTTTCCCGAAGGGGAGTATGTAAGCCTCTTCCGGCTCTATTCCCTCCTGATATGTGCCGTAGAGAGTGCCGTCTGCAGCAAGGTCTGAAAGACGCACGTTAGGCGATTCTTCAAAGAGTACGTGGGTATTATCCTTGAGATTAAACAACACTCCAAAATTTACTTTATTCATTTCTCCTGCATTATCCGGGTCAGGAAGACTCTTGATGCCGGTGGCCGCAGCATATTTTCCGTCAGCAGTGAGATAGCAATTATTAAATAAGAAGCTGGTAGCATTAAGCATCAGTTCTTCGAGAGTATTGGAAAACTTCAAATACTCACTAAGCCATGCATTGTATTCATCCACTGCTTTGTTATATTCTGATATCTGTGCTTCACTCAGATAATTAGCCGGATTGGGCTCAGTGGCAGGGTCCCAATCTCCCTCATCAAGCCAGGCCTGATAGGCCTCCTCGTAAGCGGCGCGTTGCTCATCGCTCATGTAGTTCTCTGCCTGAGGTACGGCCGGGCTGTCACCCGGGAAGTCGGGAAAAGTGATGTTATCCGGGTTCAGCAAACTGCGTCCTATAAGATTGTATGTCCATTCCCCATTATCATTGCAGGTATAGACTATCGGCTCGGTAAGAAAACCGGAATAATCGCGAATCTGTCCGTAGATTGTGTTGCCGTCATCGCTGATACAAATAGCTGTAATGTATTGAGGTACGCGTCCGGTGACGTCTTTATCCGGATGAGGTAAATATACAGGATCGCCATAATCTCCGCTATCATTCCTATCCCAATAAACCGGCACTTTCATCAATCCCTCCATATCGTTCTCGCGACTCGGAGGGAGGGAACCGCATATTCTGCTTCCGTCTGAGGTGATACCGTCGGCCAGACATCCTCCGCTCACATTCGGTATCGGCAGATAATACCATGCCCCTTCTTTCCAATATCGAGCGTCAGGCATGGACTTAGTGCATCCTACCATGATTCCCTCAGCACTGAAGCAATTTCCGGTACCGGCTGTGTAGTCAAAAGTAGTATCGTCCCCCTCGTATGTCCATGCTTCCCCGCTCTGCAGGTCATAAATCACCATATCCCCGTATACAGAGCTAACTGCATAATGACCATCCGGCGAAATCTTCTGTATCGCCGCATTTGGCATCCAGTGAGGAGTAGAAAGCGTGATACCATCAATTTTATCTGCCTGCGCACATAATATAGTGCTGCAAAGCGCAACTCCAAATAGTAGACTTTTCTTCATATTCGTATCAATTTATAGTTTCTACCCTCAAAGTTAGTAAATAAAATCCACTAAAACAAATGGTTTGTATTTCTCAACTTCGGGATGAGATAAAAAATAACACTTTCAAAGTGAAGAGGAAATTAACTGTTAATTGCAATTAACAATTATCAACATAATTTAACAGTGATATAATAA
>CAYNNV010000275.1:0-2419 GCA_964398625.1 uncultured Sangeribacter sp. | reverse complement strand
ACTGCATACATCAAGATTGCAACAAATCACGAAGCTAAACAAGCATGAAAATTCCCGGACTATCCTTTTCGTGAAAAAGAGCTATTGGTATAACTCAAACCAAACGGCAATTTGGCACAACAGACCGCCATACCGACATCAATAGCTGGCTTGGAGCGTAAAATAGGTAGGGCAATTATTAACATAATTTTCGATAGAACGAAATGGTGAGAATTAGTAGTTGCATATCGGGCCTTTGGAAAGGGGTATACCTTTTTGCGATGAGCATAGATTTCGTCGGTTTATGAAGATTAAATAGATTTTTATCGTATATTTGCATGTAATATGAAATTATCCTATGGCTGATAAGTATAATCTGATCCGATTTTTGGAAGCGCAGGTGGACGTTTATCCGGTGGCGCTGAGTGAATTGCAGCAGGGACGAAAACGCTCCCATTGGATGTGGTATATCTTTCCGCAGCCTAAGCATCTCGGTTATTCCCATACTTCCAAGTTTTACTCCGGCAAGCGCGGCCAACGTACTTTGGTCAATATTTGAAGCAGTCCAGTAATGAATAAGTGGGTAAAACGTTCTATATTGGTCGGTGCGATTGTAGTCGCGACGGTAATTGTTGCGATGGTCGTGTGCGACCGTATAGTCTATAATACGGCTGAAGGTAAGCTGTATGATAGTGTCGATAGTATTCCGAATCGGAAGGTCGGGCTCATTTTGGGAACGTCGCCGGTATCAGTTTGGAATGGACGCCGTAATCTGTACTTTGACTATAGGATAAAGGCGGGTGCCGAACTATATAAAGCCGGAAAGGTTGATTGGTTTGTTGTCAGCGGTGGCGATTATCGAAATACGGAGAACGGATATGATGAGCCTGTGGCTATGCGCGATTCGTTGATTAAACAAGGAGTTGATTCAGCCTATATAGTGCTGGATTATGACGGTACAAGAACTCTCAACTCACTGGCAAAGATGCGCGACATTTATCGACTGGACTCAATCATTATCATTTCTCAAAAGTATCATAACGAGAGGGCTTTATATCAAGCGAAATATCTTGGTATTGATGCTGTTGGGTATAATGCTCACACTCCCGGAAAACGTACGTCCTGGTGGCGTAATCGCGGACGCGAAGTATTGGCCCGCGTGAAACTTTTTGTTGATATTGCTATGGGGCTTCATCCGGATATCAAAGAGTCTATGGTTACTGATTTTGCTATCACCGACCCGAACTTTATGACCGTATCACATATCGAAACGAAATATGGCGATTTAATCTGCCTGAAACCCGATATGTGTGTCCTGTCAATGTACTTATTTTGTGGCACAATTCCTTCTGCTGACAACGATTCAATAATCCTTGCTTTCGCCGGAGCTTTTACCGGAACTGAATTTGACAAAGGGCACGCCAATATCGCCGGAGATCATGTTTCCGATGGCAAACGATTCAAAGGGTATTCTTGCAAACGTAATACCGGTGCCTTTACATGGTCGCCTATGTCCGGTCCGGAATTCTTTTATCAGGATTATGCTTCTGCGCTCGATAAAGCTGCCGCGGAGGGAGGCATGGGTTTTGCCCAAGAGATGATGATACATGATGGCAACGCAGTTAAGACTACGCGTCCATTAGGTAACCGAAACGTATTCCGCGCTCTTTGTCTTGACTCAGACAACAACTTAGCCCTTTACGAGAGCCAAGGGATAGTAACCTTCGGAAACTTTATAGACGCATTGCTCTCACTAGGCGTGAAAGAAGCCCTGTATACTGACATGGGTCAAGGCTGGAACTATTGCTTCTACCGCCTCAACGCCACCGACAACTCACAAAAATACCTTCACAACCGACCCCTCCCTTATGCGTCCAATTTCATAATCCTAAAAATCAGATAACTCAATGAAACAATTAACCAAAATCGCAATTCTCATGTCATTATTAATGACGGCATCTTTTGCAAGTGCTGAGAGTAAGTACGACGTAAAAGAACTATATAAAGTAACTAAGCCGACAAATGAAACAGTAGCAGTTGGCAAGAACGGCAATACCGTAGAAGTGGAATATATCCTTACGCCTACAAAGGTAGACACCGGCAAATATGCAGTAGAGGTAAAGAAAATCGGAGATAACCTATACCAAATTATAGATACCAATCTGTGTGTTGAAACCCGTTATTGCTATGAATGGGCTTCTTTTTCAGAAAAAGTAATATTGGTCATTGAATCAAACTACGGCTACACAAAAGGGGAAATCTTCTTTGATTAAGGCCATCTTATATTATTGTGAAACTTTATTAATCTATTTTAGATGAAGCGACCTAAAAGAAAAATGGATAACTTTCTGCTAATTGTTGTTGCAATTTTAGTTGCGATAATTATCTACCATGTCGCACTTGTTCATGAATACTACGATATAAGGCACGCCTACCTGAC
>CAYNNV010000274.1:0-2443 GCA_964398625.1 uncultured Sangeribacter sp. | reverse complement strand
TACCGTGATAATTATTTCCGGGATCTACTTTAATCGAAGGGCTCATTTTTAAATATCTAATTTGTATGGTAGTTATTTTCTAATTTGTTCCTCTTCTTCCGCTTTTCTTTCAAGATAAAGCTTCACTTCATGGAAAAGCTTTGAAGCAAAAACAAAATCGTTAAGAGCCTTTGAGGTAGAACGGAAAATAGTTTTATCATTACCGATCCAGTCACAGTACCCTTTATTTATGAATATAATATTTTCACCTATGCCGAGAACTGAGTTCATGTCATGTGTATTGATTACAGTAGTGATATTGTATTCGTGTGTGATATCACTCAATAGTTCATCAATCATAATTGACGTCCTGGGATCAAGTCCGGAATTTGGTTCGTCGCAAAATAGGTATCGTGGATTGAGTGCTATGGCTCTTGCTATAGCAACACGCTTCTGCATACCTCCCGATATCTCCGAAGGATATTTATTGTCGGCATTTTCAAGTCCAACCCTGTTGATACAAAAGTGAGCCCTCTCGAGTTGGTCTGCATGAGAATCTTTTGAAAACATTTTGAGGGGAAACATCACATTGCCAAGCACTGTCATATTATCAAACAAAGCGGAACCCTGAAAGAGCATGCCTATTTCAGTGCGTAACTGCTTAAGCTGAGCATCATTCATATCACGGAAATTTCGACCGTCATAGAATATCTCACCTTCCTCCGGTCTCAGAAGTCCGATTAGACACTTCATCAATACCGTTTTTCCGGAACCGCTTTGACCAATGATAAGATTGGTTTTCCCGGTTTCAAAATTAGCTGTAACATCATGAAGCACCTGAGTTCCGTCAAACCATTTGGAAATATTTTTAGCCTCTATCATTGCAGAAGGAGTTTAGTGAGAATTACATCGGCCAAAAGGATAAGAATGGATGATGCAACCACAGCATTAGTACTTGCTTTACCAACTTCAAGCGCTCCACCCTTTACGTAATAACCGTAGAATGCCGCCACAGACGTTATGATGAAAGCAAAGAAGTAAGTCTTAATAATGCCGTACCATACATACCATTCATTGAAGAATGATTGGATGCCGAAGACATAATTTTCCACAGATATCATAGTTGTGAATTTGGCGATAAACCATCCGCCTAAAAGCCCATAAACATGGAAAGCACACACAGCACCGGGACGAAAAGGACAAATCCTACTATCTTGGGCAAGACTATGAAGTTGGCTGAGTTTATGCCCATAATATCCATAGCATCAATTTGTTCCGTCACTCTCATTGTCCCTATTTCTGATGCTATGTTTGATCCGACCTTACCGGCAAGAATGAGTGACATAATAGAAGATGAGAACTCAAGAAGCAAAATTTCTCGCGTGGCAAGACCTGTAGAGTAGGAAGGTATGAGCGGAGAAACAATATTGATGGTCATCTGAATGGTAATAACCGCTCCAATGAACAGGGATATAATGATAACCAGCGGAATAGAATCTACTCCGAGTTTGGAGATCTCAAATAGTGTGTTTTTGAAAAACTCCTTCCATTTATCAGGCCAAGCGAATACTTTTGTTAGAAACAGACAGTATCGGCCGAATGTTTTTATTGATGATAGTACCACATCCAATCGATTTATAGTGCAAAGTTAATAAAAATTTTTTTTCCTTACTGAGATGTATGCTCAGTATCGGAATTTTTTCTTACTTTTGCATACAAATATCCAAAAATATCCCTATAGATATGTTGACAATAGGAATAGCCGGAGGCACCGGATCCGGCAAAACGACTGTCGTAAGCGAGATAGTGCGTTCACTTCCAGCAGGGGAAGTAGTAGTTTTGCCACAAGATAGCTACTATAAAGATAACTCCGACATACCTCTTGAGGTGCGTCTGAAAATGAATTATGACGAGCCCGCTTCCATAGATTGGGAGCTACTTGTGAAGCATCTTACTATGCTGAAGGAGGGGAAATCAATAGAAATGCCGACCTATGACTTTCTCACTTGCTCACGAACTCCTGCTACAATCCATGTTGAACCCAAGGAAGTGATAGTAGTTGAAGGGATTCTTGTACTCACTTGCAAGGAGTTACGAGATATGCTTGATATGAAGATATTTGTTGACGCTGATGCGGATGATCGCTTAATACGTGTGATAAGTCGGGATGTGATAGAAAGAGGACGCACACCACAGATGGTTATAGACCGCTACCTACATACTCTCAAGCCTATGCACGAACTCCATATTGAACCGACCAAAAGGTATGCTGATCTTATTGTGCCTCAAGGTGGGCATAACAAAGTGGCAATTAAGTTGATGACTGATTATATACGTAGTCTGCTTCCATTATGAGCATTTTTCGCAGTAAAAAAACGGGAAATAAAGATACTTCTGAATTATTTAAGGCAAGTATTCTTGAAAAAAAAGACTTTGATGTTACAGAAACTCAAGAGAAAGGCTT
>CAYNNV010000273.1:0-2453 GCA_964398625.1 uncultured Sangeribacter sp. | reverse complement strand
AGGTAAGGGGGAGGATGAAAGCCATAATTGAGGCCATTATGACAAAACGCTTGTATCGACGGGCAAGATTTGCCTGCGTGCTTGTTATTTTTTCATTACATACACGCTGACCTTCACTCTGAAGTTGCTCCTCAAGTCGTGTGAGCCGTCCGTTCACCTGATTCCACATCGTTTTCATGCTTTCAAGGTCTGTAAATTCTTCCGGCTTAATATTGTTTTGCTCAGACATAATAATCAAGAATTTGATAGATTTACAATTTTTTCTTTCACCCTGCGCAGTCGCGAGGCTATAGTGTTTCGAGGAATTCCTAAAATATCAGAAATCTCATTGTAGGTTAGTTCATCAAGCCACAACAGAATCAAGGCCCTGTCAGAAGCAGACAGCTTAGATATCAACTCGTGCATTTCATTATGCATCGCCGTAAGTTGTGGATCTTCATCGGCAATTTCAGGGAAACTGTCTGTAAGCTGAGGGGAGCGAGTTTTCTTTCTAAACGCAGATATACACGTATTGAGTGCTATGCGATAAATCCACGTTGATAATTGGCAATCGCCCCTGAATTTCTTTCTGCTTTCCCAGACGTTGACAAGAACGTCCTGTCTCAGATCCTGAAATTCTTCATGTGTAGAGGCATAATAATAGCAAATCTTAGTAATGGCTGATCCGTTGCTATTTACTGCCGCCAAATAGACTTCCTCCTCTGAAGATTTTTCAATATTAGGCATAACTTAGTTAAATTCATTTTATCTATTAGTCATCCACAGCGAGGGAATAGTTGCATCCTAACAACAATATTTTTCTAAATATTTGAGATTTTAATATTCCGCCGAGAAATTCCATTCATACGATAAGCGGCCGCGCCAATTGGAGAATGACGCGGCCGACAATATCTTGTATTAACGTGTATATGATTAATATGAATTATTTGAAAGTATCGGGAAGGTCATTTTCGTATAGTACGGTATCGCCGCGCTGAAGCAGACCGGCAAGCCTCTGCTGAGCTTCATTGAAGCTATCCACAATGATAATGTTATCCTCGTTGAAGTCCGTGGATCTTATTCCCTCCACTATTGCATCACGATTGTATTTGCCTACGACTATAGCTATATCTACGCCCGTACCTATATGCTCGCCAAGCTTTTTGTTTAGTTCAGGGCCTCTTTCTCCCAATTCAATCATGCCGGGAGTAACTATGATCCTTTTACCTGAGGTGAAGCGTGATAATACATCAACCGCCATCTTAGAGCCAGATGGGTTGGAATTAAAGGCGTCATCTATAATAGTTACGCCACCGGGAGTCACTTTGAGGTTAAGACGATGCTCTACCTGTTGAATCTTGCTTACCGCATAGCGTATGCGCTCATCGCTTACGCCAAGATAGTGTGCAAGAATCACAGCTGCGAGAAGATTGGAAATATTGCATTCTCCAACGAGCTGAGTAGTCAGATCCAAAGTAAATCCGTCATCACCCCTGACAGTAAATGAAGTTCCTTGAGGAGTATAGATTATATTTTCTGCAATATATTGAGCACCGTCCGGATTACTCACAGCATATCTTACGATAGGAACATTGCTTATACGCCTGTTTGCACAATATTCAAAATCATTATTGACCACTGCAAGCCCGTCAGCCGGCAAAGAATCCACGAGTTCAAACTTAGCTTTCTGCACATTTTCTATTGTCTTAAATGACTCAAGGTGCATCTCACCAACTGCAGTTACTACTCCTATTTCAGGGTCAACTAATTCGCAAATCTCCTTGACGTCACCCACATTTTTAGCACCCATCTCACAGATGAAAATTTGATGATACGGCTTGAGCATCTCTCTGATGGTGCGTATCACTCCCATTGTTGTATTATATGAGCCGGGCGTCATAAGCACATCATACTTTTCTGACAGTATTGCTTTAAGATAATGTTTAGTACTTGTCTTACCAAAGCTACCGGTCACTCCGATAACTTTCAGTCCCGACATTGATTTAATAATCTTTCGGGCTTCATTATAATACTTCTTGTTTATGGAGCTTTCTACCGGCATGAGAATGTATAGTGCAATTAGCACAATAACCCATGAGAATATAGCAATCAGAAGCAAAACTCCTAAAGCAGACTTGAATGTCCCCAAAATAATCGTGAGTACTACAGCCGCAACTGAAAGCACTCCGCAAACTGTATAAAGTCGCCAGACTCTCTTAGTTAATACGAGAGGCTTCTTTGACTTCCGTTTTAATATTAAAAATATCTTGGCGAGTGCAACCAGCGCAATAAAGACTGATGAAACATAAGGCACGAGCAAAGTTGAAAAGAGTAACAGCAACAAAGCCAAATCCACCAATCGCCATGACGAAGCATAATCACCTTTAAAGAGCCACTTACAATATCGCTCCGGTCGATAGGAATTCTGCTGAAGCATCTGAAGGTCATGCTTAAAATTAAGCAAGACATAAATT
>CAYNNV010000272.1:0-2508 GCA_964398625.1 uncultured Sangeribacter sp. | reverse complement strand
CTAAAACTACTGCGAGCAATAAAAATAACTTTTTCATAGTATCAAGCGGATAAATAAGGGTGTGTGTTTTAATAGTATCTTTATCCTTAAAATGCCTTGATACCATGTTAGGTTCATCGTTTACAAAAATGTAATTGCATTGCAATATTTGTATCTTCGATGCAACAATGACTCACAGCAGTCTCAATATCATTTCACTTTGCTACGTTCTACTCTTCCGTCGCTATAAGTGGCTACCTTAATAGAGATTCCTTGCCCTTTGCCAGACATTGGACGTCCTTGAAGATCATACCATTTCACGTCTACAGGCATCTGATTGCCTGAAATTTCTTCAATTGAATCCGGATCGCCCCAGTATCCCATCTGGCTATAGATGTCCTCGCCATTTTCATTCACATAGATACTCCTGATCCCTATGCTATTGATGTCTCCATCATAGTAAATATACACAGTGTGATCCCTCGGGTCGGTAGTATCCACCCAAAAGTCATTCCAGTCGTCGTATAAATACGGTACACGTGAAGTATTCTCCACATTCCAGTCTTCATCAACGATGTCAAAATATTGAAGATCTCCATTGACGTAAACCTCGTAATATAGATTTTCGATATCAAGGATGTTGCCTTCTTCATCTACATTCGGAAGCATAAACCATACCGAATCGCCCCAGTCGCTTTCATAGAATTCAATCCCATATGCAGCTTCTGGTGCAATTTCAGGATTCCTGTGTTGTAATCCAATCGTTACATCATCATAGAAATATAAAGGGAAGAGTTCCTCTGGAGTGGAATTGATGATATATCCCCTCTCCATTGTCAATTTCCCATTTTCCGCATCGTATGCGAATATGGCGCTGTCTGCGTAAGAGCACACGAGATAGGGATCTCCATTCTCGTCTTTCTCTTCAAAGAAATTGGCTCCGCAGAAATAGCTGTAATAGTATATATCCATATCCGCACCAAGATACTGACCAGAGGGGAATGTCACCTTGCCATCAGCTATTTTTCCTTTCACCCATGCTTCAGGAAGCGAACGGTCGGTGCCATTAACATAGAAGTCTTCTCCATCAATGGCCACCTGCACAAAATTATTGGTATATCCATCGTTCATCACCCAATTATTTACTTCTATGCCTTCTGGCAATGAAATAGGTTGGCCGGTAGCAGGCACCATGGTGATGTCTCGGTCGCCAAATCCTTTCCATATCCACACATCATTGCCTTCAACGCTATCATCAAGCGTGTGTACGCACACTCCTAAGAGAATCTCAGGATCAGCTGATGTCAAGCTTCCATCTTCTCCTATATTCAGAACAAAGCGGGCATCGTCTGTCACTACAAAGTAACCTACATTATTGTTTATCACTACCTTCATCGGTGCCAGATACACGATGAAATCTACATCATAATAATCATCATACTCCATGTAGATGGCTTGCACTCCTTCCATCACCAGAGTATTGCCTTCCCGCTCAAAGCGAGTCCAGGTATTGACAGGGTATTCCGAGGCCATATGGCTCAAGTAGACATTCCCGTCTTCACCTTCTACCATCTGCACTACTGAGCCGAGAATCTCTCCATGAGTCGCATCATAAGCCTTGGTGACAAAGCCATCACATTTCCTGTCGAGCCATTTCAAGTCTCCCTCGGGAGTATCAAAGATTATCTCGTCATTAACTTCTACTGCTCCCATTTTCACTTGCGGAGCATAAGTCTGAGCATTTGCCATCGCGGCAACCCCAGACACTGCTGCAACTGCAGCAACCATGGTAAAAAATCTTTTCATTTTTAGGTTTTAATAAGTGTCTTATTTGTTTCTTCTGCAAATTTAATAAAAATTCCCCACATCTCCAAAATGTAGTAAGCACCGCCCCGGTACGTTGCGGGCAGCCCTTAGAGTGGTAATCACCGTTCCGGTGCGTTTACGCTCAGCATACGGTAACCGATGAAATGTCTAATCATCCTCCAAACTAATCTTATGTATTTTTATTTGTAAAAACTAAAAATTTTTTATACCTTTGAAAATTCTTTCTAATACTAACCTAGACATCAATGTATAAAAACCTCTTCCGCTCCTTCCTATTGGGTGCTATATTTAGTTTGATTCCGGCCTCCGCCATCTCTCAGGCCAGATATGATTTTTCTCGTCTTAAGATGGAAAATCTTGGCCGTGGAGTAGTGGCAGTCCGTGAATCACCCGAAAAAGTCAATATATCGTGGCGATATCTAACTCAAGACCCGGAATCGCAAGCTTTCGACATCTATCGTGACGGTAAGAAAATCAACAAAGCTCCTATTACAGAATCTACATATTTCTCCGACGAATACAAAGGCTCTTCTGCCGCCACCTACGAAGTGCGTCCCACAAAGGGTAATCTTTCCGGCTCATTTACTCTCCCAGCCAATGCTCCTCTCTGCTTTCTCAATATTCCTTTAGATCGTCCCCAACTTGGTGTCTACATATGGGGCAAAGCATATTTCTATAATGCCAACGACGCTTCTATTTGAG
>CAYNNV010000271.1:0-2537 GCA_964398625.1 uncultured Sangeribacter sp. | reverse complement strand
TTGCAGCCCTCGGGCTAATCGAACTTGAGAAGATGATTTACGGTAATGAGCCATTTTCAAGAACTTTACAGGTTCTTGACGTTATCTGTTGTGTGTCGATACCTCTTTCAATTTTCTTATATCCGTTAGTTATCTTTATCTTGGCAATCATTTTCAGATTTATAGCTCAACTATACGTTCCTAAGGGTAATCCCGTGAAAGAGCTTTCAACAAGTATCCTTTCTATAGTTTACTTAGGCTTTCCCCTATTAGCCATGAATCTGCTTAGTCTTGTCACTAATAACTTGTGGTATAACAATAACGAAATATACTTTGGAGAGAGTTATTTTCTTCTTGCCATATTCTGCATGATTTGGATAAACGACACCGGTGCATTCCTTGTGGGAAGCATGTTTGGACGCCATAAGCTATTCATGAGAATTAGTCCTAAAAAAACCTGGGAAGGATTTTTGGGAGGTCTGATTTTCAATATTGGAGCAGGAGTGGCATTTTATTACATTTTCAAAACATTTGGCTTTTATCCAAAACTTCACCTGCAGGGGGCGATTTATTTCTGGATTTTCACAGGGATATTAGTATCCGTATTCGGCACATTTGGTGACCTCATAGAGTCACTGATAAAGAGAAGTCTTGGATTAAAGGACTCCGGCCATCTGATACCCGGTCATGGAGGGATATTGGATAGGATTGACTCACTCCTGCTTGTCATGCCTACCGTTGCATTATACTTCTTTTATTGGTGCATTATTCACTTCTAATTGTTGAATGGATAAAACGCGGCATTAATATTTGGTGGAATAAGGTCTTTATTAAGGGATGTTGCGTTTTAACAAGTGTTAATTCTATCGGGGGATTATTAATATTGTTTAAAGTGAATGGTTGAAGTGTAATAAAAAGTCCGGTTTTTCCTTTGATTAAGTACAGTATATTTTGATAATATATAGTTCCAACATCATAAGGAAACATGAAGATAAAGTATTATTCCACGTTAGCGGTAGCCACATTGATGGCCTCGCTTCCTCTCTCTTCTTCAGCAAGCACAACGGAGATTGAAAATGAATCTTCGTCTAATAATTACACTTCCGGTTCGTTTATACGCACTTCAGCTGCACCGGCATCATTTGAGACAGACTTTACGGTTGCAGCCGAAAAGACTGTGAACAATGTGGTTTGTATCAAGAGTTTCACCTCGCGCCAGCAGCAAAGCTATGGAAGTTTCGGGTCTGATCCATTCGGCATGTTCGACTTCTTCTTTGGCCCGCAGGAGCGTCAGCAGCAACCCCGCCAGCAGCAGAAAAAGGGTGAGCCCGTGCAGAGTGGCTTAGGTTCAGGTGTCATCATGACCGAAGATGGCTATATCGTCACCAACAATCATGTTGTGGAAGGAGCAGACAAACTTGAGGTCCTTCTTAATGATAACTCCACATATGAGGCCCGCATAGTCGGAACAGATGAAGCCACTGACCTCGCTCTCATCAAGATTGATGCAAAGGGTTTGGATTATATCACCTTCGGAGATAGCGAGACTCTCAAAGTGGGAGAATGGGTATTGGCAGTAGGTAATCCTTTTGGTTTCAATTCTACTGTCACCGCAGGTATAGTGAGTGCCAAGGCCAGAAGTCTCGGACAGAACGCTCATCGTGGACGAATGGGTATTGAAAGCTTCATTCAGACTGATGCCGCTCTTAATCCCGGTAACTCAGGAGGTGCTCTGGTGAATCTTAAAGGAGAACTCGTTGGTATCAACTCCGCCATATACAGTAACACCGGTAGTTACTCCGGATTCTCCTTCGCTATTCCCACTACAATCGTGAAGAAAGTCATGACTGACCTTCGTCAGTATGGAACAGTGCAGAGGGCAGTTCTCGGATGTACTGTTGCAGAACTTGATGCAAAGATTGCAAAAGAGAAGGATATTACTGCCACCAAGACCGGACTTATTGTGGCTGATGTGAGCGACAGAAGTACAGCCAAGGAGATGGGACTTGAGACTGATGATGTCATCACCGCCATAAATGGTGTGGAAGTGACAAATCATGCCCAGCTTGTGGAGCAGCTTAATAAATTCCGTCCCGGCGACACTATCACACTTACTTACGTAAGAAACAATAAGAAAGTGACCAAGAGCGGTGTGCTTAGAAATACACAGGGAAGCACCGGAATCACAAAGAAGGGTGACTTCAGTGAAATTGGTTGCGCCTTCATGAAAGTAGGACAGGAGACAAAGCGTAATCTTGGAATTTCAAATGGTGTTCAAGTGACCGGTATCAAGCCCGGACCCTTCAAGGACGCCGGCATCAAGGATGGCTTCATCATCACTGAAATCAACGGACAGGATGTAAATAGCTCCGATGATGTAGAGTTCATTTACAACTCCATCATGAAGAATGATGATAGCGACAAGGTTATGTTCCTCACCGGCCTCTACCCCACCGGAAAGAAATATTACTACGCAGTAAACCTTTCCGGAGAGGAATAATCAATGAATTCCAAGAAACTTATTTTCACATCACGAAGTGGTTTAAACTTATTTTTTT
>CAYNNV010000270.1:0-2546 GCA_964398625.1 uncultured Sangeribacter sp. | reverse complement strand
GATATTGTTGACGACCGTATGCTCATCGGCTCTGGAAACGGAATTGGCCGTAAGATTTCGTGCCTATCTATTCAAATATCTTATGTGGGGAATAATAATACTCGGTGTCGGCTCTTTCTTCTGCTACTTCCTGGGAATTAATCTCATGAAATCGGTATGGCACAATACCGAAACGTTTGATCAGTATTCAAATTATGGCGGACGATTTGGCGGTTTGACTTCACATTCAATGATGTTGGGGCCCGTGGCAATGAGTTCCGCCCTATTCTTTTATTTCCTGTATCAGAAAAATACTAATAAAATATACCTGTTACTATTTTTCTTCTCGGTGATGAGCGTGGTAATTTCTGCAAGCCGCGCCTCTCTGTTGGGTTTAGGAATTGGTATTGTGTACAATCTTATTATGGGCAAGGTAAATCCCAAAGTCAAGAAAAGGATGATCGGTATATTAGTAGTCTCTGTATTGCTCACAATACCAATTTACGGGATTGTATTCAAAGGATTAATCAACAAGCATGAAACGCGCGAAAGACAGAGCTCTTCAGCTCTTGACAGCCGACAAAATAAGATATCATACCGCATAAATGAATTCAAATCATCCCCCTTGTTAGGGGTTGGCTTTTGCGCAATAGATATTAATAGCGGAGACACGTATTCCGAAATAGATGGACAGATTGAACCGGGCACTTCGCATCTTACAGTTCTCTCCATGTTGGGTATCGTGGGGTTTGCTGTTTATCTGTTTATCCTTTACAGGACCTATTACAATACGCGAAATATTTCTTCTCTTCATTCACGGTTCGTGTTCACCTGCTTTATTGCCTTCTTCGTTCACGCGTGGTTTGAGGGATATGTCCTGGCAGCGGGCGGATTCCTTGCTATGTTGTATTGGGTAATAATAGGCCAATGTATTGATTGTCCGAACATATCGCAGATAATGCGTAAAGCGTTAAAACGGTAATCTACTCATTTATTTTTGCTTGTCCATGACGATTGTATTTATAAGCGTTGTCCTGAACAACCATCAGGTAGGTGTGGCCGACATGTTATACCGTCTGACTGACGGAAAATTCAAATTTATCGAGACAGGAACGGCTCCGGAATCCAACAGAAAAGGAGGCGATGACTATTCTTCAAGACCATATTTGATAAAAGCGGATAGCAATAGTAATGCCTCTAAGCTTTATCAAATAATTGAGGACGCTGATGTCATGATATATGGAGCTGCTCCCATAGATTATCTCCGGGCCAGAGTAAGAACAGGAAAACTCACATTCTTATACAGTGAACGATGGTTAAAAAAAGGCTTTATCAACCTATTATCTCCACGATTGATGGAACAACAACTCTTCTATCACCTGCATTGTCATAATAAGCCGATTTATGCAATATGCGAGAGCGCATACGGGGCACGCGACTTTCGCCGTCTGTTCTAATTCCGGAACAAGTGCTTTAAATGGGGATATTTTCCAAAAATACCTGACATCTCATTTGAAGAACTTTATAAAAAAAAGCATAGCTCAAAAGTTATCAGCCTATTATGGGTCGGAAGATTTATATCTTGGAAACATCCCGAAATGATGATTGATTTAGCAAAAAAGCTGAAATCACAGGAGTGTCCTTATCATATTACCATGATTGGAGAGGGGCATCTCAAGCAACCGCTCGAATCTGAAGCAGAAAATAATAATCTCGAAATTGAATTTTTGGGAAATATAACTAATGATGAAGTTCAGGCCATCATGCAACAAAGCCAAATATTCTGCTTCACAAGCGACCGTCAGGAGGGCTGGGGGGCTGTGCTTAATGAAGCTATGGGCAATGGCTGTTGTCCGGTTGCTTGCATTGAGGCAGGCGCCACGCCGTTTTTAATCAATGATGGAAAAAACGGATACACATACAATCATAGAGACTACTCGGGATTTCAAAAAAAAATCATTTCCCTTATTAACGACCCGCAACAGCTCGCTTCGTTTCAGAAAAACGCATTTGAGACAATCCACGAAACCTGGAATGCCGATAAAGCGGCCCGAAATCTTTACCACCTTTCTGAATCACTCTTGCGCGGTGGTATTTCTTGTATAGAGTATGGACCATGTTCAAAATCTTAAAGAATCAAAACATGAGAGTAATACAGTTGGTATCCAACATACAATCGGAATCAGACGGAGTTTCAAATTGCGTCAAGCACCTATCGTCAGCCTTAAACGGATATGTAAATCTTGAAGTACATTCCCTTAAAGCTAATGGTGAACTTCCATCAGGCTTCGACATTAAACTATACGACCCCCGCGTACTACCCGCATTGTTAAAATCGCTAAACAAATTGGGGCTTTCGCCTCAGATGGGCCGCGGGCTTCGGAATTCTGTCAACTCGCTCGATATCCTCCATATCCACAGCTTATGGATGATGCAAAACTACTATGCATACAAAGCAGTTAAGGGTCGCCACGTAAAGCTCTGCATTCACATCCACGGTACGCTCTCTCCTTGGGCATTAAAGCGCTCAAAGCTAAAGAAAAGAATATCACTCTGGTTCTTAAAAC
>CAYNNV010000269.1:0-2550 GCA_964398625.1 uncultured Sangeribacter sp. | reverse complement strand
ATGATTGGTCAGTGTGCTGTGGTGTGTGTTACTTTTTTCCTTCCGAGGTCTTTACGTTGAACGCGATTATATGGTGTGTGCCTCCTTTGATGTCTTTATACGTCTCCGTGGGCAATTTAAATTCCTCTCCGTTAATTTTGCTGCTAAAGTCTGCCGTCATAATTGCATTTGGGTCTTCTGCGGGGGCAAAATAACCCGATTGTTCAAAATTATTTTCATTAAATTCAAGTACCTCACCGTTGTATTTGACTTCAACAGTTTTTGCATCCGAAAAAAGATTATCTGGCAAACCCGATAGATCAACTGTAACTTTTATGTTTACAAGGGTGCATGTTATAGGCTCAATTTCTTGAACTACATTCTCTTTAATTGAAAAATCCTTGGAGGTAGCACCTTTGAAATATGGGACATCAAAACCAGAAGATTTAAGTTCCGCAGAATGAACCTTGACGCTATAGCCGTCGCCGACTTCAAGTATTAATGCTTCGGGCATCTCTCCGTAAGTATAAGATTCGCCGACTTGATTCTCGCCTTTGAATATCTCTACGATAAAATCCTCAGCACTCGTTGCGCGCGACATCTCAGTCTCATCAATCACACATGTGATCGATTGCATGGAGAGAGTCCCATATTTCTTGCCTGCATTGTCGTCACCCGGCATTTCGCTGCTGCACCCGGCCGCAGTGAGTCCTGCCACCGCAGCAAGCGCAATTATATATTTTTTCATCATTTTCATGACTTCTTAAAATCAATAGTTAAGCACAATATCGTCAATATACAGCTCCGAACCAACATACTCACCTCCACCAAGATTATAAGCTCCCGGTGGGATTAGAAAAGTTGTGTTAATCTTGTCACCCAGATCTTTTAATCCAGAAGATCTGAAGACTACTTGTATTGAATAAGCTTTTTTTGCTGGTGTGGGATATTTTAGTTCTATGGTATTGGGGGTATAGGAGTCTATTTCTTCAAGTTTTATAGATGAAGAAGCAATTTCTTTTCCATCAATATCCAATACTGAGATTTCCGCCGTACCATAGTCGCCATTTTTGGGTGTAGCAGTTACATACTTATAATAGAATGATAACGAGCTTGGGCGTGAATCAAATTTATAGCCATATACTGGACCATTATTATAGGTTCCCAAATATAATTCACCAGCTGAAACGGCACGGCAATTACCCATTTTTCCTGATTCAGTACTTGCTGAATTTTGTTGTCCAAGCTTTGTTGAGCTGGCATATCCTACAGTTCTTATAAGAGCTGCATTGTCGCCAGAATGTTCATTACCGGAGACTGTGTTATTTTGTCCTATGGTGTGTCCGCTGGCATCTGTGCTGCTAAATCCAAAACTTCCGTCAGTATGTGAGTCAGTACTGCGTGCATTTGCAGGAATAGTACCTGATGTTGCATTGAAAGCATAAGGGTTGGGCTCCTTATTTATCCAACTTCCCTTTTGAGTGTTTGATAATGTAAGTTTATTTAATGAAGACCATACGGTACCATCTCCAATTATCCATTCCCATTGATAATCTTTGACTCTTGACGAGGCCCACTTTTCCATGTCAGAATTAGGAAGTTGCTCGGCTACCTCTGTTGTGAAACTCTGCTGTGTCGTTTCAGCAAGGGCAAGTGTCAGTGTGTAGTTATTTGCGGGGGTAAGATTCCTGACATCAAAGGTAAGTGCGTCATCCTCGCGGGCAACAAGAGTCGGTTCTCCTGCTCCGGAAAGATTCAGATTTTTGAGGATGATATCGAGATCCTCGTTATTCTCAGGCACAAGTGTGAAATGGGTGTGCGTAGCCCACACATCGTAATCCTTGATTTCGTTTATCGTGCAGCGCGGCACATGGATATTCCATGAGTGATCTTGTTTGCCCTCAGCTTTGGCGGTGACTACAAAATCCGATGCTTCCTCGGGTGTGGTGAATGCAAGCGTGAAATCGCCGGGGTTATCTCCTTTGGTGAGCGTGGGCTGGGCAAGTTCGTTGCCGGCTTTGTCGACAACGCTCCACTCAATACCGGGATCATCCTCGGTTTTTAGGTTGGATTTGACTTTCACTTCATAACTTTGAGCAAGCAGGATATATGAGTCGTCGCGGGTGTCTTTGATGCTCGGCTCCAACTCAAAAATCTCTTTGGAGTCTACTGTGGTATTAAATGCGATTTCCTCCGATCGGTTGAGCTTGTCGGTAACCTCCAGTTTTACAGTCGACGTGCGTGAGTTAAATAGATCCTTGCTTCCAGCCCCGGCAAGATAATCCTTCAGGTTTATCTTAGCCAATTTTGAGTCAGAAGTGATGTTTATAAACTTGATACCAAGCTCGCTGAGTGTTGCCAGTGAAGTCGGATCAAGAAGGTCGTAATCCGTTCCCTCTTCTTCTCCCTCGCTTATTGTGAGCGTGGCAGCTGCGAGTCCGGCCTGGGTGGCAATGTTGATAGCACACTCATCATTGAAGTCACCCTCGGTGAAGCTGATGCTATTTTTTTCGGCATCAAATCCTTCGGGGATGATCTCTGGCTCGGCTGCGTTGAAAAGGTCTTCCGAGA
>CAYNNV010000268.1:0-2551 GCA_964398625.1 uncultured Sangeribacter sp. | reverse complement strand
CCGCATCAGGGAGCCAAGCTCCCCACAGTTCATATCTAAATGTCTTTACGCCTTAGTAAATTCCGATCAATCTCTCCGGAAGATGTCTCTCGTATAGACTTTGTCAATTACGTCTTCCAGAACCGAATCGTAACGGTTGGCAATTATTGCTTTCGACCGGCGCTTGAACTCATCAATGTCGTTCACCACAACTGAGCCGAAAAATGTCGACCCGTTCTCAAGAGTAGGCTCATAGATAATCACCTGTGCACCTTTGGCCTTAACGCGCTTCATCACTCCCTGGATGGAGGATTGACGGAAATTGTCGGAATTGGACTTCATGGTGAGGCGATACACTCCGATGGTACATGCCTCGGTCTCCTTGCCAGATGAAAATGCGCTCGACTCGGTGTAGTCATACCATCCGGCGAGCCGGAGAACGCGGTCGGCAATGAAGTCTTTGCGTGTACGGTTGCTGTCGACAATGGCCGACATCATGTTTTGCGGCACATCTTCATAGTTGGCAAGCAGTTGCTTGGTGTCTTTCGGCAGGCAATATCCTCCGTAGCCGAATGAAGGATTGTTGTAGTGCGTGCCGATACGTGGGTCTAAGCCTATTCCGTCGATTATGGCTCTCGAATCAAGTCCTTTGACCTCCGCGTAAGTATCGAGCTCATTGAAATAGCTCACCCGGAGAGCGAGATAGGTGTTGGCAAAAAGCTTTACGGCCTCAGCTTCTTTCATGCCCATATAAAGGGTCGGAATATCCGCTTTCTCAGCGCCCTGTTGTAGCAACGCTGCGAAAGTATGGGCCGCTTGGTCCATTCTGGAAATATCGGTCACTAAGAGTATTGCCTCGTTTTCTTCGGCGAACTCTGGGCGGTCAATTATCTTGGGTACTCCGGCTATGATGCGGGAAGGGTAGAGATTATCGTACAAAGCCTTAGATTCGCGAAGGAATTCCGGGAAAAAGAGAAGGTTGAACTCCTTGACACCCTTTTTGGCATACTTCACGTACAGGCTCCGGCAATAGCCCACCGGTATGGTCGATTTGATAATCATCACGGCTGAGGGATTGACCGACAGCACAAGGTCTACTACGTCTTCGATATGATGAGTGTCGAAGTAGTTGGTCTGGGGATCATAATTGGTAGGAGCTGCAATCACCACGAAATCAGCGTTGCGATAGGCTTCGGCGCCGTCAAGCGTAGCCGCCAGATCGAGGTCTTTTTCACTGAGATAGCGCTCAATGTATTCGTCCTGAATCGGCGAAAGTCTCTGATTAATCTTATCTACCTTATCGGCGATAACATCTACGGTAGTCACATGATTGTGCTGAGCGAGCAAAGTCGCAATCGACAGGCCTACATATCCCGTCCCCGCTACTGCTATATTATATCGTTTCATCACTTGATGCGTACTATTGATTAATATATTTGAGCCCCAGCCTCTTCAATAAATAAGCAGGCATAAAAGCGAATAGAAAAAAAAGGGTTGACCGAAGCTTTGACCATCCGAAAATTTCATGATAGACTGAAATATTATATTTCACCAGAGCTTGCTTTTTGCTGGATATTGACCCAGAGCGCAGTCTGTAATACGCCAACGGTTCCTTAAGACCATAAGCTTTTCCACATATTTGCAAGACTCTTAGCTTCATAGCCCAATCCTGACGTTTACGGAGCTCGGGCATATACACCTTACCCACTTTGTCTGTGTCATACATCACAGTCAGACACCCTATCTTATCGTCTTTCTTCAAGGAGGATAGCGTTTCCTCATGCCTGCAGACGACTATTCCATCCACAACTCCGTTTTCATCACAAGTCATATAAGATGTGTATGACATTCCGCAACCCTTTTGTGTCATAAAATTCAGTTGCTTGTCCAACTTCTCTGGATACCAACGATCGTCACTGTCGCAGAAAGCTATATAGCGACCCTTTGCTTCATGAATAGAATTGTTGCGCGCCACTCCTGCGCCGGAATTCTTCTCTAAACAAAACAATTTGATTCTCGAATCCTTCTCTGCATAAGATCGTATAATCTCTCGGGTATCGTCCGTAGAACAATCATCCGTGATGAGCAGCTCCCAATTCTCATACGTCTGAGCCTGAATGGACTCAATCGTCTCACCAATAAACTTAGAGCAATTATAAGACGGCGTAATTATCGAAACCATTCCAGAAGTTTCCATAAATCATTTCTTCCATTATTTCATGAGATACTCAACTTAATTCAATATAGTTGCCAAAATACGTGAGCCATAAAGACGCAGATTGTAGTTTGGAAAATTTTTTAGGTATAAAATCATATATTGCTGAATCAGATTGCTTTTCCTTCTCAATTTCATTATCTGAGCCTCCGACTTTCGTGATGCAGAACCTATACGCAGACGACGGAAATAAATCGCATCAGGCTTTGCTATGGTTATTTTGGAGATTCTATCTGATATTGACGCCATGAATAAGGAATCTTCTCCAATTTTTATTCCCGGGAAATCTAGGATATGCGCAAGGGTAACTATTCAGCCAAACCATAATCATGTGAAGTCCATCTTAAAAAAGAGATA
>CAYNNV010000267.1:0-2553 GCA_964398625.1 uncultured Sangeribacter sp. | reverse complement strand
AGTGACATGTAGGTTGCAAAATTAATGAAAATTTTACAAGCAAAGAGTTCAAGACTTGTTAAAGTAGGATAAAAAATTGAGGTTGTCGCACAAAAAAAATATACCACTACTTCAATAGCAACTTTTCGGCTCCATTGGAAGAGACGCGAATTATTGGTTTAGATTGACCGGCAGGATCAGAGATCAGTTGACCGTCAATGGTGTAGAATCTCGCCTTATCTTCGCCATTTACATTGCCTGCTTCTCCGGACACAGATTCAATGCCGACATACTGAAGATCAAAGACAGGTTCAGGACCAAGCGAACGCCACATATCATCGCGTACGCGCAATCTGTGGTTACCCGGTTCAAGCGCAGCCATGATAGGGATGGAAGAAATAAGGATGTGCGCTTCTGGTTGGTCAACCTCCAAGAAACCGATGATGGATTCTGCTCCTCCCTCCTCAGGGGTAGCGGTAAGATAGAGGCTACCTTTATATCCCGTCATACCGCTTACAAAAGTAATACCGCAAGACATTTCATTTCTCGTAATAACTTTCTCGGGAGCGGAAATATTGGTGACGGTAATATCCGGAATCACGCCGGAAAAATCTTGCCGTAGACTCGCCTTGCCATCCTCCTTCACGGTCATCAGGACATATTGGGAAGTGGCATCGCAAACACGGATAATTTCCGGCGCCTCTCCCTCACGGCAGGTGGCCGGATAAACACGATATTCCCCCTGTGGCAAGCCATCATATATAATTGACCCACTGTAGCGTGTCTTCAAGTCCATTTGACCTTCATCATCAATAGGATCGAACTCAGCTTCTGATCCCGGAATCCATTGCGGTGCGTTACGTCCGTCAAACAGCATGGCCCCGAGTGTCCCGCTATAACTCTTTGCAGAGGGGTTTATAATTGCACCACGGTCGATAGTGAACTGAAGATCAAACTTCCGGCCGCGATTATAATAATTGGAACCTTGCGTAAATCCACCCGTAGAGAAAAGAGGGGAAGGTTCAGTACCACCTTCATCTTCATAATCCGGATATATTCCCATTATGGCGTCCTGATCAGTGTTGAACTGTCCCGATCCACCACCAATGCCCACATCCATCGGATTGAGAGCCGAAATGCGGAAATAGCCGTCATAATTTCCTCCCCAGCCCCAATTGAAATGGAAGAGACCTTCGGAAAGATAGCCATCACATACGAAAGAATGACCTCCAAGCTCACCTCTGCCTCCATACAGCACAGGGCGCCCGGCCTCCAGCTCTCTATAGAGCATATCTTCCCATTCAAGACGGGAGTAAACATCGCGTACCTTATAGCATGTTGTGGAAGCATACCGGAAATAGTCGCGCATGGCATCTGCTATACGCATGGAATAAGCACCGCTTATCTGTGGAGTGTATATCATTTTTACACCCACTCCACAAGCATACATAAGCTCGGCGACCGCTATTCGTTCGGCAAAAGTGGATTCATCGTCATCAGCGGAGTAGTAATCTCGCATTTCATCCCAACTGAATGAAACATTCTCATAGTCAAAAGAACCTGCGTTATATTCAGCATAACCTCTCCCCTTCTTGGGCCATTGATAATAGGCCATGACTTGAGCCATGGCAGTGGCGACACAACCCGTGACAGCATGTCCGGCTGAAGAATTCGGGCAAAGAGAGTTATATGGATAATCCTGATTCCAGGTAGTGGTAAGAAGAGGATTTACCGGAGTACGAGAAGCATCGATTGTAGCATAAAGCTCTTTGAAGGCAAAGTCTTCCGTATCACCGGGGTCAGTTTCGTCAGAGCCATCAAGCGAGGAGAGTTCCTTCATATATGACTCAAGCCACCATGTCAGCTGTGGAGGCATAGACTCTGAATCAATTGATCTTGCATCAGGAATATATGCGAGCAGCGGAGCAGTACGTGTGTCGGCACCCACAAGGAGCAAGGAATTGTCAGCTCCCGTCATAAAATACGCTCCGGGGTTACCATTCGTCATCCGGACCACACTTAGCGGAGTGACATCAAAGGAAGGCTTGGAAGCTGATATTTTCTTAAATTCGGAGGAGGAAAGACGTGACAAAGCCTCTTCGGGAGTAAGGGGTGATGCAGCAGCAGTCAAAGGCTGAAGCAGAAGGATAGCAGAAGCTAAAGAAAGATAAAATCGCATACTGAGGATAAGTTATAGGTTGTAAGATTTTTCTGCAAAGCTAATGGAAAAAATCAATATAAACAAATTCGGCAATAAATACGTTTGCTTTATTACAGGATAATTAGGAATTAATTTCCGAAGAAAAAGAAGTGATTATGAAAAAAATTAATGTAATAGCGGCTTGTGCCTTGTTTTTAATAGGAGCCATAAGCTGCACCAACAGTGAGAAAAATACTGAAGCTGAAGCTTCAGAAGTAGTGGAGTTCTATGCATCACAACCCGTTGAGAGCGGTCTCTATGCGGCTACCTATTATGCTATCGTAGAGAACGGAGACACTACGAAGCAAGGTAAATTTGACGGACGTGTGCTTGTGGCTCTCGAACCCTCAAACAGCGGATTGTATGTTTATGAA
>CAYNNV010000266.1:0-2553 GCA_964398625.1 uncultured Sangeribacter sp. | reverse complement strand
ATTTTCCTTTACAAAGTCAATCATCTCCAATGGAGGTGCACTCTGGCGCTTATGTCTGTGTGCTGCTATAGTGAAGTGAGGTGAAAGTATTGGATACGGATTTACCAATATCTCCATATTGTTACCGAGAGCAAGTACCGCCTGCTCCTTAGGGCGGTTGCCTGCACAGAGGAAACATGGCCTGTCTCCGAGACTTTTACCGTCAACCTTAGCTCCTGTAGAGCGGATTCTCGCAGGATTGTGGAGCAGCTTGATGTCGCATTTTCCAAGGCGCACAATCCTACTTTCCGCCCCTTCAAGAAGTCGGAAATTTTGTGCGGCTTGCGCCCAATGCCTGAGTTGGCGTCGGAAGAAATCAAGAGCCGGGGTTTGGGATTCCGTTGCGGCCATAGACTTAATTTTCAAAAATTCCGGGAATTGGTATGTTAGCTTCACCGTGACCCGGCTTCTGTGCATTAATGCGAAACCGTGCCTCCATCTCTGAGGTGCGCAAAAAATCCTTGTAATAATTGTGAGCATTTACTTGTACAGGACTGAGAGATGCATCGGAATTACCTTTCCATCGACGGCAGAAGTATAGAGAATCATAGATACGCCCTATGCGGTAGTTGCGGCTTATGGAGAGCATCATGGCATAGTCTTCACCATAACTTGTATTCGGGAAAAGAATCTTGCGGGCCACCGGGGTAAAGAAAGCCCGTGGAGCTCCGAAGCCATTGATACGCAAAGCATTGTTGGCGCCGTTACTATCGGTCCATTCACGATGATCAATGATTCCCGGAGGAAGCACGTTGAGATCAAAATCGGTCATGGTATACGATCCTACCACGGCAGCATAGCCCTCTTTATAAAATTCCTTCACTATTCGCGCCAGGGTATCGGGAGAGTTGTAAATATCGTCAGAATCGAGCTGCACGGCAAATCTTCCACAGTCATGATGAAGTAATGCCCGGTTCCAACACCCTCCGATTCCAAGATTCTCGCTTCCGTCAAGACGGATATGAATAAGACGCGGGTCTTCTATCCCGACTATGAGGTCAGTAGTGCCATCGGTAGATGCATTATCAACAACTATGACATTGAAATCGAAATCGCATTCTTGCGCAAGTGCCGAAGCAATGGCATCACCGATTGTGCTGACGCGGTTACGAACCGGAATAATCACCGATGCTCTTACCGGGAAATCACCGGCAAGCAGGTCAACCCGCTCTTTCTCTTCCGGTGCCATGCAGTTAAGCACTCTCAGGTATCGTGTTGCCACTTTCTCCATTTCCTCCTGATAAGATTGCCGTCGAGGATTCACATAATCATGCTGCTTCTCACCCGAGGCACGATAGTCCACACGTTTAACCGTATAAAGAAATTCCGGTATGCGCTCAAAGAGGTGTCCGGTAGAAATTCTTAAACGTAGAGCATACCATCCGCCATCTTGCATACCGGCTTCGTCGCCTTGGAAGAAATCAATAGCATCAAGCACATCATCAATATGCAGAAGAACTACATCTCCGAAATCAAAATCATCTCTTACGGAGCCTAATTGATAGGGAATCACCGGGTTATTGATAAGAGAGCCATCATCCTGACGCAGTCGGTATTCAGAATAAACGAGAGTAGCATCGGTAGCTTCAGCCACCTGAAGCATACGGTGAAAGAAATTATCATCCGGCTCTATATCTCTTGTGCCAATCTTTACAAAGGCATATTGCTGTTCATCCGGGAGACCGTCAAGTATTTCGCGTAGCTTATCTGTGTTGGTAAACTCTATTATATCATTCTGGAAGTCTCTTTTCATACTGTATTAGTAATGATTGTGTGGGGAAAAATTACCTGTGAAGAGTGGAAAAATCAATTCAACGCCTTAAGCATGCTCTTCATCAGGGCATCGCGATCATCTTCGCCGTAAATGGTCTCGAAGGGCACGCTCATTACAACTACCTTGCCCTTACCCGTCTGATTGAGTATGGCAGCCGGGCGAGAAGAGTCGGAGAAGGAAAGCAGAGTTTTGCCCCCCTTTGTTGAGCTGATACGGTCAGGCTTTTCCACGATGTATAGTTTCTCGTTGAGAGTATTTGAAAAGGTAAGTGACGCCGGTGCTATGCCGGAGCCTTTAGCTGCATTGAGTTTGCCATTTGATTTAGAAGAACCATCGAGGTCTATGCCGAGCACATCCCGGGCAAAACGGCGATCCTCTTCCGAAGCATCATCTCCGAGAAGATCGGAGGCGACATACTGACCGCTCACGATTAGGTGACCGCCTGTATTAAGGAAGGTACGGAGCTTGGCCTGAAGCGCAGGGGGGAAAGCACGGTAGTGAATACCGCTGAAGCCATTACCGATCTTGGTAGCTTTCTGCTTACCGAGAATGAGGTCGATAGTCTTGAACTCATCAAGCTTAACCGTGCCGTTTTCTACTGCACCGGCGGAACAGGATACAAACCCGTAACCCGCTTCTGAAATACTCATGCCGTGCTCTGCTACGAAGTCAAAAGTATTACCGGCAATCACCTGCGAGGTGTAGTTGGTGTTGCTCTTCCCGTGACCCTGACCGGCACT
>CAYNNV010000265.1:0-2569 GCA_964398625.1 uncultured Sangeribacter sp. | reverse complement strand
TAGCGGAGGTTTCCTAACCTCCGTAATGCGGAAGTTGGGAAACTTCCGCTACTTGTGGTACATAAAAAAGGGGCGGTTGCAAGCAACCGCCCCCGATGGATTCGCAGGTTGGCAACCTGCGGTACGGTATCTTATTCCGGACGCACCATGGTGCGTCCCTACGAGTTGACGCGATGGGTCGCGTCGCTGCGTGTGTCACTTCACGATCACTTTCTTGCCGGCGATGATGTAGATGCCGGGTGCCAGAGCGGCGATGTCGGCTGCCGTGGCATCGCGCATGAGGAGCACACCCTGCACACTGTATATATCCGCAGGAGCCTCTGTGCCGATATTTATGTCGTTTACGCCCGATGCGCCCGACACGTTCACTGAGATCCCCTCCATGCGCAGGAGATTGCACTCCGTGTCAGATACGTATATCTCGCCTACCGATGCTTCGCCGCCGGCAAACGGATTCTCGCTCTCGAGTTCAACCTCGATCAGTGGGGAGTTTGCCTTTACTTCTGCCAAGGACATTGAGTAGACCGCAAAACGTGTGGCGCCGCTCTTGAGCTGAGCATAGCTTACAACATGGTCGCTGTCCTGACCGTCGGACATTGAGACATTGCTGATGCGCACACCCTCCGGCAGACGGATATCCCCCTGCATGGCTGTAGCCTCGACATTCCCTGCGAGACGGAGCACTAATTTTGCTCGTCCGCCGGCATCGAAAGTCACGTTGTCCGCTTCGAGTGAAGCACCGGGAGCAGCCACGCCGCAGAGATGTGCGCCGAGAGCCGAGGGTCGGGCTTCTGAGGTGAGAACGATGGCCACGGTCTTGGAGACGTCAAGGATATTGATGGCAAGGTCCTTGTTCACGTCCGCTTTCTTGAACGAGAACGGCTGCGGGTCTTTCTCCAGGATGTAATGGACGTCGGTAACCACGTCATCGATTGAGACAATGCCGTTGTCGTTGGCATCACCATAAAGGATGGAGTTGACAGTAACTTTGAAGCTCGAGCTGAGTCGGTATTCCGTGTTATAGGCGGTAATCACAGCCTCGCCCTCAGCAACAGCGTGAAGCACATTGTCTGAATCCACATACGCCACATTGGGATTGGTGGAAGTCCACGATATTTCAAGGCCTTCGATCGCAGGATTCACCTCCGGCGAGAGCTTAAGTGTCTCACCTTCCTCCAGAGTCACATCCTCGCTGACAGATAGGGTATATTCAATCTTGGCAAGGACTGAGAAGTCGATGCCGGCATAACCCTCGCCGTCGAGGGTGCTGATGATCACATCCGATACATTTATGTCGCCTCCCTTGAAACTGCCGTCAGCCGCGATTTCGATATTGAGGAGATTGTCGCCGCCGAGGAAAGGTTCGTTTTTCGACGAATAAGCCACGATGCGGTATTTGTTTGTTCCCTCCACTTTCGAAGCTGAGAGAGTGTGGGAAGCGGCAGCGGTGCCTTCGCCGAAAGAAACAGCGGGTTTGCCGCCGTTATCGGCAATAGAAAGTCCCTCGGGCAGCGTCACATCGAGCTGGAAGCCGGTAGCAGTCTCGTAAGCCTCAAGCGACAGCGACAGAGCCTTCGCCTCGCCCGGCTTGACAGCGAACTGATACTCCGCCGGCTCAAAGCCAACCTCATCCACCGCAATCACCTTATTCTTGGGATAAGTCGCCTGATAATCGCTCACCTTTGATGCAGGAACGGCGATAACAGTTTCAGTACTATTAATATCCATTTTATATCCGGAATAGGTCTCGCAGAAGATCTTTGCAAGCTTAAGAGAATTACACCCAACAAAAGCATATACTCCCATAGAACTCAGAGAATTAGGGATATTAACTGAAATTAGGGAAATGCAATCTTTGAAAGTAACCCCCTCTATGGTTATTAAAGAATTAGGTAAATTTATTTTATTAATTGTGGGGCACTCTCTGAATGCATAACGTACTATTTTCGTAACGGATTCGGGAACAGAATAAGAGGACTCTAATTTTGCATTCGGATATTGATGGAGAATCGTCATATCCTTATCAAAAAGTACACCATCTACTGAGGTGAAGTAATTATTATCTTCAGCTACATTAATTTCTCTTAAATTTTGACAACATGCAAATGCTCCCTTTCCAATTGATGTTACGGAATTAGGTATGAAAACAGATGTAAGGGAGTGACATCTTTCAAATGCATATGTATCAATTATTTGTACAGAATTGGGAATCGTAACCGAAGAAAGTAAGATACATTTTGTAAATGCACCCGCTCCAATCGATATTACTGAATTGGGAATAACAACTGAAGTAAGTGAAAAAAGGTTATTAAATGCATAGTTACCTATAGATGTGACTGAATTGGGAATCACCACAGAGGTAAGAGAAGTACACTGCAGAAATCCGTTGTCTCCTATTGATGTCACGGAATAAGATAAGAAATACTCACGGTTCACTTGTTTTATTTTTTCTTGTTTTATGCCTATTGTATATCCGAATAATACTCTTTTTTTATTATTATATCCTCTAATTGTTACTTTCTTGTCTCCTATTGTATCTTTTTCCCAAAAAGGCTCTATCTCTAACATA
>CAYNNV010000264.1:0-2600 GCA_964398625.1 uncultured Sangeribacter sp. | reverse complement strand
TGTAGGTACAAAGCATGCACTAAATGTTGAAATATTTCCTCAGAACGCATCTAACAAAACTTTAAATTACAGGAGTTCCAATCCTGATGTTGCTACCGTTACTAATCAAGGTGATATTGAATTATGTAGTTCCGGTAAGACTACAATATCAGTAGAGGCTTTAGATGGTAGTGGGGCTTCTGCTCAGTGCGAAGTATCTGTAATGGAAAATGCAGGAATCAATGATATACTCATGGATCCGAACTTAAATGTCACAATTTTCAACATTAACGGAGTCCGCATTTACGATGGAGTATACTCAAACGCCAATCTATCACCAGGTGTATACTTAGTCGTTGCACAAGATAAACGTACGTTACTTTTTGTAAAGTAATTTAGCGTTTTTTTAGAATATAATTGAGTCCACAACTAAGTTGCCTCAGAGTTATGGACTCAATTATATCAATGGATAGGAGAATGTAGCAATTGTAGATAATCTACTTGATGAGGACTTTATGGGTGCCTACTATGTAGAAGCCGGAGGGTAAGGTTAATTGTTTTTCTGTGCCTATTCGCGTTACTATTATGCCGTCGATGCTCATAATTGGTGTGTTGGGCTGAAGGTTATAACGTGTGCCATTAATCGTAACGGTTTCCACTTCGGGCTGTTCCACTACGGTTATGGTGTCGCTATCAAGTTTTATTGTATCGTCAAGGGCATATTCGTTTGCGCCCGCTTCGGCTGTCGGTACATCAACAGTTCCAACCTGATATTGCGTTCCCTTCGATAACCGTAACTGATAGCCGGTGTTATCATCAGTCTCCTCTGCCCTTGCAGGTTCCAGACCCTCTCCATTGACTTCGACGAATACGGCTGAACTGCTTTTGGCTCTTATGGGCATAAAATCGACATCGCTTATCTCAGCGGGAGAAAAATGCACGGGAGTATATTTGATAGTAAAATCTCCATGCTCGTCGGTAAATACGCTCTCCTCTATCTTCTCTCCATTATAGAGCAGTTCAACCTCTACATCTCCAACTTCAGAGTTCCATTCATTTGCTACCTTGCCGGAAATAGAATAGGATTGCTCTCTCACTGCCAAAAGACTCAGGACTCTGCTTTCAAAATTAAACGAGAGATTATCGTTGCCAAATATCCTGTATCCCTCAAGTGAAACTACTAAGGGCCATTCTGCGGTTCCGAACTCGGCTGCCGGCAGATTCTCAATAGTATAGACACCATTACCGGCATCGTTCAATTCAAATCCGTTCAAAGAAACGGAAGCACCCGAAAGACGAGTCCCAGACTCATCTGCTATAACGGCCCGTAAAGACAGCATCTGCTGTGTCAGCACAAAGTCCTTTTCTACATCTCCCGTCAGAGATATTTCCTCAGTAACTGATTCATATCCGGGACAGCTTACGGTCACACTGCATGAATCCCCACTTCCGGCTCCAACCATATAATAACCGTTTTCGTCAGAAACTCCTACATTTCTACCATCCATAGCTATAGCCGCACCCGCAACAACCTGACCATCAGCATCCCGAACATACCCACTGATATTAAATCCAACCGTCTCATTCTTGATATTATCAAGGAAAATATCTTGCTTACATTTAATAGCATACCATCCATCCTCCGGAATTTCAGCATAAAAATGTACCCATTCATCAGATAAGCTAGCCCCATCTCGATTAAATTCTATTGAATTGCCCTTAGACCAACTTCCGTCAGTGTTTGCAACCATACTACGCACTTCAATTCCTGTTGAAGAACCATACAGATCAAATGACAGAAGGCCTTCCTGAAGAAATAATATGAGGTATGTATTGTTTCTGATAACTCCAACACACTTTTGCTTACTTTGGGTAGTAACCGTTAATATATCATCATCTTGGATCACACTACTATATAATATCATATCCGGATCAGGAAGAACATCACCTGATTTATAGGATATGCCTTGCGTCCAATCGTCAAATGTTATCTCTTTGACAACCGTATTAGCGTTCACATTGCCGCTGCACATCAATATTGAAAACAGGGCCAGAAGGAAAAATTTTTTCATAAATTGTAATTTTGGGTTATGGTTATACTGAAACTAAAAAATGAAGGCACTAATCAACATAGTGCCTTCATGAAATATACTTAGCCGTTGGCTGTCGGTTTACGATAAGAACTTGAAGAAGCCGTCTACAGCTGCTGTATTGCTGACACAATAGAGCCAACCGTAAATGCAGCTTACGAGGCCGAGGAAGATGATGCCTGCGCAGCAAATCCAAAGGCCGAAGCGCTCGCTGCAAGTGCTCTTGAACGCGGGGATAACCGGTTCGTCACCGCTAATCCACATTGCTTTGACAACAAGCAGATAGTAGTAGAGCGAGATGATGGTGTTGATAAGCGCAATCAGTACCAAAACGTAGAGCGCTGCGCTTCCACTTTCTGTAGCAGCAGTAAAGATGAGAATCTTCGAGAAGAAGCCGGCGAACGGCGGGATACCTGCAAGCGAGAAGACTGCCAGTGTCATTGCGAATGAGAGCCAGGGGTTGGTCTTATGCAGTCCTTTGTAGTCATCCATGCTGGTGTAACCGGTCTTGTTCTCAATAGCCTGAATCAC
>CAYNNV010000263.1:0-2600 GCA_964398625.1 uncultured Sangeribacter sp. | reverse complement strand
TTCCTCTAAAGCCCCTCATAGTCCTCATAGTGCTCAACCAGTTCCTCTAAAGCCCCTCATAGTCCTCATAGTGCTCATAGTTCTCTTAGTGCTCATAGTTCTCTTAGTGCTCCTAGTGCTCATAGTGCTCAACCAGTCCCTCTAAAGCCCCTCATAGTCCTCATAGTGCTCAACCAGTCCCTCTAAAGCCCAATTATCCTGCGCGATTTCACTCAAAAAAAAACAGCAGAAGCAACTGCCATAAACAGGCTGTTGCTTCCACTTGTAAGAAAAATCCATTATTATTCTTCTGCCTTGGGAGCCTCTTCTGCAGGTGCGGATTCAGCAGGAGCAGCTTCAGCAGCGGGTGCTGCACTCTTCTTTCTGCGAGAGCGACGCACCTTAGTGCCTTTCTTATCACTCTTGCTTGCAAGCATTGCTTCGTTGAAGTCCACGAGCTCGATAAAGCACATCTCAGCATTGTCACCAAGACGGTGTCCTGTCTTCAGAATACGCGTATATCCACCGGGACGATCGGCTATCTTCTCGGCAACCACGCCGAAAAGCTCCTTCACTGCTTCCTTATTCTGGAGCATTGCAAAGACCAGACGACGATTGTGCATGTCATCCTTCTTCGCACGATTAATCAGAGGCTCGGCATATATTCTTAATGCCTTAGCCTTAGCCAAAGTCGTAGTGATTCTCTTATGCATGATAAGAGCGATTGTGAGGTTTGAAAGCAGTGCACCGCGGTGGGCTTTCTTACGACTCAGGTGGTTGAATTTCTTATTATGTCTCATCGTGTTTATTCTTTATCAAGTTTGTATTTTGAAATATCGGTGCCGAATGCAAGATTATAGTGTGATAGCAGATCATCAAGCTCGGTCAGTGACTTCTTGCCGAAATTACGGAATTTTAGCAGGTCGTTCTTATTAAACTGTACAAGCTCTCCGAGAGTTTCCACTTCCGCGCTCTTAAGACAATTAAGAGCACGTACTGACAATCCGAGATCACCGAGTTTGGTCTTCAGAAGTTGTCGCATATGAAGCACTTCTTCGTCAAATTCCTCCGGATTATTATCCTGCGGCGTTTCAAGAGTGATCTTATCATCACTGAAGAGCATAAAGTGGTGGATAAGAATCTTAGCCGCCTCTTTAAGAGCTTCCTGAGGCTCGATTGAGCCGTCGGTAGTCACTTCAATGATTAGCTTTTCATAGTCAGTCTTCTGCTCTACGCGATAATTCTCTACGCTGTACTTCACATTCTTGATGGGAGTATAGATAGAGTCAATAGCGAGCACCGTCGGGTCTTCACCCTGAAGCATCTCGCGGTTTTCGTCTGCGGGAACCCAACCGCGTCCTTTGTTGATGGTGAATTCCATGTCAAACTTCGCCGCATCGTCAAGATGACATATTACCAGATCGGGATTAAGCACCTCGAAGCCGGTAAGAACCTTGCCGAGATCGCCGGCAGTGACAACTTCGGTATCCGATATTTTGACCACGGCCTTTTCTGTCTCGATATCCTCGGTGAGCTGTTTGAAGCGCACCTGCTTGAGGTTGAGGATGATGTTGGTGACGTCTTCCTTTACCCCCGGAATTGTATCGAGCTCATGGGCCACTCCGTCAATACGGATGGAGCAGATGGCAAAGCCTCCCAGCGATGATATTAAGATTCTGCGCAGGGCATTGCCTACTGTCTGGCCGTAACCCGGCTCAAGAGGTCGAAATTCGAATTTGCCAAACGAATTGTTCGCCTCAAGCATAACAACCTTGTCGGGCTTTTGGAATGCTAAAATAGCCATGGATTCAGATTTTATTATTTAGAATACAACTCAACGATCAATTGTTCCTTGATAGTCTCGGGAATATCTGCGCGCTCTGGAAGATGGAGAAATTTACCTCCCTTGATGCTTTCGTCCCATTCTATCCAAGGATACTTGCTGTGATTGAAGCCTGCAAGAGCATCTGAAATCACTTCAAGAGATTTGGATTTCTCGCGAACTGCCACTACGTCGCCGGGCATAACCTGATAGGAGGGGATGTTAACTACATTTCCATTTACCGTGATATGCTTGTGAAGAACAAGCTGACGAGCTGCGGGACGGCTCGGTGCAATACCAAGACGATATACTATATTATCAAGGCGGCTCTCAAGAAGCTGCAATAGTACTTCACCGGTAATGCCCTTGGTGCGAGCTGCACGGTTGAAGAGATTGCGGAACTGGCGTTCGAGTACGCCGTATGTGTATTTGGCTTTCTGCTTTTCACGAAGCTGAAGACCATATTCCGACGTCTTGCGGCGACGGCTGTTGCCGTGCTGACCCGGGGGAAAGTTTCTTCTTTCCAGTGTCTTGTCGGGACCATAGATGGCTTCGCCGAATTTACGGGCGATTTTTGTCTTAGGACCTGTGTATCTTGCCATGTTTGATGTGTCTTAATTTAAATTAAAGTCGGTGGTGCCGCCTTAGCGCAGCCGCGATCGTCGAGAGAAAGTGGAATCAGACGATCTATTCGCATTCAGCGGTACCGGAGAGATTAATCTAAGTATGAATAACTCTTGTTGATATTATACTCTTCTTCTCTTGGGAGGACGGCATCCGTTGTGCGGAAGCGGAGTAA
>CAYNNV010000262.1:0-2618 GCA_964398625.1 uncultured Sangeribacter sp. | reverse complement strand
ACAACACCTACGTTGCTTTCCTCAAGGTTGAGAGCGACACCTTTTACGCCATTCTCAAACTCCACCAACTCATTGGCTCTAACGTTCTCAAGACCATACACGTGAGCAACACCGTCTCCCACAGAGAGCACGGTACCCACTTCTTCAAATTTAGTCTTGGTGCTGACATCTGCCAATTGCTGTTTCAGGATATCAGATATTTCGCTTGGGTTAAGCATCTTAATTATTTACTATTTAAAAGTGTTAAACGAAGTTTCTCTAATTCATTGCTTACAGACGCATCCATTCTGACTGAATCCACATCTATGACGAAGCCTCCGATAATCGAGGGATCAACTTGGGATGTAAACTCAAGTTTCCTGCTCGGGAAAGAGTTTACGACAATTCCACGGAGCTTTTCCATCGTCTTGTCGTCCAAAGTTACAGCCGTGACAATTCTGACAGTTGAAATATCATTAGCCTTACGATAGATCTGACGGTAAGCCAAAGCCATTTCGTAAGCCAAATATTCACGTTTTTTTTCGAGTATCAACTTCACGAAGCCACGATAATCATCCTCGAGACGATTCCCCGCCGCAGCCAAAAGCAGTTTCGACTTATCTTCAGAGCTCACAAAAGGATTTGAAAGTACTTTGCAAAGCTCGGGATTACTCTCAAATGCAGCCACCACATCTTTCATTTCCTCATACACCTTATCGGCGTTATTATTGTCTAAGGCAAGCTTATAAAGAGCTTTGGCGTATCTGTGGGGAATAAGACCGTCGTTCATTTCTGTGATTAATTCTTTTCGATTTCGTCCAATAATTTGTCTACAAGTTCGAGTTGAGCTTTATCAGATGCCATTTTCTCACGAAGCATCTTCTCTGCTATTTCAATAGAGAACTTGCTGACCTCATTTCTAAATTGCAACTCAGCCTCTTTGCGCGATTGCTCGATAGAGAGTTTGGCAGCATCCATGACTTTCTTTGCTTCTACAGAGGCTTCATTTCTTGCCTCTTCGATGATCTGAGTCTTGATTTTTGCTGCATCACGCAATATTTCAGCCTGTTGCTTCTGTGCTTCAGCGATATAATTTTCTGCTTCTTTGCGGGCGTTATCGAGCTGCTCCTTTGCATTCTGTGCATACTCGACACCTTTATCAATCAAGTCAGCACGGCTTTCCATGCTCTTTATGATTGAAGGCCAAGCCCATTTCCTCAATGCCAAAAAGAGCAGGAGGAAGGCAACGAACATCCAAAATATCAAGCCGAAATCAGGCGTGAATAATTCCATGCAATATTCAAATTATTACTGGATAAACAATGCAAGAGCTGACACGATCACGGCGAAAAGAGCTACACCTTCCACAAGAGCTGCAATCACGATCATATTACTACGGATATCACCGGCAGACTCAGGCTGACGAGCAATTGCTTCCATAGCAGAAGAACCAATTTTACCGATACCAATACCAGCAGCGATTGCTGCGATTGCTGCTCCAAGAGCTGCACCTAAGTTTGCAAGACCAGCTGATGCTAAAATCATTGACAACATAATTGTAGAATTTTTAAGTTATTAGTTATTATTAATTATTATTCAAAAGTTATTGCTGTGCAGGCTTTGCTGCTACAGAAGTCTCAACATTAGACGATTCTGAATGTTCTTCCTTCTTCTCTTCATGCTCATGCTCTTCTTCCTGAGCCAACGAGATGAAAATTGTAGAAAGCATTGTGAAGACATAAGCCTGAATAAAGCTTACCAACACATCCAGAAGCAACATAAATATAGTAAAGATAATTGAAATCACTGTCACACCACCTACAGCCGCTGCACCAAACGCGCCAAAGATGAATATCAGAAGAATCAATGTAATGACAATCATGTGGCCGCCCATCATATTGGCAAACAGACGCACGCAAAGGGCAGCGGGCTTAGTGAAGATACCAAAAATCTCAATAAACTGCATAATTGGAAGCGGGCACTTCAACCAGATGGGAACATCGGGCCAGAGAATCTCTTTCCAATAATGTTTTGTGGCCTTAATATTAGTAACAAAGAATGTCAGAAGAGCCAATACTAAAGTCACGGCAATATTGCCGGTAAGATTGGCACCACCGGGGAAGATTACAACCAGCCCCAGGATATTCATAGTCAATATAAAGAAGAAGACAGTAAGAAGGTAAGGTGCAAACTTGGGAGCTTTCTTCCCAAGCGTACTTTTTATCACTCCATCATACACAAATTCCATGATAAGCTCAAGGAATCCGGTGCCTTTTCGGGGAGCCTTCATTCCATTGCGGCGATACCATCTCACAAGGCTCATGACAATAAGCGTCACTACAAGCGCTGAAATAAAGAGTGCCAAAACATTCTTTGAGATAGAAATATCCCAAGGCTTATACTCACGATATGGAATACCATGATCATTATAATAGCCTGATAGGGCTACTTCAGAAACTCTTTTTCCCTCCTTTTCCGCAAGTCTTTCAAGTTCTTGTGTTATCTCTGTTTTTTCTGAGGCGGGTAATGGGAAGATTTGCACCACTTTCCCGGGATGATTACCTACGTGAGAGATTATAAACGTATACTCTTTACCATCCTTATTGATGGTATAAGGCACAGCCTTAAGCTCTTCTTTA
>CAYNNV010000261.1:0-2622 GCA_964398625.1 uncultured Sangeribacter sp. | reverse complement strand
AAGTCGAGGCTTTGTTTCATGTTTTTCAGCAGGTTATAACGAAAAGAGGCTGCGCTTATTTTGGCATAGCCTCACTAATTATTTTGACTAGCTGTAAGTTATCTCTTGTTTAAAGATGAACTTCAAATGATTACACCTTTTGCTGAATAGTTGCCGGAAATTTGGCTTGAGTCGCTTTAACTGCGATTAGAGAAGATATAATGAGCTTGCGATAGAACATCTCGGGCAGAAGAATGAGCTGTAAAAATTTTGTAACTCAGCCCGGATAATACCTGATTTGTCAACCTCCTATTTATAGTCAGTCTACTACTTTAAATACTAAACCGAGTCAACCTTTTCGAGAACGGATATGCATTCTAAATGTAAAGTCAATTTTTGTACGAAAGGAGTCAATGATTCCAGTTATGAGAAATGGCTTATTCAAAGAGTATTTATTAGTTCAGCATATTTTCCGGTGACAGTCTCCTTGGAATAATTTCTTTCAATTTCAACTAAACTTTTTTCACCCATTGACATTAAGTCTTCCCTTGTGACACTATCTAGCCACTCGCTAATCTTCTTTGCCTTAACCTTTGGATTAGAATCCAATATAATCTTGGAAGAACCTATTGGTGATAGAAAATTTACAATAGGTGTATTCTCAGGAGAACAGACTATAAGTGGTTTGCCACATGCCATTATTGTATATACCTTTGAAGGGAACCCTTGGGCTGCAATTTTAGGTACCATGAAAATAAATTGGATATCGGAAAAAGCTATGATTTCCGGCATGAGCTCTCGAGGCTGATATGGGAGAAGGTGGATATTCGTGAGGTTAAATTCTGAATTCTTCTCTTTGAGATAGTCTCGCATCATTCCTTCTCCAATAACATAATAGTCGATTGGTCTATTAATTGTTATTTTAGCCAACTCTACGAGTGTTTCCCAATCCTGAGCCATACCAATGTTCCCTGCATACAATAGTTTCAAATGGTCATTTGGTAAAAAAACATTCTGGTCTAAATTAGACAACCGGTCTAAAGGCTTATAAATGTCTGTGTCTACAAAATTTGGAATGATATGAAGTTTAGCCGGATACTTAAATCTTTTTACAATTGTCTCGTAAAAAATTTGATCAATTGTGGTGACTGCAGAAGACTTATTATAAATATACCGCTCCATTTTACTGAGTGTTTTATAAACTAGTCCTGATTCTAACCCTAATATATCTGGATAAACCTCCTGCACATTGTACACTACTTTTGCTCTCTTAATCTTTCCTAACCAGACGTTAAGCATCCCGATTGTTAGAGGTGGAGATGGTGAAAGAATGACATCTACATTTCGGATAGAAAGAGCTGTTATGAATGAAACAACGTGCCAATATATAAATCCGAACAATCTTAAGACAGTGGATTTAAATTTTTTTTGTGGCACATGATATACCTTTATGCCATTGAAAGAACTCCTCTTAAGCAATCCCCAAATTTTCCATTTTATCGGCTGTTTTTTGAGTTGGGATTCCACCCGATTATAGTGAGGTGTAGTCGTTAAAACGACTACATCAAATCCCTTTTCTTTCAAAGACTTCGCAATGTCGCCGTATAAATAAGCCGTTGATACACCATCCGGATTAAATACCAGTGTATGTATTAAGACCTTTTTCTTTCGCATAAATTTACTGGTCCTTGCGCCAAACCATTTTGTTGACGACTGTGACGTATGACTGGATGATTTTGACAACGATGGTTGAGACGTTTTCTCCAACGTAGACATCTACCGGGGTACCGTCGTCGTGGTTACAGTTCATCGTGATGGCGGTTTCAACAGCCTGGAGTAACGATTTTTTATCTATTCCGGCAAGGATAAAACCGGCATTGTCGAGTGATTCCGGACGTTCAGTTGAGGTGCGGATACACACGGCAGGGAATGGATGTCCTACAGATGTGAAGAAGCTTGATTCTTCGGGAAGAGTGCCTGAATCGGAAATTACGGCGGTTGCATTCATCTGGAGGCAGTTGTAATCGTGGAAGCCGAGGGGCTCATGCTGGATGACCCGTCGATCGAGTTTGAAGCCTGACTGTTCGAGGCGTTTACGGCTGCGGGGATGGCAGCTGTAGAGGATCGGCATATCGTACTTCTCGGCAATGGCATTGATGGCATTGAAGAGCGAGAGGAAGTTCTTCTCTGTGTCGATGTTTTCTTCACGGTGAGCCGAGAGAAGAATATATTTGCCTTTTTCGAGGCCGAGACGCTGATGGATGTCGCTTGCCTCAATGTCGGCAAGGTTGGCGTGGAGAACTTCTGCCATCGGTGACCCCGTAACGTATGTGCGTTCTTTCGGCAGTCCGCAATCTGCCAGATAACGACGGGCGTGTTCGGAATAGCAAAGGTTCATGTCCGAGATGATGTCGACAATTCGGCGGTTTGTTTCTTCTGGCAGGCACTCATCCTTGCAACGGTTTCCGGCCTCCATATGGAAAATCGGAATATGGAGACGTTTTGCTGCGATGGCTGAGAGGCAAGAGTTCGTGTCGCCCAAAATCAGAAGTGCGTCAGGCTTGATGTCAACCATCAGCTTGTAAGAACAGTTGATGATATTTCCGACTGTCGCACCGAGGTCATCCCCAACGGCATCCATAT
>CAYNNV010000260.1:0-2654 GCA_964398625.1 uncultured Sangeribacter sp. | reverse complement strand
TCCTTGAAGAAAATTCAGACTCGATTGACTGGTGGTATAAGAACGGAGACAGTGGCCGTCAGCATTACGCTATCGGCTATGAAAGAGAAGACGGCACCAGGCATCCGTTCTACATTGATTTTGTTATCCGGATGAAAAACGGCAAAATCTTCCTCTTTGATACCAAAAGCGCGGGTAGCGAACCGCTTACCGCACATCTCAAGCACAACGCCCTCATTGACTATATTGCAGAGGAAAATGCTAAAGGTGCCAACATTGCCGGAGGCGGCGTTATTGTCAAAGATGGATCGAATTGGCTATGGTCACGCTTTTATATAGACAATACTATAGATCACGAGGGCTGGGTGGCTCTTTATTTAAAAGATGAAAATGGCTCAGTACGCTAAAAAAGGTGGGGAAAAGTTTTGGGTGATTGGCAGAATATTTTAACTTTGCACTTAATTTCTGTAGATTAGACAAAATAGGAAAAATTAGTAACAAAACATAATAAACTTTCTTAAAAATCAGGTTTTTATGAAAAAAATATTTTATTCATCACTCGCAGCCTGCTCTCTCTTTGCACTGGCTTCCTGCTCATCTGACGAGCCGGTTCAGGCCTCAGGTGATGGTGAAGTAGTAGTATCAGTCAAGCTGCCTGATCAGCTCGCTACGCGTGCTTTCGGCGAAGGCACTTCAGCATCAAAGTTGATGTATGCCGTATATGAAGGCACCGAGACCACTCCTATCATCCAGGAACTTAATATTCAGAATGCCTTTGATGCCAACCTTGAGCACCGCATGAATCTTCAGCTCGTCAATGGTAAGCAGTATAATATAATCTTCTGGGCTCAGGATCCTGAGTGTGACGCATATACTTTCAATCCCACTACCAAGGAGGTTGAGGTGACTTATGACAACCGCGGCGCTAACGGTAATACCCGCGACGCCTTCTTTGCTTCAGATACTTTCACAGTGAATGGCCCCGCCACTCGCACTGTAGTGCTAAAGCGTCCTTTTGCACAGATTAATATCGGTACTGACGATTTGAAGGAAGCGGCAGTGGAAGCAATCAGTGACAACCTCACTTCTTACTTCACCACAGTAGCATATAATACCCTCAATCTTGAATCAGGCAAAGTGATTGGCGATGCAGAGACAATCACACTTCCCGCTGCCGGACGTCCTCTTCCCACCGAGGAACAGTTTCCAGTGGCCGGATATGACTATCTGTCATGCGACTATCTTCTCGTAAGTCCGGAAGAGGCCATCGCTCAGTTTGATATCTTCTTTGTTGACGAGGCTGCTTCTGACGAGCCGTTCATAAGTATCTCTATTCCCAATGTCCCTGTTAATCGTAACTGGCGTACCAATATCTACGGTTCGCTTCTTACTTCCGACCAGAACTTCATCGTAGAGATTGATCCTATCTTCGACGGAGAATATCAGGTGGTTTCTTCTGCTTCAGCTCTTCAGGCAGCTGCCGAAGCCGGCGGTAACATCGTGCTTGAAGGCGATATAGAGAATGTAGGCGACCTTTATCTCACAGGTTCTACCATAATCAACCTTAACGGTCACAATCTCACCGACGCACATATCACTGCTTCCGGCAGCGGCACTAATGTCACTATCCTTGGAGAAGGCACAGTGACCGGCAATGCTGAAGACGGCGGTGTAATCAATGCTGTAAAGGGCGCAACAATCACGATTGAAGGTGGTAATTATATAGCAGGCGTTGACAGCATGGGCGACACTAACTCCTGCATCTTCGCAGCCGGCGGTAATGTGATTATCAACGGTGGTACTTACAAGTGCCGGCTTCCTTACAACGGCAAGTGGTATGTGCTCAACGTTCAGAATGGCACTGCCGGTACAATTACCTGTAACGGCGGCGTATTCTACAATCAGAATCCTGCTGACGGCGATGATCAGGACGGCGGTACATTCCTTGGCGACGGCTGCACTGTGACTTTCGAAGCCATTGGCGAGGATACCATCTACACCGTGACAAAGTAATGCCTGCCGGCTGACAGAGAGCAGCAGCCCGCAGATAAAAATAATCGGAGAGTGCGACATCAGCGTACTCTCCGATATTATTTTGGGGTTATAATTGAGATTCTTCAGGATTTATTCATCTATTTCGATTTCGAGATCATCATCGTCGTCATCAAGTTCGTCAACCTGTTCGGCATCTTCGCTCGGGAGGAAGGCGGAGATAGGGTCTTTCTTCTTTTCCCCTTCGGGAGCGGGAGCGAAGAGTTGTTCCTTGATTTTCTTGGAAAGTTCTTCGAAGAGCTCGGGATTGTCGGCAATCATATCGCGCACAGAATCGCGGCCTTGACCGAGTTTGGCGTTATCGTAAGAGAACCATGCTCCTGACTTCTTGACAATACCGAGATTTACGGCGAGGTCAAGTAATTCACCGGCGCGCGAGATACCCTTTCCGAATATCATCTCAAACTGAGTCTTCATAAATGGAGGGGCCATTTTGTTTTTCACCACTTTAACTTTGGTGAGTCGGCCAATTACCTGATCGCCTTTCTTGAGATAAGAGGAGGCGCGGATATCAACTCTTACCGATACATAGAACTTGAGCGCGTTGAGGCCGGTAGTGGTCTCCGGGCTTCCCATTAATACACCGATTATCTCACGAAGCTGATTGATGAAGATGCAGCATG
>CAYNNV010000259.1:0-2659 GCA_964398625.1 uncultured Sangeribacter sp. | reverse complement strand
ATCTCTTCCAGCAATATGTTATGCTCAAGAATGCCATCCGCGAAATGGGCGGCTACGAAGCTGACGAAGAAATTGATTAATACTGACTAACCCTAAACATGAGGCTGTGTTGAAATCCTATCATTTTGACACAGCCTCATGGATTTAATGACGCATAACCTCAAGCCCCATGAGAATAGACATAGTAACCGTGATGCCCGAGATGCTTGAATCGCCCCTTAACTGCTCAATATTGAAGCGCGCGCAGGATAAGGGGCTTGCAGAGATAGTAGTGCACAATCTGCGGGACTATACAGAAAATAAGCACCGTAAGGTAGATGATTATCCTTTTGGTGGCGAGGCCGGAATGGTGATGAGTATTCAGCCGGTAGATGCCTGTATCTCGGCGCTCAAAGAGCAACGCCGTTACGATGAAGTGATTTTTACTTCGCCCGACGGAGAGACGCTATCGCAGCCGTTGGCCAACCGACTTTCGATGCTTGAGAATATAATCATCCTCTGCGGCCATTATAAAGGTGTGGATTATAGGATACGTGAGCATCTGGTGACACGCGAGATATCTATTGGCGATTATGTACTGACGGGTGGAGAGTTGCCGGCAGCGGTGATTGCAGATGCGATAGTAAGGCTTCTTCCCGGGGCAATAGGCGATGAGCAATCAGCACTGAGTGATTCTTTTCAGGATAATCTGCTTGCCCCGCCTATCTATACACGACCGGCGGAATATAAGGGATGGAAAGTACCGGATATATTGTTGAGCGGCCATGAGGCTAAGATTGCAGAATGGCGCTATATGCAGTCGTTGGAGCGGACGCGCAGGTTGCGTCCCGACCTGCTTGATTGAAAGTAGTAAGAAGGCACGATTCGAAATGTGACTTTCAAAACCTTAAAGACTGCGTCAAAATCGTGGATTTTGGCACAGTCTCTCGTTTTCTTGAATTTCGGTGTACAGACTATCTTATTGCGATAGTAATTCTATTTATTCTGAACGGGTTGCTATCAACGATAGTCTTTGAGAAGCACCTGCAGGCGCTTGCGAGCAAAGAAGATACGGCTTTTTACAGTACCTAATGGAAGATCCATCTTCTCTGCTATCTCCGAATATTTATATCCGGCGAGATACATAGTGAATGGCTCTTTGTATTCATCGGAAAATTCATTGATGGTACGGGAGATCTCTTTTGCAGCGAAAGAACCCTCGGGGGTTGCAAAGCCGGATTCCTGAGATATGTTGAGGTGATAGAGGTCTTCCGTTGTATCCACAACCGTAGCACTGCGCACTTGACGACGGTAATTGTTGATGAATATATTACGCATGATGGTAAATACCCATCCCTTGAAGTTGACATTGTCAACGTATTTAGATTCGTTGTCAAGAACCTTGAGTGTAGTATCCTGCACCAAGTCCTGAGCAGCTTCACGATTGGTAGTGAGCTGGTACGCAAAATTCATGAGATTGCTCTGGAGTCCGAGAAGACGCTGTTTGAAAGAATTATTATCAGTCATGGTGCTTAAGTTTTTAGTGGATTATACTCATATAACAGCAGGAAAATTTTTTTTATCATCAGAAAATGCGATTTTTTTGTAAATTATTTTGAGTAAGTTGCTATTTGTCTAATAATCAATATTATAAACAAATGTTAAATTGGTTTTTCAATATAGTTAAATTTAAAAAGAGGGGCAGTGAGGCGGGGAGTATAAAATAAAATGGTTATATTTGCGAGTTAAATAGAGATACTCTCCTGACGATGGGCAGAAAACTAAAGCGAATAATATATTGGTGGCGGCGCCGCAGCCACTTGCCGGTGCTTCTGATAGGCGCTGTAGTAGTGGCAGTGCTGTTTCTGAATGACGAGACAAGTCTTGCCACTAATATGCGCTATGAGAAAGAGATTAACAAGATGAAGGCTGAGATAAAGCATAATCTCGATTCAGCTGAGTATTATCGAAAGAAGCGTGAAAGCATGCTGTCAGGCGGTGCTGATCTTGAATATGCGGCGCGTGAGCAGTATCATCTTCAGCGTCCTACTGAGGATGTGTATCTTATAAAAACCTCTAAGTTGGACACCGAGGACGAGGTGAAATAATGCAACCTTGCAATGGGAAAATCAGATAAAAAGACAAGCGAGGAAAGAAATTCCGAGGCCACACGGTCAAAAAGTGCTAAGATAGCAGAGAATACAGCTTCCTTCGGGCTCCTGCTACTTGCCGTAGCTCTCCTTGTACCTCTGTTCAATATGTTTGATATGGAGCTTATCTCCATTTTCAAGTGGGTATATGCTTCCGGAGCGATAATTTATACGGGTGCGCGTGTGGCCGGAGTGCGCAGCTTCCGGGGTTCTCCGAGGATGAGAAGGCTTCGCCGAATGGAGTTCTGGGGAGGAGTGGCCTTTATTCTGGCCGCTGCTTTCTGGTTTTATCAGGAAGATCGGGCGCTACCATATACCGGTGCTCTCGCTATTCTTAATGAGACTATAGTCTTCTCTCTTGTCGGGGCAGCAATACAGGTGATAGCTTCGTGGATGATATATTTCGTGGGGCGAAGAGAGGGCCGCAGCGGAGAACTAAACAAGGATAACCGGAAGAAAGTATGACCCCGGAAATATTAGTCATAGATCATGGCAATACTTCACTCAAGGTGTCGGTATTCAGGGGCGCT
>CAYNNV010000258.1:0-2664 GCA_964398625.1 uncultured Sangeribacter sp. | reverse complement strand
ATGATGCACCTCCCGATGAAGCATAACGCCGGTAACAATCGCCACTACCGTACACGCCATAGCCAGCACGTCGGTCGCACCCTTCCACGAATTCATCCTTGTCGCCATATCAATCTCAAGTACATAGTTTAATCACCCGTAAAATTAATCATTATTTCTCGTCCCTTCTATTTTATTGCTGAATTATATCCGAATTATATCCGAGTTTCTTTATAGGCAATTTGGACGGTGACATTTAACATAAACTAAAAGGGATGCCACATCATTTAATTTGATGAGTCACCCCTTGTTATGATTATGTAGCAGTATTCTGTTGTGTTCGGCTTCTAATATAAAATATCTTCGGGTTGGAGGGGCGTGTATGGGCCGTCCTTGACCTCGAATATCGAGGATGGCTCGATAACTTCTATGCCATGCCATTGGCCTGCGGGAATCTGTACTCCGTAGTTGCCTATTGTCGGGTCAAGCAAGTAACGTTCGACTTGAGCGCCAAGGTCATTGTAGAATACTACAAACATCTTACCGCGCAGGAGTACGTATGTCTCAGCAGTATGACGGTGGCGATGAATTGGCAATACCGTTCCCGGAAGCAAGACATTAATCAATCGCTGAGCCTTTGCATCCAGACTCTCATGGAGATTGTAGTTCATGCGAAGTCTCGGACTTTCCTCAGCTCTCACAGTAACTTCATCCAGAAGTTCGTTATTTATAATCATTATTGTAATGCTTTTGATTTGAGATATTCTTCATGCAGATGGTAGTTCTTCTTCATGAAGAGCATATATGCAGTTGCCAGAACCACAATGACCAACCCCAGGTAGACATAATGGTTGATTGGCAGATAGATCAATCCGGCGGAAATAAGTAGCTGGATAGCCATATAGAATGAAGCAACCGTGGTGTGTGGAATTTTCAACTCGTTTGCCATTATCTGATAGGCATGTTTGCGATGGGCCTCTCCAAGATTCTCATGCAGCTGGATTCGGTGACAGATTGTGAGAATAGCATCTGCGCCATAGACGGCAAGGAAAACTATGTATGAAAAGTCCTGAGTTTTGAGTATCAGTAAGCCTAACGCGAACAGTAAAATAAATGCAATGGAGATAGAACCGACATCCCCTGCAAAACATTTCGCCTTCTTCCGAAAGTTGAAAAAACAGAATACAAGTAGACTCAGTCCGACGACATATAGGAAGGATTGGTTGATAAAGTCGTATTCTCCATTTAGAAAAATCAATGGAACAAGTACAGCAATTGAATATCCTCCGGTAATACCGTTTATACCGTCCATGAAGTTATAGGCGTTGATAATACCGACACAGACGATTAGAGCAACCAATACCATCCACCAGTCTTGCAAATTAAGAATGCCGAACTGATAAAACATCATGAACATTGCCGTGAACTGAACGACAAGTCTCGCACTGTCTGGCAACGAACGGATATCGTCAACGAAGCTAACCAAACCGACCAAAGTCAGTCCAAGAATAAACCACGGATATGTCAACCCAAAGAACGCAGCATATAGCCAAACCGCAAAGAGAAAGATTATGCCTCCGCCACGTAAAACAATGGTTTTATGAGAACTACGCAGGTTGGGTTTATCAATGATATTGAACCGATCGGCTACGCGGAAATATAATAATTCCGCTATCACAAGTATGACAGCAATCACAAGATATAACATGGAACTTTGGGATTATGAAATTTTAAAAGAAGATAGGACATCAGATGGTTGCCATCCCAATTCTTCTTTAGCCTTTCGATTGCTAAATGTCAATGATTTAGTTATCTTTGAGAGTTTCAAGGAATTTATAGGGGCGCTAGAGCCAAGCATATCTCCAATTCTGGCACAAATGTTAGCAAACCAGAAAGGGACACTGATTACTCTCTTTCCTCCTAACTGAAGTGATATACTCTTTTCAAGTTCTTGGAACGACGGGTGATTATCATCACATACATTGTAAATTCCACCTTTCTTACTCAACAAATATATCAGCACGGGAATATCAGTTACCATCAAAATACTCTTACGCGCTTTCCCTCCGCCAATACTTAAATACTTCCCAGACTTAATCCCTGAAATCATTGCCCCTAGATTGCCTGGAGGATTCGGACCAGCAATAAGAGAAGGTCGGATAATACCAAGTATGACGTTGTTCTTTTTACACCATTCCATCAAGTACTGCTCGGCTTGAATTTTACTCAATGCGTAAGGTGTAATACCATTTAGCGGATAATTTTCATCAATATTTTCGCCCTCTTCGCACCCATATACAGCCACTGTAGAAACAAAAATAAATGACTTCGGTAGCCCTGACTTTTCTAATGCGGCACAAAGATTTTTAGTTCCCTGAAAATTAATATCATAAAAGGATTGTATTTCCTCTGGTGTTCTTGGAATTACGTGAGCTTTACCGGCTGCATGAAAAACTACGTCATATTTTTCAGGTAATGAAGGTACATTCTTCGCAAGATTAATCTTAATGTCATCTTTATCGGTTATTCCGCATAATGTAACTTCATTGTTTTTTTGAAGTTCTGGAACAATGTTACGACCGAGAAATCCTGTTCCGCCGGTAACTAGTAATTTCATATAATTTCAAGGAATTTATTTAAAATAGCAGTCTTGGAATATTGTTTTTCACCTATTTTCCTAGCTTT
>CAYNNV010000257.1:0-2681 GCA_964398625.1 uncultured Sangeribacter sp. | reverse complement strand
ATTACCGAAACTCCCTTCACACTCCCCCTCCTAATCAAGGATTGCCAAGAAAGCTTGTCCGCTAAAAAGAAGGTAGCCCGGGGAAAACCGAGCTACCTTACTACTGAACTATAAGAGAATGCCAAGCAGAGACCGACATTCAATTTATCGCCTTTTTTATCACAATCTTTTATTTAATCGCAATCTTTTTGCCATTTATAATATACAATCCTTTAGGGAGTTGATTAAGTTTTTCCTTGTTATCGGTTTTCATTATCAGGACACCCTGGAGATTGTAAACAAAGTATGACTCTGATTTTGCATCAGCCAAAACTGAATTAACGGCTCCGCTTCCTTCTACAACTTTTATTCTTTTAGAAACAGTATTAGAATCACTGAAGTCATAGAATCCCATTTCGTTCTTCATACATTTGATGCTGAAATAGAGTGTCGTTTCACCTTCTTGAAGACCTGTTGCATACCAATGTGGGTTATTGCTATTTTTCCCCTCCGCTGTAAGAGAAAAAAGTTCTTCATTATAATCGGTATTGAACGTACACCACAGGTCGGCTTGATAAGTGATTCCGAGATCTACCTTTTCACCTATTCCAACCACTATCGGGGATGAAGTGTCCCACTCCAAATTTGTAGAAGTGCGGTTCACCGTAAGATAAGCCCTTGAGGGGTTTGCTTCAACATTTGGATTGGTGCCCTTAGACTTGAGATTGAAAATGTATTTGCCGGCATACATGGGTCGGTCCGTATTGGTATTAACGTAGTTACCCGCATAATCTCCGCCGGTTATAGTAGCCACATGCTGATTATACTTATTGTCCTTATCAAGGAACCACAGCTCTACCCAAAAATCATCGGGATTGAATGGCCCCACAATTTCGGGAATAAAGTTGAAATAGCTGTCAGATGTACTGATCGCCATATCATTGTATGTCACAGAATTATATACATTCTTGAACCCTACGGTCAGAGGTTTGACTGTCAAAACACCATCCTGGTAGACGAAGTTGTAATTGTCGGCATTTCCTCCATTTACTGAAATAGTATAGTTGCCGGCATTGGATTCTTTGGTAGCCACGCATTCAGCCTTGGGTTTCGCTATTAAATCGGACTCGGTATCGCCATTGACAAAACCGAGGTAGGAAACAGTAAAAGGAGGATTTTCCTCTCCGTAAAGGCGCTGGCAATCATTAGCTTTAGCAGTAAGATCGCGTTTCACGATAGATAAAACACCCGGAGAATACGATGTAACCTCATAGTTCTTTGCAGTTCCTCCCGATACTTCAATGGCGTAATCTCCTACCCCACTGGTTGTGGTTGCCGAGGTACTCACTGTTGGTTTAACATTCCACAAAGGTTCTTTCTCGCCATTTTTCAACCCTGAAAGTGACAAAGAAAAAACAGGATTGGAATTTCCATACACTTTCACTGCATTTTCAGCTGCAATCGAAAGGGGAGCCGGAACCACAGATAGTGTACCATAAGAATAGGTAATCTCATAATTCGTAGTTTCAAGAGAAGCGAGAATCCTGTAAGAACCTACATTCGACAACCGGGTAGCCTCACACTCAAAAGAGGGGGTTACTCCAATGGTCTGCTCATTTTCGCCATTCACAAAACCTGAGATAGCGCAAGTAAAAGCCGGATTGGACTCACCATATTCGCGTTGCATATTCTGGACTATTAGATTCATCGGTGCCCTATTGATAGTGTAGGTGTATGGAATCTCCACCGTGATATCAATCCCGTTGGAGTAAGTGGCTTTGAGATATTTTGTGTATGTCCCTGCGTTTACATCTGTTTGGCATTCCGACTCAGCTATTTCACACTTGTAAGCCTTCAGATTATTGCTCCATTCGATATTATGAGGTACACCTGAATACCGGTAAACATTATCTGAGAACGTAAGATATTCTTTACCAAAACCATAAGTTTCGATAGATGGCACATACACCTCTAAGGCAGAATGAGCTCCACCAAAAGTTGATAAAGTTAATCCTTCGGGTCGGGTCTTCGATGTGCAGAAAACCTCTAATAGCTTCGGACAACTTGAAAATGCTGATGAACCAACATAAGTTAAATCAGTGCCAAGGATTACTAAGGACAAGTTACTACAACTCTCAAATGCATCTTTTTTTAGTTGATTTACGTTGTTGGGAATAAGAATAGAAACTAAATTGGAAGCCGAGAACGCACATTCGCCAATCGATTGGAGAGAACCGGGTAATGAAATAGATGTCAGGAGTCTACAATTCTGGAATGCATAGTCTCCTATTTTTTTAATGGTATTCGGCAGTATAATACTATTTATTTTACATCCATAATTATCCCGAGAGTCATAATAATGATAATAACCTCCGCTTCCGAAAGCGAAGTTTTCTATTGAGGTTACGGAATATGTCCTATTGTTATAGTTCACTGTAGAAGGAATGATTATATCTCCCGTATAGGAGTCATTACTATTATAATAACTATCGGATCTGTTAAATTTATTAAAAGTAACCCCAACCTCCAAATTAGACTGAGAAGTTATATTATAGTAGATACCATCCACCTCAAAATCATAGGCAGAAGCAGTAATGGCTATCAATAGCATTGCTAACAAGGCCACAAGTTGTTTAGCATCGATTTTCACGATTCACTATATGTTACTGGTACGATTTCAGGTATTGACCAATGACGAATAA
>CAYNNV010000256.1:0-2705 GCA_964398625.1 uncultured Sangeribacter sp. | reverse complement strand
TTATTCTGCGAGTTGGAGGTAGTCGGGATCGGCGGAGTAGGTGGCGGTGGCGGCGGTGCCTTGGAGTTTGAGGATGAGGCGGTGGACGTTGCGGTCTTTGTCAAAGATTACTTTGGCGATGGTGCCGTCGTATCCTTCGTATAGGCCGGTGAGCACTTGTACTTTGCGTCCGGTCAAATCGGCGCTGCCTTTAATCCGGCGATTGTCTTTGTCTTTGAAGAAGTCGCGGATTATTGCCACTTCAACATCACGAATCTTGGAGTAGGTCATCCCTCCTTTGCCGAGAATCCCATAGATGAAGCCACATCTCTTTGACATCAGGAAACGATTGATGGCTTCTATCTGAAGTTGATTGACTTTGACGAGCAGAAGTGAGTCCCAGAGTCGGTCTTTCCGCACTTCCTTGCGCCCGTCGCGGTCTGAAATAACTTTCATCTGCGGACAGAAGCTGTCTATGGGATGGATGTTCGCTTCATTCTCTATAAGTCTAAGCAGGGCTTGCCCCGCTGAATTGTCAGTGGCGCAAGTGGATACGGCAGACTTGATGCAGTACCACGAGTAGCTGAAGTTCTTAAGGCTTGATACAACTGCGTCAAATGCTCCCTGAATCACGCCTTGTATAGATTCGGAATCTCCCGGAACGGATTCATCATCCTGTTTCGAGTAAAGCCGGTCGATTATGCGGCGAGCATCTTTGAACGAGATGCCCGCGCTTATCGCCATTTCAATCCATTGGGTAAAGGGCTCTTTGAAGCCGTCTTTGAATGATAACGTGGTGGAGTCCATTGCTGTCAAGGCTTCATGTTCCATGACTGTCGCATCCTTTCGTGAGCCGTTAAGGCACAGCCAGTCAAATAGCGCAAGAATGTGGTCGGGCAGCGCGATATCCACGTCAAGATGGGGCAGATGAACGACATTGTCGGTCTGTTCAACTTTGCTTACATCGGTGAGTCCGTTGTAACCGATACCGCAGAGCAGTATGCTGAGTATGGCATAGTCAAGTCCCCGAATCTGTATTTTCAAGCTTGTCAGGGCCTCCTCCGGGATGTCATCAGCGTTGCTCCTCTCCATTTTGAGGTAGAACATTGAGAGTAGTCGCTCCATGTCTTTCCTCCTGTCGGGTACGGGCAATGACTCAATTTCCTTTCCATATTCCGTCCCATCCTCGGGAAGAATCTTTATATTCGGGCAAAGGCTCTGCTTTATGGCTTCCCTGCAATAAGATACGAGGGTCTTTTTCCTGAAGGCTGCTGTTGAGGGCGATAGTGTTTTCGTGCCTTTCTTACTTATCGGGGTTGAGTACATGAATCTCTCAAACCCATCCAGCCAATCCGAAGAGATGATGCGGAGACACTCAATGGGAGTGTCCTTGCCTACATATGCGTCAAGAGCATTCAGGCACTCCTGCTTCTTTTGCAGGGATGTAGTGCTTCGCCCTTTTGAATTAGCTATATCTCTTTGGATGAATTTCCGCATATCCATTTTTTCGTAATTTTTTCACTTATGGCTATGCAATTCTTAACCTCCCCTCGGATAGCTGTTACTTTCCGACGGCGTCTATCAGGAGGGTATAAGTGTATGGGCGAATACCTGCCATCCTCGCGTTCATTTTAACACGTCTAAAGCAAATGCTTAGGCCCGTGCTTCTTATGGAATCACTCATCTGTCAGGTGATATGCCTCTTACATAGAGGTATTCCACCTTGCAAAAATAGCTATTATTGTTGTAATCGCAAAATTACAACTCAATTACATTTGGTTATTCAATCGGTAAGAGATTGATATTTAACGATATGTCGCTACTGTGCTTTAATAAGATATCATAAGCGCCAATCATGGAACTTCGGCTATTATGTTTGGCATCTTTTGCCATATTTATTACAGCCATGCTAAAACAAACACTATATCAATCTTTTACGACCTTTGGAATACCTCTATGTAAGAAACATATCCTATGATGATTGAGAAGGTATTCAGAGGCGTTATTGATTGGTTTAAATATTTTTAATTATTATCTCATTGGCTCTGTCAATGTGTCCGTTGTCAAGAGTTGAGAGGTAGATTCTTGTTGTGGACTCGTTTTGATGTCCGAGCGCATCGCTGATTGTGCTAATATCTATGTTTTTGGCTTTAGCGATTGAGGCCCAGCTGTGGCGGCTGGTATAAGTGGATAGATTGGCGGATACTCCGGCTTCTTTTGCAATAATCTTCAGGTATTTGTTGGCCTGTTGTAGCTTGTTTTGGTATTGCCTTCTTGTGTTCTTATTCGGGTTGGTTATGATTGGTAATAAGTATGGTGAATTTTCGGGAGCGGGATGTTTGTCAATAATTGTCTTGATTTTATCAACTATACCGATATTAATACGCTGTCCGGTTTTGCATCGGTTGTATGTGATATAGTCTCCGATAATATCCGTTTTCTTCAAAAAGGCTAAATCCACAAATGAAATCCCCATCATATAAAAGCTCAAAAGAAACATATCTCTAACGAAACATATTGTCTTTTCCCCATCAAGTCTCAAGTGCTTGATCCGCACAATGTCCGATTCGGTAATCGCCCTTTTTCTGGTCTTGTCTACGCCGGTATACACATTTACGAAAGGATGACGGTCGACAGTTAGCCCTTCTTTTACAATTCTCATATACGTAGCCCTTAACGCCCTCATATAAAATGAAATCGAATTATTGCATACGCCCTTCCCTGCA
>CAYNNV010000255.1:0-2732 GCA_964398625.1 uncultured Sangeribacter sp. | reverse complement strand
ACGGAGGTCGTTGCATATCTTATTCATCTTGACGCATACGCGCTTGAGGGCGGAAGCGTAGCCTACGAGGCAAGATGTGTCTGAAGTAGCACCTACAAGGTTTTCGCTGAGTACGAAGGGGAGACCGGTGATGTCGCAGAGAGCCTTTACACACTTCTCGGCGTAGCCGGGTTCAGCGCAAATGCCTGTACCGATAGCGGTAGCACCCATATTTACTGTAAGGAAGTCATTGGCGGCTTCAATGAGGTGCTTGATTTCGTCGCGGAGGATAGCGGCGAAACCGCTGAAAGTCTGTCCGAGAGTCATAGGCACAGCATCTTCGAGCTGAGTACGACCCATCTTGATTACGTTTTCAAATTCCTTTGCCTTTGCCTCAAAAGCAAGAATCAGTTCTTCGTAATGCTTCAGGAGCTCAAGGTTGCTATAGTACATGCCGATGTGGATAGCGGTGGGATAAGCATCATTGGTGCTCTGAGCGCAATTCACATGGTCATTGGGTGAGCAATACTGGTATTCGCCGCGTTTGTGCCCCATGATTTCAAGAGCGCGGTTGGCGATAACCTCGTTAGCATTCATATTGGTAGTAGTGCCGGCACCGCCCTGAATCATGTCAATGGGGAACATATCGTGATGCTTTCCTTCACGAATCTCTTCACAAGCCTTAACAATACCGTCTTTCTGAGCTTCGGTGAGAAGACCGAGTTCATAGTTTGCTATAGCGGCAGCCTGCTTGGTAATGGCGAGGCCTTTGATGAAGAGGGGATATTCATTGAGGTGGAAGTGGCTGATGGGGAAATTTTCCACACCACGGAGTGTCTGAACACCATAAAGAGCACATTCGGGAATTTCGCGTGAGCCGAGAAGGTCGCTTTCTACGCGGTATCCGTCCTTACAATTGCAAGTCATTTCAGTAATAGGTTTAAGGTTGAAAATTATGCGGCAAAGTTAGAAAATATGCCCGTGATTACAAAATTAAATCCCAAAATATTGTGTTAAATCTGCGTAAATAATACGTATATAATACGCGTGCAAGGCTTTTTTATAGAAGTGCAGATGCCGAGTAACTTTGAGGACGACTTTGTGTTAATTTTTGGTAATTGCTGTTTGACTTATTCTTTTTTTGCTTATCTTTGTGCTGTTCCGAAATTTGATATATCACAATGTTAAAGCATCTATTTCTTTCGTTAATATTACTTTGCTCAATTATAACCCCCTCCGTTGCACACTCTGAAAATCCTAAACGAGAGTTCCGAGGAGCTTGGCTATCTTCTATATATCAGAACTTTAACAAGATGAGCACTGATCAGCTGAAGAAGCGTCTGACCACTGTGCTTGATAATCTTCAGAACGCCGGATGCAATGCTGTACTTTTTCAGGTTCGTCCTTCGGCCGATGCCTTGTATGAATCAGACCTGGAGCCCTGGAGCGAGTGGCTCACCGGAAAGCGAGGCCGTGCGCCGCAGCCTTATTGGGATCCGATGCAGTTTGTGATAGAAGAAGCTCACAAGCGAGGCATGGAATTTCATGCGTGGCTTAATCCCTATCGGGTGACTATATCTTCTAAAGAAGTGCTCCCTGCTGATCATCTCTCAAAGAAATATCCGGAGCGATTTTTACGTCATAACGGTCAGGTGCTGTTTGATCCCGCTTATCAGGAAAACATTGACTTCATCTGCGATGTGATAGCCGATATACTTGAAAATTACGATGTTGACGGTATCCATTTCGATGATTATTTCTATCCTTATCCTGATTCACAAGGAAGAAAATTTGACGGCGACGGTGCCTCTTACGCAAAATTCGGTAAGGGTATGAATAAAGCTGACTGGCGTCGTAAGAATGTGGACCGTCTGATTGAAGAGGTACATGAAACGATCCAAGACATCAAGCCTTGGGTACGTTTCGGAATCTCTCCTTTCGGTATTCATCGTAACAAGAAGACTGATCCCTCCGGATCTGCTACTTCAGGATTACAGAACTATGACGATCTTTATTCCGACGTCTTGCTTTGGGCTAAGAACGGCTGGATTGATTATGTGGCTCCGCAGCTATATTGGAATCTCGATCATAAAGCCGCTTCTACGAGAGTACTGGCTCCCTGGTGGAATGAAAATGTGAAAGGCGCACACTTATATTTCGGACAAGACGTACAGCGCTCAATGGATGCTGCAGAGCTTGATAAAAAAATGGAGATAGAGCGAAATCTGGACAACGTAGGAGGGCATATATGGTGGACCGGATATTGGGTGGCTGATAACTATAAAGGGGCTTCAACCAAGTTAAAAGATAAATACCAATCAACACTTGCTCTGCCCCCGGCTTACGGTGATACTTCATATATTCCAACGTCGCCGGAAGGTCTTAAACTTACCGCTGATGGTAAAGACTTTATTCTTTCTTGGAAAGAACCGCGAAATGAAAATGTTGAAGAAGAAACTGATATAATTAAATATGTAGTCTATCAGTATTACCCCGATGAAATGGTTGATATTGAAGATTCTTCCACCATCATAATGATTACGCCGACTTCGCGAGTTAAAATCTCGGGCGAAGATCTTGAAAAAGGTTCGGTACTTGCGGTTACTTCACTTGACCGCTTGAATCGTGAATCAAAGCCCTCGTTGGTTAAGGTTAAATAATTTTAATATGTGTTAATTTAATGGGGGGGGGTATTTGTTTTTTTTGTACTTTTGTAAATTATTTTGTTAAACAAATACTCACTAACATGAAGA
>CAYNNV010000254.1:0-2758 GCA_964398625.1 uncultured Sangeribacter sp. | reverse complement strand
GCTCCGGCTTTATGAAGGACTATGCATGCGAGCGCATCTACCGCGATGCCCGCATCACCTCAATCTACGAGGGCACCACACAGCTTCAGGTGATTGCTGCAATCCGTCACGTCACCACCGGCACGTATCTCAACTGGATTCACGAGCATCTCGGCATGGAAGTGAAGCCGGAACTCGAAGATGTTAAGACCATTCTCAACGATATGGCTGAAAAGTATGCCGCTGCCGTAGAGGCTGTAAACGGTGTTAAGGAACCGGGATTCGTTGATTTCATGGCACGTCGTCTTGTAGAAATGGCAGGACATATCGTAATGAGCACTCTTCTTCTTGAAGATGCTAACGTCAACGATGACTTCCAACGCTCTCTCAGAGTTTATTTGAAATTCGGGCAAGCTGAAGTAGCTCGTCATGCTGACTTTATCGCCAACTTCCGCCCGGAGCAAATTGCACTTTACACTTACACTGACGAGGCTAAGGAAGAAGTGAAGGAATAATTTATTCCACACCATAATTACTATTAGAGACTGTGTCAAAAATGATAATTATTTTGGCACAGTCTCTATGGTTTATAAAAATTCTCTTTTCATTTCAAATTGCAATTCTTGAATCGTCAGCGCTGACTTCCACTCATCAACGCAATCGTTACAATGAATTAATATAGCTTATGGACCAGTTAATCTACTTTCGTTTAGCTGCTCGGCTTGCTGTAAAAGCCGGGGCAAATGCTGATAATATATATCTTTGGACCACTGTGATACTTCTTCTCGCCGTATTCCTGATAGCGGCATTGATTTACTGGATTCTGTCAAGACCCGTAAGCAAGCTTATTACCCGTATCACCAATGCCACATCTAACGTCTGGGATGATTCACTGCTTTCTCCAAAAATGCTAAGAGGATTCTCGCTCATTGTGGTTGTCTCGCTGATGGCTATCTTCGTGCCTCACTTCTGCAATCTTTTCCCCGCTCTGAAAAAGGCGATGAAGATTATCCTTGATATTTCACTCACCACATTAGTGGCCTACACGCTCAATAAATTCATTATAACCCTTTATCGTCTCCTGCACAAGGAGAATCCGGGAATGCACGGCTTAGCAGCAGTGCGCAATCTTCTCTCCACAATAATATGGGCAATTGCAGGACTGTTGATTATCAGCATAATTACTCAGAAAAATATCACTATTATCCTTTCAGGTCTTGGAGCTATGGCCGCTGTAAGTATGCTGATATTCAAAGATTCTATACTCGGTATGGTAGCGGGTATAAAATTGTCATTCAATAAGATGCTAAAACCCGGCGACTGGATTAAGATGGAGAAATACAATGCCAATGGCATAGTAGTTGATGTCACGATCTCTGCAGTTAAGGTAAAAAACTGGGACATGAGCATATCTACCATACCCCCTTATGCACTTCTGAGCGAAGGCTTCACCAATATGGAAGCGATGAAGATGACAGGTGGCCGAAGAATCACAAAGACTATACTCATTGATACGGAAAGTATTCGTCTTCTTCAGCCTCTCGAACTGAAGCTCTACGCTTCGGAAGAGTGGACAAACGGAATTGACCTTACGCAACCGACTGTGAATCTCACCCTGTTGCGCCGATGGCTGATGCACTATCTGCGCTCCTTCCCCACCGCTATAGAGAAGGACAATATGTTTACAATGGTGCGCGAGCTTGACTCCACGCCTCAAGGAATACCGTTAGAGATTTATCTCTTCACCACTGAGACGCGCTGGGATCGCTTTGAGGCTGTACAATCTGACGTAATGGACGGAATCTACGCCTCGGTTCGTCATTTCCAACTCCGACTCTTCTCAGCCCCGGGAGCCGCCGACATCCGCTCTTTGGCTACTGAAAATTGTGCAACCTGATAGACTCAATCAGCTGAAATCATCTTGAGAAACTCTTCTTCCGAAATCATCGGGATTCCAAGTTCTTCACATTTCACCCTCTTAGCCGGACCCATATTTTCTCCGGCAAGTACAAACGAGGTCTTTTTCGATATGCTACCGGCATTTTTTCCGCCCAGACGCTCTATCATCTCTTTGTATTCATCGCGGCTGTGATGCTCGAAGGTACCGGATATTACTATTGTCTTCCCCTCAAGAGGTTTAGTTGTGTCATCATTCTCACTCTTCGGAATTGACATTGTAAGTCCGGCAGTTATCAGTCGCTCAAGGTCAGCAGCAAATTCCGGAGTTTCACGCCATTCTACAATTCCTGCAGCTATTACAGGGCCAACATCAGGTATCGCTGTCAGTTCTTCTTCAGAGATGGTCTTCAGTCTCTCTATATCACCAACGGATATGGCGAGACGTCGAGCTGTAGTTTCCCCCACGTTAGGAATGGAGAGAGAGTAAACAACGCGTGTAAATGGTACGGATTTAGATGCCTCAATGCCATCAACGATTCTTTGAGCCGTCTTCTCGCCAATACCTTCGAGACCATTTAGTTTATCTATGGTAAGGTCATAGAGGTCAGCGGGTGACTTCACAAGGCCACAATCAAAGAGAAGGCATGCTGTCTCCTCACCGATGCCGTCAATATTCATCATCCTCCGCGCAGCAAAGTGTTCAAGTCGCCCGGTAATCTGAGGTCGACACCCGAACTTGTTTGGGCAACGGTAAGCTGCCTCGCCCTCTATTCTCACCAATGGAGTACCACACTCGGGACAGCGATCAACGAATTCTATAGGGAGCGCATCTTTCTCACGACGTTCTACATCTACACCGGTGATTTTGGGGATAATCTCG
>CAYNNV010000253.1:0-2764 GCA_964398625.1 uncultured Sangeribacter sp. | reverse complement strand
ATCATAACTATAAAAGACTTAAGATAATATTTCAAACTATGTAACAATTAATATAATATTACTAACTATATTAATTTATTTGGTAGTTAAAGGACACTTTTTAACATACGACAATTTATTTAAGAAATTTAGATTTTTATTTGAACTATCTTTTATCAAGTTGCATTCATATAAACATCCCTCTCCTAAAAATTTAATCTCTATAGGAATATTAATTTTAGTTAAGGAATTACAATTACAAAAAGCACATTTACCTATATATTGAACATGAGTTGGTAATTGAAGTTCCTCTAAGTTATAACATCTTGTAAAGACTCGATCTCCTATTTTTTTGAGTGAACTTGGAAGTTGTATTCTTTTTAGAGATTCACAACCCTTAAATATGTCATTATTAAGTTCATAGATTGAACATCGGAGACTGATGTCCTGTAAAGACTTGCAATGAGAGAAAGCACCATCGCCTATGGCCGTCACCGAGGAGGGGATGCTGACACTCTGCAACGACTCACATCCAGAGAAAGCACCATCGCCTATGGCCGTCACCGAGGAGGGGATGCTGACACTCTGCAAAGACTCACATCCAGAGAAAGCACCGTCGCCTATGGTCGTCACCGAGTCGGGGATGCTGACACTCTGCAAAGACTCACATCCAGAGAAAGCGTCTGCGCCTATGGCCGTCACCGAGGCGGGGATGCTGACACTCTGCAAAGACTTGCAACGAGAGAAAACCCTGTCGCCTATGGCCGTCACCGAGGAGGGTAGATTCACACTCTGCAACGTCTTGCACCAAGTGAAAACCCTGTCGCCTATGGCCGTCACTGTGTCGGGGAGGATGACGCTCTGCAGCGACCCACAACTAAAGAAAGCTTTGTTACAAACAACTTGTGTACCTAATTTAACAGCATATTCTCTTAATCCAAGATTAGATTTACATTTAAGGAGTCGTTTACCGTCTGGACTATAAAGTACTCCAAACTTATCAGGGACTCCTGCTGCAAGATCCTCGTCAGAACAAGAAGTATCTATTACTACGGGTTCAGGAATATTTATTTTGTATTTCTCCGATTGCTTTGGTTTGTCAGTCATAAAGAGCCTAAACGAGAGCATCTCAAGACTATTCTTTGCCAACGCCACATAGAAGATGCCCCAAAGAATCGACAATTCAGCATCATACGTCAGATTCTGAATTTCTTTTAGCAAGACAGATTCGGCAGGTGATTGAAAATCCTTCTCGCACAAAAGGAGACTATCACCTGATGCAGGAGTGGTTTTCAATTGCGGATTAAGAGCAATAGCCTTCAGCGAAAGTGCGATGACGGCTATTGAGAAATCATCGATATGCTCATTGAAATCTGCATCAGTGCGCAAAGGATGACGATAATCAGGACTACCCAACTCTCGTGCCTTCTCCCCTTTCATCGAAGGCACAAACATCCCGTCATAGTCCACCAACACTAAGGAACCATCCCTACGCACAAGGATGTTGTCAGGCTTGAGGTCGCCATGTGCAAACGGCTGAGCAAGCAGCCACGCCGACATCCGATTGAAGCGGTAACTAAGCATCTCCAACTCGTACTTGTCATTCAGGTGTCGCTTCAGATACGCATCCAATGTCTCCCCCTCAACCCATTCCATCACCACAACCGGAAACTCCTCCCTGTCACACTGTGGCGAATCAACAAAAAGCTCATTCTCCAAATAACGCAACGGCAATACATAGGAAGAGGAAACGACCTCCAACTCATCGGCAATCTTACGGTAACTCTCATCACGTCCCTCCTGATCTTTGATGAAGCACTTAACTGCATATAACTTGCCGTCGCTCTCATCCCTCATCTTGAAAACAACTGCAAAGTTCCCGCTCGACATCACCGGGTCACCGTGACAGTCAAGCACAGGTCTCAGCGAAGCCAACTCTTTAAAATTGTCCTCAGCCGACAGTATTGCTTCCCTATATTCCGATATCAATGGATAGTCCATAATTTTAACTTGCTTAGATCGAATGCCTATTATCACATCTCACTTCTTCAACTCACCTTATTTTTCTACGAAATTATCCTTATGCTGCCATCTTAGCCTTCTGATAACAATCTCATTCTATTCATATGATTGATTGCCTCCTCTCCTTTCCTCATAAAATCCTCCAATACGTTTAACTGCATAAATAGTCGATACGCAAATAATACAACGTCATCAAGGTCATTACTACTACCTTGACTGGATATTGACTCCCAAATACCACTCTTATCAATGCAATAACCCCCAACAAGTTGGTTCCTTTTTACATCACATCTCACTTCCGACTCATCAGGATAGGTAAGCCATACCCGTCTTACTTTACCACTTCCAATTACCTTATTTTGACTGCTGATGAGAACATTTACTATTGCAAAAAAACTAAATTTATCTAATTTTACAACTCTTTGAAACTGCTGTTTAATATAATTCAAATAGTAGGCTTTATTTACTTTTGGCTTTTCTGTGGAGAAAAGACGGAAAGCAAGAGGGTCAAGATGCTTTTTGGAATGTGCTATCATAAAAACACCATATAGTGTCATTAAAGCTGAATCTTCCACTAATGTAAGTAGTTGCTGAAATACTATAGATTTAGCAGGAGCTAAGAAATCTGACTCTTTGAATAGTAATGTATCAGAGGCAGATGTAAGAGATTTCAATTGCGGATTAAGCGCAATAGCCTTAAGAGAAAGAGCAATCACAGCTATCGAGAAATCATCGATATGCTCATTGAAATCAGCATCAGTGC
>CAYNNV010000252.1:0-2774 GCA_964398625.1 uncultured Sangeribacter sp. | reverse complement strand
GATGAAAAGCAGCCCGAGACCCCTCCGGGAACATGGACAATGATTTCCTCCTGGGCCGGCTTGGATATACCTGCCGGAGGATTACGGGCAGACCCATACAAATGGTCTGGAATTGAGCTCTTGTATCGTGATAAAAAGCCCTTCCTTTGGGTATTAGGCCCCGGTACATTGACTGCTAATCCGCCTTCAAATACCAGCACTACTACAGCGCCTTATTACTATGAAGGCACAAAAAGTATGGTTGACGCCCTGCCGATCCGCTGCACGAAACGCTGACACTTTATCATGGGGCTGTGCCTATTTTGAACTGACCCCTAAAAGTTAGATATCTAACTTTTAGGGGTCTTCTTATGACACGATATTTTGTTGAAAATAAATATTGAAATTCTCAATCAAATTGGATTCCATTAACCTAAGAGTGCAAAGAGGTTATATGGCAGTTAATCCGGAAGAGTTGACACCGTTTACTCAACGCATGTATTGTAAAAACGCTAAATAGCAGAATTTGCGGTAGCGAGTGGTGACGGGGATTAATCAGATATTACTTCCCAACGATAGGGTAAGGCTCCTGTCAGTTCCTGCCATTTGTAGCCGGGGGCCGGGTATATCGTGGCACCTGTGACAGTTGTCGGTTGAGAACTATATCGTCCACCTTTGAGTGTTAGTCCTTGAGCCACAGGTACGATGATGCCACCGCTGCCTGATTTAGCGTACGAGCCACTGTTGATAGTGATCATCGGTGTCTTGCTGTTGCCGGTTTCAGATAAAATGATGCCGGATGTTGTAACTGAAGCTGTTGTGGAGAATGAGCAATCGGAGAGTGATGCAGAAACGTCTCCTTTAAGATACAGACAAGTGCCTCCGGTATCTACGCACACATTCTCCATTATAGTCTGAAATGCTGATTTTGGAGTGCTTGCCAAGCTGTAATCAATATTTATCGCAGGAAACGCAAGGTTATCTCCGAAGTCGGTCTGGATAATATTTACATCCTTCATTGTCAGCGATGAAGCACCAAGTCCTTCAACACTAACTCCACAATATGGTGACTTGATAGTCACCGCCTCAAGATTTACTTTACCTAAATTGCCAAGACAGATAGCTGAGCCAAATCTGTCTCCTTTGCTTGTGCCGGTGTGATTGACGTACGGATCATATTCTATCGTGACTCCCTTTATTGTCAGGGTCGTTCCGTTTACGGAAAATATGGAGTGATAACCCTCGGCCACAATCTTACCGCTTCCGGTGATGGTCATGGGCTTCCCCACGTTGAAAAAGTAATTATAGCTTCCCGATGCATCGGTTTCCGCCACAAGCCGCAAGATGCCATCAATCTTCATCTCCGGATTCTGACCCATGGAGCCAATCATGCTGAAATCACTGTCATTCATCGGTACTGTCACCATCGTCCCGGACGGTACCGTGAATAGTCCCCTCTGTAAGGCATCCCTGAAGTCAGCTGCTGTCATCTCAATTTCCTTGACTTTCTGAGAAGTCAGCGAAACTTCTCCACCAAATGAAGATTCCATGCTCACCTCTACTTCTTGCCGAGCAGTGAGCAAGGATCCGTAAACGTTAGTACTGTAATTCTTTCGTAGCGGTAGTGCTGCCAGCGATATATCATTAACAATTGCTCCGCTGCTTAGGGAGGTAGTGTATGAGGCATTTACAAGTGTACTTCCCGGACCGCCGTTACTTTCAGGCATCATAAGGAGATAGTTCATATTCAGATATCCATAACCCTTTACGGGAAATTCACCCTCTACAGGTGCTTTGCACAGATTCCGAGTAGTGAAAGTGACTGACTGCTGTTGCTCCTCATAAACATTGCGCAGAAAATCAACGCTCCTTGCCAGACCGCTTTCTCCCTCCACTGTCAGCCTCCCGGTAAAATCATTCTCCGGATTTAGCCCCAGATATGAGGAGACTATCGGCCATGCCATGTCATCTGTGCCCACATTCAACTGTGCGAAGGGACGCGAAAGCTCCACTTTCCCGCCGCCGTTGCTGTCAAAAATCGATACACCAAAAAAAGCATCATAGGCGTCATTATTAGGGACTACAAGATCATAGTCTATCGAAAGTATTGCCGAAGAAGCATCATAACAATAAGCCTTACTATCACCCATGGCCTCTTCATTGTATGCAAAGAAAACGATTGCATACTCTTGATTCGGCAATACATCCAGACTAACCACCGCATCAGATAGTCCATCCCAAGAAAGCGAGCCAAACTCAATCGCGGATGCTGGCCCATCATTCTTTGCGTCAGATGCATAAAACACGGAATATGCCAGATTGGTCACCCCTTTTGCATCGCTGAAGCGGGTAACTATCTTCGCCGGCAGCGATATACTAAATACCACCTGCCCGGAGGAGTTCATTGGCTGAGGCTCATCAGCCGCACATGAAGAGAGAATTAACGCAACAAAGAACACCACACTGGCAGTGCGAATTCGGGAGAAACCGCTCTTAGGAATAATATGAGGAATAGCAAATAACACGATACTCAGTTTTTTAGATATAACAAAAGTACTGAATATTAACCGGTCAAACAAACTTTCTGCTTTTAATTATTCAATTCAAATACCGATAATGGAGGTAATAGATTTATACTAAATGACTTAGATTAACACGTAAATATAGAAGTGTCTGATGTTATATAGTGGCGCAGCAGTAGGCTCATCGCTTGTAATTTCGTTTTATCTTATCAATGGAGTTGCCGCCGTTTCCGGTATTTGTCTTTAGCATAGTCGTATGCTTCCTGAATCAAA
>CAYNNV010000251.1:0-2793 GCA_964398625.1 uncultured Sangeribacter sp. | reverse complement strand
TCCCGTTTATGATAAAGAGTCGCAATCTTGCTCCATACGTTGCGGATACAGATCCGTGGAATGGCCTCAACGTGATCTACGATCATCTGGCTCTTGACTATATCTATCCCGACCCGATGAAAGTGCTCCGCTTCCTTGATAATCATGACGCCGAGAGAGTGATACTTGAGGTGCCTGATTCGCTCGATTCGTGGAAGCAGGCTTATGCTATCCTGCTCACGATGCCTGGCATCCCGCAAATCTATTATGGTTCGGAACTCCTTATGGCCGGTGATCGCCGCCCTGGTGACGGCAACATACGCCGCGATATGCCCGGAGGATTTCCCGGAGATACGGTAAATGCCTTTACGCGCGAAGGTAGGACACCGTTGCAGAACGAAGCTTTTGATTTTCTCTCTAAGGTGATGAAGTGGCGCAAGACGTCAGAAGCTGTAGCTAATGGCGACATGAAGCATTTTATGCCTGTCAACGGCATATATCTTTATCGCCGTAAAGCTGCCGACGATGAGGTGGTAGTGATACTCAATGGTCGTGATATGGATCTCGACATCGATATGTCGCGCTATGCAGAAGTGCTGCCTCCCGATGCCGTGTATCGTGATATTCTCTCAGGTGAGCAATATTCATTCCCCGAAGGTGTGGAGCACACATTTTCTCCGCGCGAGACTCTGATTCTTCAACGCATCGACAATAAATAAATATATGAAAAAGACTTCAGCAGCCATATCAATTGTTCTTATTATGATATGCGGGTTGGTGGGATGTAAACCTTCAGAGAAGAATTTTCAGGCCGCCTACGACATCGCTATACAACGACAGAAAGAGGGTCTTTCCGATGAAATTTTCGCCATGATGCAAAAAGAGTCTCTCCCGCCCCTTTATTATGCCGGAGGAGACAGTGTGCGTATGATAGGGGTGTCCACAGTCTATCAGTATTCGCCCGACACTCTTTTGCGCATGCGAGTGCCTGCGCCCTACAGTGTGGCCGTGGGAAAATATAAGATGATAGCTAATGCCCGCGGACATGCCGACCGACTTGTGGCATCCGGTCTGTTTCCGGCTGCTCATGTTCTGCGCTCGGGAGTGCCGGAATATTATGTGGTGCTTGCGCCCTCAGACTCTCTTGCCGACGCCGCCCGTCTCGCCCGTCAATATCTTGAAAGCGGGATGAAAGCTATAGGGTTGCCTGAGCCATTTGTTATCAATCGTTTGCGTTAACGATTAAGACCGGTCTGCACGGCCTTAATCACGAGTGCGAAGCACGTCTTATTGTTAACCTCGCGCTCAAGCGCGAGGTTTTGGTATGTTATCATCTATCCATAGCCCCTCGGAGGGGGCGCCTCATACTATATGTTATGTAACTGTTGTGAGGCGACTGTGTGTGAATCAGACGTGTCGCTACATGCCGTAGGTCAGAGTGGTGTAGTAATTACCGTAGCCGGCGGCTGAATTGCCGTAGCCATATTGCAGAGTGACGTAACCCGTATTGCCGCCTCCCCACCACGACACGGTGCGCATTCCGTTGATATAGGAATCTTCCACAGGCATACCATACATTCCGCTCAACTGATTGTATATTGAATTGAAACGTGCCATACTTGCTGTTGGGGTCCAATATTGAAATTGAGTGTTAGCCATCAATCCGTTGTTATAAAACACTGTTGCTTCGGGCCACAAAAATCCCAATTGAGTCACTTGACTAAGGTAGACAGCATTATTAGCATAGCCGATCACATTGTAACCTCCATTTATAAGACTGTTGATTCCGGCATCGATCAGCGAACCGAATGTCAGCCCTAAGATGCTGCCGATGGTCGGTATGCCAACCCTCACAGTGGTGTATCGGCGCGGCACGGGTGGCAATGCAAACACAGGTCTATACACATTCACAGGTGGTGCTCCCCAGTAGCCTCCGTTAGGACGCATGGGTCGATAGTTGCTGCCGTAAGCGGGACGTCCCGGAGCCGGCACGCTATTTCCACCAAAATGATTCGGTCGATTATTGATTATACCGTTCCCTCCGTGGTTACCGTTATTGCCGGGACGGAAGTTGTTGTTGTTACCTCCATGGTTGCCGTTGTTGCCCGGTCGGAAGTTGGTGTTATTCCCTCCGTGGTTACCGTTGTTTCCGGGCCGGAAGTTGTTGTTATTGCCCGGATTTGAAGGGCGTATCGTAGTAGTGGGGCGATTATTGTTGCCTCCCGCAGGTCGGTTGACAGTTTGGTTGCCCGATGATCCACGATGGTTGTTGCTGCCCGGATGTCCATAGCTCTGAGAATAAGCCGTTGGAGTCCAACTTATTAGTGCGCCTGCGATAAGTAGCGCCATGTTACGAAGTCGTCTCATAAATCTATTCTTTTATGGTCCTTCATCAGTGCGACTTATGTAGCCGCTTCAAGAAGGTCGGTTACTAAAATTAAGACACTCTAAGACGCATTTGGTTTAACGACTTCGCCATCCTATTATCCTCTCGGATTCTCCGGCCTCAGAAAAATAAATGTTAAACAATATTTTTTTTCTTGCATGGTAAAAATATTATGTTAATTTTGCATAAATTTAAGACTCAATTAAGAATCTTAACCATAAAGTCTAAACCATTGACACACACCGCGTTGAAGCTTGCGCGAATATATCGAGGTATTTCCCGACTGTCTCATTGTCAGCCGGTTATATCTGCTATATAGATTTGAGCAAGACCTTGAGATTCGGACAATGAATTAAAATAACTAATATATTAAACTAAATCAATTAAGCATGAGAAAACTGTTTTTAACCTCAATGGCAGTTGCAGTA
>CAYNNV010000250.1:0-2843 GCA_964398625.1 uncultured Sangeribacter sp. | reverse complement strand
ATTCATTGGCAAGCCGAACCTCAATCTTCGTCTCACCTCCCTGCGTCTGAAAAAGAATAATCTGCCCGTTCTCCACTTATTTGTTTAGCTATCAGTTCTTTTTATACTCAATTATTTGTTTTATTACATCTAAAGTAGGTCTAAAATCTTCAAATATTTGAGATTCAGACTCTAATGCGCATATTTGAGAAAATGCATCCTTATTTGAATCGTTTACCCTAAATGGTCTCAATCCAGTTTCTCTATCATATTCGGCATTTAAATTGTTTGCTTCTTCAAGACTAGATGCTTTATATAAATTTTGATACTCCAGAAAATTTCGTTTCTCTAACATATTATGCTTGCTTAGATACTCCAATGGATATAGAAATTCTATGGGGCAGTACTTATTCAGGTGATTAGGAGCTACTAGGGTCATAGCAAATGAGTTGTTTTCACATTGAACAGCTGTAATAATTTTAGCCTGATGAATTGTCCGACTATCTCCAGTTATATTCCCATATGATTTAAATCCTTCTGTATCCGCGTCAAAAAGTGCAATCAATTTCTTTCCAGGAAATATTTTTGATGGCGTTGATTTAATGAAGTTTGCTAGTGCTCCAGCATCATGCATGTCGATAACGTCAAATTGAAGATTATAGCCAAGCAACTCGTTAGCACGATTCAAATGAGGTATATCTGTTTTTCCTTCTACAAAGACTATAACATCTTTATCTGAATTCAGTGCTAATGAAAATTGTTTAACTGCTTTATCATAAGTAAGAATTCCATCACTGAGTATATTTACAGCTTCAGGTGCAGAGGTCTCTCTAATATTCTTGTGTTCGTTGTCTTTTTCAATAACGAACAACGAGCCTTCTGGTGCAAATGCAACTGTGGATGGGGAATGAGTCGTAATAATTACACGAATATCTCCTCCTCCTAACTCTTTTGGCTGAGATAGCTCATGAAGAATCTCCACCATCATTTTGCTCATAGTTGGATGGAGATGTGCATCCGGTTCATCTAATATTAAAGTATTTATTCTATGTCCTGAGATGTCTCTGCCCAGTGATAAAGCAATAAACTTGACTATCATCTGCTCTCCAGAAGATAACGCATTATAGTCGATTATTTCTCCATGTTTCCCTTTAAATCTAATTTCCCCATTTCTTTCTTTTAGTTCTGGAAATGGATCTAACATCTCAAAATAGTTAAAACCGTATTTTTTAAACAATCTATTGATACTTTGATATGGTTTTTCTTGTGCCGCTAAAACTTGAACCTTTTCAAAGTCGTTTTTCCCTACAGCTATAGCAAGGTTTTCTTTGAACTCCTCATGTTCTTGTTTTATGTACCTTTCAAGATCTTCAATATCCGAGAAATCATTAAAATACGGATTAGCATGACGCCTAATATCGGTCTCGGTAAGATTTTCAACGGGAACAGATAGTTTCTTACTTATGGCATCTAATTCTTCTTCATAAGCGAAAACAGTATTATCCCGGATCATCTGCTTGTAGGATCTAATATTTTCAAGCAGTCCTGTCCTTTCACTTGTTAATTGATATTTTTCTTCAGTTGGTATGTCTTGTTTCAATCTAGGTTCAATCCATGTTGAAATACGGTTTTCCCAGCTTTTTATAGTATTTTTCCACTGAGCAAGATTACCAAGTCGATTCGCAGTGTTTTGAAAATATGACAGTAGCCCTGCAATGTTATTGGTTCTTGTTTGAGGGGAAGGCAATACAAGAGTTGTAAATATAGATTCCTCGTCGGTAATCTCTGTCGAAATGTTCAGAGGCATTCCATTATTGTCAGTCCCCTTAAGTATTTCTAATAACTGGGTCTTACCCGCCCCATTAACGCCAGTGATAATGGAAAAGGGAGGAATATTATTCCATGTGAACCCAGATGGGATAGATTTATAGATATCTATAACCTTTAAATTTATTGTCTTCATAAGTATAACTATCGTATTTTCCCTTTCAGGATGCTATCCTGTATGCACACATTTTGTAATTCTTTAGTTAAAGATTCTACGATTAATCGAGAAGATTCAGTTGCCTTTGGTGCCAGTGTAATATGTAAATTATCAAGAGAAAACTTAGAAATTGGAACCAAAATATATTTAGTTCTTAGCTCTCGTTTCCCACTTGCGATCTTTGACATTTCCTCTTGATTCTTAGGAAAAGGCGCTGCATAAATCAAGCCTCTTATTTCTTTTTGAAACTCCCAATAACGACTCTTATAAAAACCAAAGTTTGTAGGAGTATATGTGAGGTTTCTACAGATAGAGCCATCGTTTCTTTTTTCATCTGATATTTCAAGTTGGCTCTTATATTTTTCTTTAAAGTTATCGATATATTCAATCTTCTTTAATTTTATACACGCGCAAAGGCTATCTTCCTCTGGAAGACTCCAAAACATCAGCATATAATCATCATTAAGAATATCCTCAGATTTTACAGCGGTATATAAAAAAGGAGGAAACTCATGTTGCTCATATGAATGAGCTGGGGCTTTAAGAACAGTCAAAACTGGTTTGAACAATCTGTCCGAGTCAAATTCAAGCCGTATGCCTGTATCCATATTAGCATACATTTTCCATAATGGAATACTCTCAAGCGGATCAAATGTAAAACTACAAGAGAAAATGTATTGCAGAGGGTTATAATCTGCAAACGGTTCAGATTCGGTAACATCATCTAATTGATCGAGTCTGTTGAACTTCAGGGAACGATTGTTCATTATATGAGCAAGCGTATCAATTGTAGTATAATGATATAGTTTCATTGTCTAATTTTACTTATTACAGTTCATCAAGTAGTTGAAGAAGAGTTTTCAAGGTTATCGCGCCGTCA
>CAYNNV010000249.1:0-2849 GCA_964398625.1 uncultured Sangeribacter sp. | reverse complement strand
TGGCAAAACCGGCATTGACGTCTTGAAATTTGCAGAAGAATTTGTGCAAAAAGCGATATACTTTGGCATGGACTATAAATTCGGCAGAAAAAACGGACCATTAAATTACTTCTTTAATATACTCCCATATGAAACTGATAATCAATAATGAGCCGGTTGAAATACTGGAGAACAGCATAAGTGTTGAGAAACTTATGGAGTTCAGATCAATACCAACTCAAGGCACAGCAATTGCTGTGAACGATATGATAATTGGCCGCGACAAGCGAGGATCGCATTTACTCAAAGATGGAGACCGAGTGATGGTGATTACAGCTGCTTACGGAGGTTAAATTTTTCAATCGAAATTTAACCTATGGGTATACGGTTTAAAAAGATAGTTTTTACCACTCCGGAAATATCGGTTTACGATGTGGAAAACATAGAAACCATATTGAAAATTAGAGAGGTGGACTATCTTCATTTACGCAAACCGAGTGCTACCATGAGTCAGATGAAAGCGATTCTTGACACCATACCAGCCAGAGAAAGAGGTCGCATTGTGATCCATGACCATTTTAATTTGGCCAAAGAATACGGTCTTGGAGGTGTTCATCTCAATAACAGATGCCCTGCTTACCAAGGGAATGAACACATATCACGTTCATGCCATTCTATAGAAGAGATACAATTTCTGCCTTCGGGATTATATTCTTATGTTACACTTTCACCCATTTTTCCATCCATTTCAAAACCCGGGTATAGCAGCCGTTTCACTCTTGGAGAATGGAAAGAACAACTCAAAACACTTTCTTATACTTCCGCCCCCGTGATTGCTCTTGGAGGTATTAATCCACATCATTTTGAAGTTTTAAGAGAAGCGGGTTTTCAAGGTGCGGCATTACTGGGTTATTTATATGATCAAAACGGCCAAATCATTGAATATAAGCTAAATGAATTAATAAATTAAATTAAGACTTAAAGAATTAAACGCATAAGTAACATGCTACAATATATCACAAATACAAACGCCCCTGTATCCATTATCGAGCAGGTGAGGAAAGTACTTGACGGTGGTTGTAAATGGATTCAACTCCGAATGAAAGATGCTGATGACGAAGAATTTAAATCCACTGCCGAAAAATTAAAACCTTTATGTCAAGAGCATGATGCCTTTCTTGTACTTAACGATCGGGTAGCTATCGCCAAAGAATTGGAAGTGAGTGGAGTGCATCTTGGCAAAAATGATATGCTACCCTCAAAAGCAAGGATTGAACTTGGAGGAGGCCCCGTGATTGGAGTCACCGCCAATACTTTTGAGGATGTTGAGGCTGTAAGATACTTTGATATTGATTATATCGGTCTTGGTCCTTATGGATATACTGACACCAAGAAAAATCTGGCTCCGGTGCTCGGAATTGAGGGAATCAGAAAAATAACTTCTGCTATGCGAGAAGCAGAAATAACAATCCCAACAGTAGCCGTAGGTGGCATTAGGCTTGAAGATGTAGTGCCATTGATGGAGGCTGGAGTAAACGGGGTTGCAGTGAGTGGAGCTATAGCATTTGCCGACGACATTACTGCTACTACTAAAAGCTTTGTGTTAGCGTTAGATGCATTTAGAAATTAAACAATCACTTTAACTATATGAGCGATCTACTTAAAATTGGCAATAGAGAATTTTCTTCTCGACTATTTGTAGGAACAGGCAAGTTCCCCTCTCCGGAAATCATGCAGAAAGCTGTGATTGCTTCCGGCTCCGAGATGATAACTGTGGCTATGAAGCGTGTCAATATGCTTAATGAAGCCACGGATGATATGCTTACCCATATCAATCGCGAAAATGTGCAGTTGCTTCCCAACACTTCCGGTGTGCGCGATGCAAAGGAGGCTGTGCTTGCTGCACAGATGAGCAGAGAGATATTCAATACTCCTTTTATCAAACTGGAGATTCATCCGGATCCAAAATACCTGATGCCTGATCCTATCGAGACTCTGAAAGCAACTGAGAAACTTGCTGCCGAAGGATTTATAGTGCTTCCCTACATTCAGGCCGATCCTGTGCTTTGCAAGCTTCTTGAAGAGGCCGGTGCAGCTGCGGTAATGCCTCTTGGCGCCCCTATCGCCACTAATAAAGGAATCGTGACAAAAGATCTCCTTGAGATTATCATCGAACAAAGCAATCTCCCGGTTGTAGTGGACGCAGGATTAGGAGCGCCAAGCCATGCAGCCCAAGCAATGGAAATGGGAGCCGACGCCGTATTGGTTAATACGGCTATCGCAATTGCGGATAACCCTGTTGAGATGGCTGAGGCTTTCCGGTTTGCCACCGTTGCAGGACGCAAAGCATATCTCGCAGGACTTGGAGCCGTAAGCAAATCGGCGTCAGCAACCAGCCCCCTCACCTCTTTTTTGTCTTAAGTATCTATAAAAAATCAAAAAAATGAATATATCTAATATTGACGTCTCCAGTTATCCCAACTCCGAGAAAATATATATTGACGGCACATTGTTTCCTATAAAAGTCGCAATGAGGAAGATACATCAATATCCTACAGTGAAGATGGAAGATGGCAAAAGGGTAGAATATCCTAATGCTCCGGTTGTAGTTTATGATACTTCCGGTGTATACACAGACCCTTCTTTCACTCCCGATGTGAATAAAGGAATCCCACGCCTTAAAGAACAGTGGGTTATAGAACGCGAAGATACAATAGAGCTTGACGATATAACGAGCGAATATGGGAAAATGCGTCGAGATGACAAAAGTCTTGATCCTATACGTTTTCCCATCCACCACAAGCCTCGCAAAGCAGCGGAAGGGAAAAGAGTTACGCAAATACACTATTACAGATAGGGAATCATTACTC
>CAYNNV010000248.1:0-2895 GCA_964398625.1 uncultured Sangeribacter sp. | reverse complement strand
AATCGTTCTAAGCTTGGTATGACGCTAGACGGAGAAATGTATGATTTGACAGTCAATGATCCTCAAGCCGAGCAAGTTTCGATTGATGCAATTCGGGCAATGCGAAAATTACTAGAATTGCTAGAAACTAGTGAGCGCTTTGCTGGAGTGCGAGAGCGTGCCGCTGAGCATGGTAAGACAATTGTAGAATACTTGGTGAGCGACGAGACTAATCCGACTTTGTCGCATTTACTAAACCGAGTTGGCGATGTAATGTCTGAGGACGAAGTAGAAGAATTAGTGGAAGAACTTGAAGCCGAAGTGACTGGTATGGATATCGAGGAGATTAAAGAAGAGAACGCCAAAGAAAATATCGAGGGAACTGATCATAATGATCCCTGGAATATTGTATCAGAAATGGCGATTGACGATCGCGCGGAAGCATTGAAACAAATGAATGTGGATAACGCTGATGGCATAGGAACAGCGGAGAACAGTGATGTTGCGGATGCAGATGTTAATGATACATTGTTGGCGGAATTGCAGCGTCAAGAAGAGATACTAAAGAATTTGCCCCCAGAACAAATCAATCCCGAGATGTTGGAAAAGTTGTAGCTAGGGGATAGAGTTACCCCGCTATGATAATTGCATATGGTAATGACTGGATATATATTTGATTGTAATTTTAACTCGAGCGTGACAGGGAATGGATAATCTTGATTTTAAACCATCAGTGCGACGTGTTGACGATATCGTGATTGTCTTCAGAGATAAACATTCTGTCATTGTTTCGGATGGTAGGAGTTCAGTCAATTTCCATCGCTGGTTTGATCGCCATCAGTTTGACTATTCTAAGTTTTGGAAGCCTTTTTGTCAGGCTTTGCACCGCCGTAAACATCTCTCGCTGTCGGATTGTTATGCTTTGGCTCGTCGTTATCAAATCTCTACCCAGAATTACACGGGTGAGATTGATGTGCTGGTCCAAGAAATAATGAGCGGGAGCTGACTTTATGGATTGTCAAATGCCGCATGCTGAACTCGAGCATCTCCTTAATACTCACCATCTGCGACAAGTATCTCCTCAATGTTTTGGCGTAGAACGGCAATTCGCCAGTGATTTGCTCAAAACGATGTCTAATTTTGCAGATGGTCGTATCATTAAGAGTCCTGATATGTATGCTAAACATTATAAAAAGATAATTGGCATAGAGCATTTTGAGTATGATTCGTCCAAGAAAACTAAACAAGGCAGTGCGGAACGTTCTGGAATTGAGCAGGCGAATCGCGCGTTCCTTAAGGAGGCTCGTGCAGCTGCAATGCGTGGCCAGGACCTTTCTCGGACTTGCATCATAAAAACTGACTCTAGCATAGCTGCACTAAAGGCTAACTTTCTTAATAACTTTCGCAAGCATAAACGACAGATTGATACTTATGAATCGAACTTAAAGAGTAAGTTTAGTATTAGTGATGTGCCAATATGGTTCTTAGCTGAGGATGTTAGTGCTGTAGGGGTAAGTTTCTATAATCATTTTATAATTGATAGTCATCCAAGATTTCCACTATTGCCAATATTTTACGAGGATGTGCGGGAGGAAATCCTACAATCGTCCATTGACGGAATTATTTTTATCTCCAGTTTTCCTATTAGCAATTTTGTAGTTTTTATTGCGAATAATCAATCGAGTTTCTTGCAGATAGCAAAACATTATCATTTCGATAAAAATTCGATAATTGATTTGTCTGACGATTTGCCTTATTATTTCAGTTCATTTTGCGTTCAATAATTTGTATTACTCCCGAAATCTACTCATAATGTTTAGCCACCTTTTACGATAATCAGCTGGCCTATAACACTTACTTCAAATTAAATCCTAGTTATCACGAACTATTGGATTTCTATGATCATAATTTAGCCCATAAACATTACCCTGGGCAAAGTAGTAATCTGATTCGCTATCACGCAGAGTTCTTTGCCGCCGGTATGACCGCTATTGTTCGGCGTTGGCTAAAGAATGGTTGCCACGAAACTCCCGAAGAAATGGTAAAAGTGATTTCATCGGAATATCAGGGCAGAGATTGAAGCTTGGTGCAATATTGACTGACGTCGTAGTGAAGGGTAGAATGGGGTCAAGATTACCACAAAGATAAGAAGAATTGGTAAGGAGTAAATATGGATAAGAAAGTAATCGGTGGAATTATCGGTGCAATAGTAGTGGCTGTAGTGATAGGGCTTGGTGTGTTTTTCTGGCGTAGCCAAAGTCCTGAGAATGCGAATGACAATAATAATGAGGAGAATGCTCAAATGGAGAATAATATAACAAACAAGGCTGACGGCAAGATCTTAGTGGCTTACTATTCTGCTAGTGGTAATACGAAAAATGTCGCAGGGAAAATTGCCATTAGTCTCGATGCGGATATTTTTGAGATTGTTCCGCAAGAAGTTTATACGAGCGAAGATTTGGATTGGACGGCGGATGATTCGCGCGTCAGTCGCGAACATGTGAATGAAAGCCTGCGTGATATTACGCTAGCTAGTACTACTCCTGCAAACTGGGCGGAATATAGCACGGTGTTTATTGGTTATCCGATTTGGTGGGGAATTGCGGCTTGGCCGGTCAATAACTTTGTGAAGAATAATGATTTTACGGATAAGACTGTGATTCCATTTGCGACTTCTGCTTCTTCTGGGCTTGGGCAAAGTGGTGAATTGCTGAAAGAAATGGCCGGGAGTGGGAATTGGCAAACTGGTATGCGTTTTAGTTCTTATCCGAACAATGGTGAAATCGAAAGTTGGCTAGATAGTTTAAGGTAAAACTTACAACGTAGTGCTGTTTATTCTGCTTTAATTTGTGATTATGATATACTTAGGGTAATTATGAGTACTGATTTCATTGTCGTAGGACGAACACGAAATAT
>CAYNNV010000247.1:0-2911 GCA_964398625.1 uncultured Sangeribacter sp. | reverse complement strand
AATCCGCTGAATCAATCTCCCAAACCATTTCATTCTTTTCAGGATCATGTTTCATAATTACCGTGTCACCGGAACATACATCGCCTGCTATGATCATCTTGGACAAAGGTCTGCGGATCTCCTTACGGATAATTCCTAATACAGGACGAGCGCCATAGTGAGTATTGAAGCCTACCTTTGTGATGTATGCTTTTGCCGTGTCATCAATTTCAAGCTTTATATCCTGAGCATTGAGTGACTTAACAAGATTTTTAATATGAATGTCAAAAATCTTGTATATCATTTCCTCCGTAATTGGAGAAAATGGTAATATCTCTGTCAGTCGAGCCAAGAATTCTGGCCGGAACTGCCCTTGCATAACCTCAAGCATTTCATCATGTGTCGGAATATGATTATTCTCAAAAGACTTGAATATGTAATCACTACCGATATTTGATGTAAATATGATAAGGGCATTGGAGAAATCACCAACACGTCCAAGACGGTCATGGAGTTTGCCTTCGTCAAGAATCTGGAGGAAAAGATCGAACACAGATCGATGTGCCTTTTCAATTTCATCAAAGAGGACGACAGAATAGGGATGTTGACGTATTTGATTTACCAACAAACCACCTTCCTCATATCCGACATAACCCGGAGGCGCACCGTAAAGCAATGCCACTGAGTGTTCCTCCTTATATTCTGACATATCAAATCGGAGTATCGAAGTCTCATCGTTAAACAGGAAGTCAGCAAGTGATTTTGCTAATTCAGTCTTACCTGTTCCTGTCGGGCCCAGGAAGAAGAACGATCCCATCGGCTGACCTTTCTTATTGAGGCCGGATCGGGATTCATAAATAGAATCCAATATGCTTTTTACCGCATGATTTTGTCCTACTACCCTTCGATGTAAAATTTCCTCGGCATTAGACAGCTTTTCTCTTTCTTCAGATTGGATATTGCCTATAGGTAGTCCGGTAAGATTTGCAATGACATCCTTAACAAACTCCTTGTTAAGATTGGCCGAAACGTTGTCTTCAGAAAGTTCTGCTGTTATTTTTGCAGATGCCATTGCGCGGTCAAGCAAGTCAATAGCTGATGAAGGGAGGCTCTTTTCCGGCATATATCTTTTCGCTAGACGAACTATATCCTGTTCAATTTCATTTGCGACTTCTATATTGTGGAACTCTTTATATTGTGGAACTTTGCTTTTAAGAATTTCAATCGCAAGTTCTTCCGTAGGCTCTTCAACTGTAATTTTTTCACATTGTGAAAGCAGTTCCTTGTCCTTCTCTATATCTTTTGTAAATCCGTCAACAGTAGATGTGACGATAATTTGTATCTGATTTTTCGCCAGACTTCTTTTTAGTATTGATAGAATCCCATGAAGCATAGATTGCTTATCCATAATCCGATGGAAATTCTCAATTATGAGTAATGGTTGATTGTGATTTGATAACTCTTTTACAATCTTATCAAACCTATCTTCCAATTCGCCCTTATAACTTACGCCTTGTGCGATAGATATTAAATCCAACTCCACAGGATAGAGAGACTTTAAGGATTTTGGCATAGAACCATCTTTCAGCTTTTTCAGAAAACCATTTATCAAACTGGTTTTTCCGACTCCTGTTTCTCCTATAATAATAAGATTGGCTTTGTCCTTACGAGAAAGAGTTTCAATCATAGATTTGATTTCTTTATCAAATCCAATAATCTCATTGGGCGTCAGATTATCTATGGCATTTTCATAATATGTAGAATCTGATTTGTTGGATACAAGATTCCTATTCACCGAATTATTATATGTTTTGTCAGATACGTTTGCTGAGAATGTATTTAATACAGCTTCAGAAGAAAGCGGGAATGTCTTGAGTTGTTCGGCTGAGAATCCGACTCCCGGAGATATTAAAGCATATAGCAATAGTTTTGAATCCAGACCATCCAATCCGAGGGATTTTGCTAATCTTGTGGCTTCCTTCACAACACTTTTAGAAGCATCTGAAAGAGTAGCTTCTTTCATTGGATATGGCGATTTTGGACTTTGACCTACACGAATATCTGTCCAATCTACAATGTAATAGTAATCGGAGTCAAGAGTGGTTTCTATATAGTCAACCAACCCCATTCCTTTATGAAGTAAGGCTCTCAATAAATGAGAAGGCTCAATCTTCGGAGAATTATTGTCTAAGGCAAATGAGGCCGCTATGTGCAGATATTCATTCGGTATTAATGATAGAGCTTCAATATATTTGTCCATAACCAATGAGGTTAATATCTATTACTTAATAATTTCGAGATTAATGGAATCTATAGAGAGACGGGCACAGCCAAGAAAATTGAGAGATACGATGAGTTCACTCTTAATATTCTTCAAATCCATGACTTCTCCTTCAAGCCCGGCGAGGTTGCCTCTGATTACACGAACTTTATCACCAGTCTTGAAAGGTTTTTCCGTTATTTCAACCGGAATGTCAGATTGACCTAACATGAATTTGAGGCGTTCTATTTCGGTATCGGAAATGATTGCGAGAGGCTTATCGGTGGAGCCTTTGATAGAACTTGCTTTATTAGTCATAAAGCGAAAAATAAACGGCAAGTTAACAATCTCCTTTCTTGTTTGCTCGGTACAATTTATGAATATTGTTGAAGGGATTACAATTCTGTCAACTTTTGATTTACGCCCGTTTCTCCATACACGATTCTCTGTCTGAGTAGGGAGGTAGTTGACTACTCCCAGTTTTGATAGCTTTTCAGAACTTTGTTTCTCTGAGTTATGGTTCACTATTGCCACAAACCAGTAATTTTGGGACACGCCTACGGCGTCGTCAACGACATCGGTCGCTGTCGGAACTTTTTTATTGTCTATCGTATTAGTGCTCATCTAAAAGTTACAAATAGGGCACTTTATAAGGCTCTCTAATTTAGAGAT
>CAYNNV010000246.1:0-2913 GCA_964398625.1 uncultured Sangeribacter sp. | reverse complement strand
CATTCAGTCGGCAGTCGGGCCGGAAGTTTTTCTGAATGGATACTTCGGTATCAAAGACATTGTATTTGTTTAGATTGTCTGTGGAATAAATGGAGTCAGTGCCGAGAGGGAGCCATTGCATATGGTTGTTTTCCTGCGTCCGGGAGGATTGATAGTTGTAATTGGAATTCCATTTCAAGGCAGAACCCTGGCTGTCAAGCAGGTGGGAGTAGTTCAACGCAATGTTCAGATTGTGGAACCTATAATCTGACCGATATGCCCCCAATGTCGTAGTTTCATCAATCAATTCTGACGTCATCTGAGTGCGGGAGGTTGCATCCGACCGATTGCTGTCGGGATTATAGTCAATCTGCATGCCGATCATGTCCCGGTCAGAGGGCTCGTAGAAAACTCCGAGGGTCACGTTGCCCTGCATGGTTTTTGTCTTATGGCGTGACATGCCGGAGAGCGAGAGCCCGGCGTTGTCATTACGGGAATCCTCATGCGTAGTATATCTGTCGGACGGAGATCCGTTCAGATTACCGGAAAGATTTACGGTCCATTTGCCGGAGTGCATGCTGAGATTCGCAAATGGATTAATCCATGTCTTATACTCGCCGATGGTAGTATTCAGTCCGGCCGCCCCGGACAGACCATCCACGCGGTTGCGCCTGAGATTAATCCGGATAACACCGCCAGCAGAGGATGCACTGAACTCCGCTCCGGCCTTGGGGATAATCTCAATCGTAGCGATGGATGATGATTGGATGGAGCGAAGGTAGGTCATAAGTTGAGTTCCCGACAGATTCACCTTCCGGTCGTCGACGTAAACGGTTGTTCCTTCCTGTCCGTAGATTGAGAGTGAGTTGTCAGTTGCCCATACTCCGGGAGCTGTCTTCAGCAACTCCTGCGCATCCTTGTTTGATGCAAGCGGATTGGCTGCGACATTAAGCACAATGCGGTCGGCTTCGCGGCGGATTAAAGGGGCTTTGACTACCACCTCGCTGAGAGTGGTGCCGATAGGGCGGAGCATGATGTAGCCAAGACTGCTGCTTTCAGGAGACAGGATGGAGTCAGCAAAACCGATGCATGAGACCCTGATTTTGTTGCAAGCCTGCGGCACAGGGAGAGAAAAGTAGCCGATGGAATCGGTCACACAACCTCCGAGGATGGAGTCGTTCATAAACGCCGACACATTGGCGAACTCAATGGGGCGGCTCTCCGGATCAATTACGGTTCCGTTGATTTCTTTAGCTTCAGCGCATGTGAACGCCGAGAAAAGCAATATAGTTAAAAGCGTTGTCTTCATTTCTTTAGCTTTACTTTAGCTTTAATAGTTCCTGACCAATTCTGTAATTATCAAAAGCGTTCTGCCGGTGGCCTTCAACCCAGTGAGACCAAACCTCCACATCGCGTTCATAATCCCGGAGTCTGTGTTTTGAGAAATCCCACCATTGTTTCTGTGTGGGGAGTTCCATCCGGTCGGTCATTTTATTTCGGGATTGCATTATAAATATCTGAGCAATCGGAGTATCGCCATAATCATAGAAATCCACCACAAGTATGCGCTGCTTCTGCTTGTCGAAATAGGTGTAGGTGTACATCTCGCCCGGCTGCCGATGCCACGCCTCAACATCATCGTCGTACACCCACATTGTGTAGGGACGCTCATCGTCTGCCAGGCATTGCATGTTACCCGTCACCGACGACGGCCTCTTTGCCGGGGGCTCATTCTTCAGCCTGACAAACATTTTTCCATGTGCGGGAGAATAGAAGAGCACCTCGTCATTTTCCAGACCGGTCGTTTTGAGAATGTCAGCAATGAATCTCTCCATCCCCGGATATTTGGCGGCAGAGTCCGCACAGGAGATGATTGCCATGTCCTGCGGAATAATCACATTGCCGAATGTCATGCGATAAGTAGTGTCCCGGTCTATTATCTGACCGTAATAGTCGCTGATGTGCCACTCTCTGTTGGCGTAACTTACCGGCTGCATAGTCCCGCAGCTGCCTGCGAGGACTGCCAGAGATGCTGCGAAGAAGATGGTAATAAGATGTTTCATAGTTACAATTGTTTATGTGCAAAATTACCATCGGAACGAACAAGATAGTCTTAGTTGAACCTCCTTTAGTCTTAGTTAGTCTTAGTCCATCAGATATTTTTGAATTAAATGATTAATTTTGTGGGATGAAACGCTTCCGTTCAATAACAATTATCACATTGGCAGCTATCGCCGTTATGGTGGTTGCTAACATTCTGTATCTGCATAGCCTTTACAATTCCATAAAAAAACAGACAATTCAGACGGCAACTGAATGTCTTCGCCGTGCGGATATTCTGGATATAATCTCCCGTACGAAGGGTACGTCGCTGGGCGATGATGATTCTTTCGTCAGGATGACCTTGCTGATTCAAGGTGAAAAAGGGGCTGACGGGAGTTATGAATATCCCAATCTTTTGGAGAATATTGACAAGACCATGAGTGGGTATTTTCATTTCATAGAATCCAACACGCCGGATATGAAAGCGCGGAAGTTTGCCGATGTGGAACAAATCTATCGGAAGGAGTTGGATGATGCCGGGTTACACCCCCGTGAGGTAATCGTTACCGGTGCGCCCGGGAATATCGGGGATTCTGGAAAATACTGGGAAATAAAAATCAATAACGCTGAGGGTGAGCCAATTGTCATTGGCTACATAAGCCCGTTGTCAGGTTATATATTCAACCGCATGGCAGGCATTATCATTACCTCGGCGGGGATATTGGTTCTGATGTCGCTGCTGATTTGGTATCTCCTTCATTGGGTTGGCAAACTGAGGTCAATCGAACAGATGAAAGATGATTTCACCCATAATATGACCCATGAATTGAAGACCCCGGTCGCAGTGGCTTACTCGGCGGCAGATTCTATGCTGAGATACTATGATCACAG
>CAYNNV010000245.1:0-2934 GCA_964398625.1 uncultured Sangeribacter sp. | reverse complement strand
TTAGAACCAGAGCCGAAGCACGGTGAGTGTAAGCCAGTGTAGACTTCCAGCGCTGATAGTCGGAAGCTACCAGACCTTCGGGGTAGTTGGCTTTGAACTCGCCGTTTTCTACTACGTATGCATCGTCGCCATTGGCTCGCTCTGCTGCATAGTCGGGGACATTGATATTCTCGTAAGTATAATAGGTGAACTTGACAGGAGCTGAATCCTTATTGATGATACGGGGCGTGGCGAGTGTAGTGACAAATTCATGGAGCTGCGGATCGCAAGCTTCTCCCATATCGCTCTGTTTTGGCCCCTTGTGATACATTGATGCGGTAGTCACACTATAGATATCCTTGCAAGCATCGAAGTGATTGCTTGCTTCTCCAATTTTCTCTTGAATTTTTGCAGGAGAAGTAACCGTTGCATCTTCACGCAGTTCTCCGGTAGGAGCCTTAAAAGGAACAGCAACCGGCATGTTACGTACACCGTATTCTGTGATTTCGAGATAAGGGAACTGAGAAGTGTATTGGTTAGGTTTGAGCTGAACAGTGACATTGACTTTAGCCATCATTGCTACCATTCTGACTATGTTCTCACTTCCTTTGGTGAGAGATATCTTTTGTTGAGCACAGATCATAGGCATTCCCGCTTCAGGAAGGCCTTGTACATCACCTTCCTCGGTTTCTTCATCCATACGCATGCGGGGATGGTATACCCAGCTTTCGAGATCCTCAAGACATGTCACTACAAAGACATCTTCACCCTCAGCTGGATCCTTTCTGGAATCACGTTGTATTAAACCACCGGATTCTGAATCATATTTTGTAAGGAAGGTATTCTCTTTGCTTGTATAATTGTCAGCGTAATCAGTTGCATCTATATTGGCAAGGGCAACTACTATTACATCATCGTTTTTAACATTCTTGAAAAAGAACGGTGCATCGCCTTTTTCTGGAACTGCTAAAAATCCATTGCTTAAATTTAAAGGATTTCCATCAGTATCTTTTATAGGCTTCCCATCAATATCTTCATAGATGATGCGTTGGTAAGATGGAAATTCTTCAGGGTAGGATGGCTCAAGCAATTCATGTTTTCCGTCCTTTGCTTCGGGATTAAAAAAGAAAACATGCAAAGATTTTATCTTTTTTTCATCGGGATCTTTACTATCTCCGCTACGTGAAATAGTACGGGCAGCTCCATAGTTGACCTCCAGCATATCAGCGCAACGGAAGTTTATACCTCCTTCCTTGAGGGGCTGATCGTCGATGGTTACAGGCGCGACAATCTCGTCGGAGCATGAACTCATACCAAAGAGTATCGCTCCGAGTGCAAAGGTGAATATATGTGAAAGTGCTGAAAATTTCATCACGATTAGTTTTGGTTATTATTTGATTGTGATATCCACTCGATCACCATTTGTGCCATTTTGCCAGTTTTTAGTCTCGTCGTCCTGGAAGACTACGTAGAATTCATCACCCACAAAGTGGAAGTTGGCAGTATGGAGAGTATTGGGTTTTGGAATATAGTTTAATACAAAATGTTCCTTAACGGAAGCTTCGTCGTCCATTACATAGACTCTATCTTCAGTATCACCATTAAGACGATAAGTGATAGTAATTCTTTTTTCACTTCCAAGTACATACTCTCCATCGTCCTTAATGGTTCCGGCTGGATTTGGCAGCAATAGTAAAGTGACAGTAGTACCGTCGACATTCATAAAATCCGAGGATCCATCCTTAACAATTTGAGTATGATTAGAATCCAAAAGTGTAAAGGTACATTTATATTTATCCTCATCAAGAGTGCTTACACTTAATTCAGGAGAATCGGTAGTGAAATCGAGATATGCTTTTTTGAAGAAAGTGCCTCCATATGTAACGCTCTTGATTGTAAGATCTTTTTTAGCATGATTGTGAAATTTAAAGCGTATTCCCGTCATGAGATGCATAAACGACATTGGCACAAATCCCGAGCCACTTCTCTTATCAAAAGTAGCAGCTACCATTACGTCTGGCTGAACATCATAGCTAATTGACTGAGAGGATATGGTAGGAAGTTCAATCATCAAGCATGGTCCATTGAACGTTTTTGTAGTCTCTGGGGTGGTATTTTTATCCGCAACAATAGAAGAACCAGCTGGAAGCATCGTGAATTTTGTAACCGAGTTATCATTCTGTGATGCGTGTAAGTCAGAATTCTTATCGGTGGTTGCTCCAATAAATGAATGTAATGCATTATCATTTTCATTCCAGGAAGAAAAATTTGATGCATATTTGCCATTTATGTCCACGATAGATCCATTAAGAGCAACAAGATCTGCGGTGGGTACAGTATTGTCGGCAGAAGTAAAAAATTGCGATTTATCGTTCCACTCAAGGATTGCAGTAGCTGTAGCAGGATCCTTTTTGTTAAAGGTTCGACCAACGCAGAAGCCCCATACTTTAAACTCGCCAACGCCGTTAGCCATCGCTCTGGAGCCTGTTCGTTCTCCACTGGTTGAAAAATTATCCATCGTGGCGTTGAGGTTTAAGGAAGGAGGGGCAAATGTTATATATTTTATTGGATCAACCACGGGTGTAGGCAGATCGTTCTGATCGGAGCATGCTCCGGCCATCAAAGCGACGAGAGCAATCGGAACTAAGTGGCTATACTGTATGTTCATGGTTTTTTGAGACAGGTATAGGAATTAGATAATGTAGTTACCGCCTTCACTTTCATCCCAATCTTCCATCTGAGGAGTGGCGAAAATGATGAGACCGTCGGCACCAATAGTAAAATTATAGGTATAACTTTGCCCAGGCAGCCATATACCTCCGTGCGCGGTAACAGCGGAGGTAAGCAGATAGGAAGTTACCTCCTTAGGATTAGAGGGGTTGCCATTACCATCGTATGAGGTGTAGTTGATTACGACTTCGACGTCGCCGGTGAGGGTCTGGGGGATTACCATCA
>CAYNNV010000244.1:0-2938 GCA_964398625.1 uncultured Sangeribacter sp. | reverse complement strand
CCCCTATTGAGGGAAGTCTGCGCAGCATTTTCCCCGACGTCACTGACTTTAAGATTCAGTTGCTGACGGTTCTTCCGAACCTCGTGATAATCCCCTTCGTGCTTCTCTCGGGTAAGCTCTCCGAGACTCGCCATAAGATAGCCGTAATCGTGCTTGGTACGGTGCTTTATATCGCGGCGGGCGCACTATCCATCTTCTCGTCCTCGCTTACAGCTTTGATTTGGCTCAGCTGTCTGCTCGGTGCCGGTTGTGGTCTTATTCTTCCATTCTCCACCGGTCTTATCGCCGACGTATTTACAGGTAAGTATCGCACAAAACAGATGGGTATCATCTCTGCAATTGGCAACATCGCCCTCGTAGGCGCCACTTTCATTGTGGGCTTCCTCGCTGCCAAGAGCTGGCACCTTCCCTTCCTCGTATATCTGATTCCTCTGGTATCGCTTATCCTTATCCCGTTCCTCAAGAAGATTCCGAAGAGCGATATGGATGCACAGCCTGAAGCCGCAGCTGCCACTGCCAAGACGTCAGCTCCTGCCACAGTACCTGCTATTGATGCCGACGGTTTCCCCACCAAGGGTCAGAAAGTGAAAGGCGGTTTCTATATCGGCAGAACAATCTGGCTGCTCCTCGCTTACTTCTTCTTCGTATTCGCCACTTCAGTGCCGGCTTACTATCTGCCCAACCTGATGCCTGAATACCACATGAGCACCGAGGATGTTTCTACGGTGACTTCAATCTTCTACTTCGCAATGTTTGTGATCGGACTCTTCGTCACCGGCACTATGAAGGTGTTCCGCAAGACCACATTCATCCTCGCTACAGCACTGATTGTAGGTGGTTTTGTACTCTTCATCGTGACCCGCTCACTCCCCGTATATATCATAGCCGCAGCCCTTATCGGTCTTGGCAACGGTCTTGCACAGCCTATCTTCTATACTAAGGCTACTCAGATCGTAGTGAGCGACTCCAAATCTACTCTTGCACTGGCTTATCTGCAGGTAGCCAACTATGTGGCAATCTCAATGGTGCCCGTATTGGTTGGATTCTTCGAGAAGATTTTCCACAATACTTCAAACCTCTTCCCATTCATCAGTGTAGGTGTACTTACAGCAATCGTGCTTGTAGTAGTAATCATCCGCAGCGGTCACTTCGTATTCGGTATCCGCAAGGCATATTATGAATAAAACCTTAGTAATTAACAATTTATTTAAACAACTTTTAAACTTAAATCAAAATGGCAACTATTGAAAACACAACAAAGAAACCCCGAATATTAATCATCTACACCGGCGGCACCATCGGTATGGTAGAAACTCCCAACGGCCTCCAGCCTTTCGATTTCTCTCACCTGATGGATAATGTACCTAAGGTAGGCAATCTCGGCTACGATATAGAAAGCGTACAATTCAAAGACCCTATCGACTCCTCAAATATGAATCCTACATACTGGGGAATGATAGTCAAGGATATTGCCGACCGCTATGATGAATTCGACGGTTTCGTAGTGCTTCACGGCACCGACACAATGGCCTACACCGCCTCCGCGCTCTCCTTCATGCTGAGGAATCTGCGCAAGCCTGTGGTGATCACCGGCTCGCAGCTGCCTATCGGCGATACCCGCGAGGATGGTACTGAAAATCTTATATCTGCACTTGAAGTGGCTGCAGCCAAGGATGAAAACGGCGATCCTATGATTCAGGAAGTTGTAATATCATTCCAGGATTACATAGTGCGAGGATGCCGCTCCACCAAGTTCACTTCTACAGGCTTCCATGCCTTCAAGAGCTTCAATTACCCCGTGCTCGGCACTATTGACCTCCATATAGATTATGCTCGTCCGTATCTTATGCGTCACTCCACTGCCGAGCCCCTGAATCCCTTCTACAATATGGACCCCAACATCCTCGTGATGTGGCTCTATCCCGGTATTACCGAAGATGTGGTGAAAGCTCAGCTTGCCACTCCCGGTATCAAGGCAGTAGTGCTCCGCACTTTCGGCGCCGGCAACGCTCCTACCGAGAAGTGGTTCCTTGACGCTCTTACCGAAGCCGTATCGCGCGGTCTGATCATCTACAATGTCACCCAGTGCGCCAACGGCGGCGACGAGCAGAAGCGTTATTACACCGGCGATATGCTTGCGAAGGCCGGCGTAATCTCAGGATTCGACATCACTGCCGAGGCTGCCGTAGCAAAACTGATGTATCTGCTCGGTGCCGGTCTTACAGCCGATCAGGTGCGCAAATATCTGACTATCGACATGGTAGGCGAGATGACCATCGCATAATATGATATAAAATTATAGAATCTCAAGCGCAGTTCCGCTTTCCGTGGCCCAAGGGTCCGGAGGGCGGAACTTTCCTCATTATGCAGCTTGAGAGAGCGGGGGTGCGCGGTGACGATATTTTTTGTATCTTTGCGGTATTAAATTAACTATCACCTTTTCAAGATATGACAGAACAAGAGTTGGCCGCAATGATTTGGAACATCAAGGAGATAATCCGCGGTGTATATGATGATACAGAGGTTGAGAACGTGATTCTCCCGTTTACCCTTCTGAGGCGTCTGGACTGTGTGCTTCAAGACCGCTACGATGAGCTGTATGAGCAATACAAAGCCTTCCCGGAGGAGAAAAAGGAGGTGATGCTCTCAGGCCTTATGCGCCGCAACGGGCTCACTTTCTTCAATACTTCCGGCCTCTCGCTCAATAAGCTTCTTGCCCAGCCCAAGATGCTTGCCGACAACTTCAAGACATATCTTGACGGCTTCACTCCCAACGTCCGCAATATTCTCCTTGCCTTCACTCAGGAGGACGGGGAAAACGGCGATATAAGCCGCATATACTCCCGCCTTGACCGCAATGACCTGCTATTTCAGGTCACCGAAAGTTTTGTCAATAATGCCGACCTGCATCCTGATAAGGTGGATAATGCCATGATGG
>CAYNNV010000243.1:0-2970 GCA_964398625.1 uncultured Sangeribacter sp. | reverse complement strand
GGATAAATTTCGGTATTAATAATTCCTATTCCATTAGTCAATTTGGCAAAATAATTATAAATGAAATAGTATGTTTATAGCGATTCTAACATACAGAAAGCCGTTAGAGGAGGTCGATAACTTTCTTCAGGCTCACCGCGATTATCTGGCCGAGCATTATGCAGCTGGGGATTTCATTGCATCCGGTCCGCAGAATCCGCGTATTGGTGGCGTAATAATGATAAATGCGTCCTGTCTACATGCCGTTAATTCTATTATTGCACAAGATCCGTTCAGCATCAACGGCATTGCGGATTATAAGATAGTGGAATTTATTCCAACTATGTTTGTAAATGATAACCTCAAATCCATTCTTAAATGATTGAGACTGAACGATTGATACTCAGGCCATGGCGTGATACGGATGTTGAAGCACTTTATAAGTATGCAAGTGATCCGGATATAGGTCCGATTGCCGGATGGCCTCCGCACACGTCGTTAGAACACAGTCTTGATATTATTAGAACAGTCTTTGCCTCACCTGAAACTTATGCAGTGGTATTGAAAGACACGGATGAACCGGTAGGTAGTTGCGGTATAATGTTTGCTAACGGGCTACATACTGCCGACATGCACCATGGCGAGGCGGAGATCGGCTACTGGATTGGTAAGCCATATTGGGGGCAAGGTCTAATTCCGGAAGCCACAAAGGCTCTTCTCGCAAGGAGTTTCAATGAATTAGACCTTGCAGCCGTGTGGTGTGGATATTACGAGGGAAATCTAAAATCGAAGCGAGTCTGCGAAAAGTGTGGATTTAGATTTCATCATACCAACCACGATGTTGTTTCACCACTCGGAGATAAGCGAACAGAGCATTTTTATATAATGACAAAAGACGATTACTATGCCTTACATATCAATGGAGAGCGGCCGACTGACCGCTGAGCAGAAGACAGAATTGATTCAACGCCTTACGGCAACAGCAGCCGAGATAACCAATATTCCGGAACAGTTTTTTATGGTAACTATCAAGGAAGTGCCTGACGAGAACTTTGGAATCGGAGGAAAATCAATCGATGAAATAAAACGCAATTTTAAATAAAGAAGCCATAAAAATGAGATGATTAATAAAATGTTGTGGAGTTGTATATAGTGAAGTTCCTTGATTTACTGCAACGTATATAATCTGTAATGATGGTTATTAGTTCTGTATTTATGGTTATTGTGATGTTGCTGTAAGATGTTAATTTTGTATCAAACAAAATTAGACTATTATTGGTAACGACGTAATGATATACTTTTGGCTTGAAGTTTTATGAGAAAACTTATTTTGTCAACACTTATAATTGGATACACCATTATGGTAAATGCACAGACATTGACAACGACGCTTGGCGCTACTGAAAATAACACAGTAGCACAGAATCCTACAAAATTGACGGCAACGGAAGTCAATCCAAACCAAACCGCCGGACGCGCCCAACTTGGCGATTTTGCTTCTAAGTTTGCAGAACTCAACGATGATGTCTTGTTCGGTCAGGTATGGAGCCGTACGGATAAACTATCGAAACGCGACCGCAGCATAGTTACGGTGACTGCACTTGTAGCCAGCGGTATTATTGATCAGTCACTTGGTTTTCATTTTCAGGAAGCTAAGAAAAACGGTGTGACCAAAACCGAGATTAGTGAAGTTCTCACCCAGATAGCTTTTTATGCCGGTTGGCCAAAAGCGTGGGGCGCTTTTCGTCAGGCTGTCGAGGTGTGGAAAGATAACACTGACGCTACTGATGCCAGACAGAAGTTTGAACAGGAATCAATATTCCCGATAGGTGATCCTAATACAGCCTATGCCAAATATTTCATTGGCAATAGTTACCTGGCTCCTATCTCAACGGATCAAGTCAAAGTCTTTAATGTGACGTTTGAACCAAGTTGTCGCAACAACTGGCATATTCACAAAGCGACAAAAGGCGGCGGACAGATGCTGGTCGGAGTAGCCGGGCGTGGATGGTATCAGGAGGAAGGTAAACCTGCCGTTGAGATCCTTCCAGGCACAGTGATTCATATTCCGGCCAACGTGAAGCACTGGCATGGAGCTGCAGCCGATAGTTGGTTCTCTCATCTTGCTTTTGAAATTGATGGAGATAATACATCCAATGAATGGTGCGAACCTGTGACCGACGCAGATTATAACAATCTGAAATAAATTCACATAGAATGAAACCGGGAATTATGCTTTCAAGGCTTGATTTCCGGTTTTATTTTGTATAAAAATAGGTGTGACATTGACGTAGTCAGTGTTTATGCGTCTAATAACATATAAAAAAGATATTTGTAAAATATGAGTACGATGAAACTGATATTGATGGCGGTAGCAATGTTAATCATTGTAGGTTGTTCGGCAAAAAGAAACGATACGGAATCTGATGATTTGGCGAATATTCAGCTTGATATGGTCGGTCTACAAGGTAAATGGCGACTTGCATCCTGTCGGGTGGACTGTGAGTCGATATATTTCGAATCCGATTCACGCTATATCTTATCATTCAGTGAACCAGACAACTCATTTAGCATGACTACCGATTGCAATAGGATTGGTGGACGATTTAGCATTACGAATGATACGCTACGGTTCAAAGACGTTTCAGCAACGGAAATGGCTTGCGATAAGATGGTAGTTGAGGAAAGCATGTTGCGTTTACTGAACGATAAAACAGCGTATGCTATTTGTTCGGGCGATTCAATATTGTACACAGCGCCTTATATTGGTAATGCAATATTTATTCGATTAGAGAATGCGCCTGAGCAATAATCAATAAGCAACTCTGTTAATCGGATTCTCGTTCAATACTATTGATACTGAGAATTGAAAAAAAATCGGAGTATGCCGATAAACAGTACGCTTTGATGGTATGTGGGCGGCGTAAATGATTGATTATTAGATTGTCCGGCGATTAATTGCTCTCATGATCGATAGCAATGCTGATTCCA
>CAYNNV010000242.1:0-2974 GCA_964398625.1 uncultured Sangeribacter sp. | reverse complement strand
CAACCCAAAAAGATAGCTGTTGATGCCATGTAGGTAGAATCATATATTTGATATGGGGCAAACGAATCCCAAATGGTTGAACTTGATCCACTGAATATATATTTATTTTTAGTCTTGTCATATATAGCATCGGTAACTGTCTTTTCAGGACGATTATCCTTATAATGAGTAAAATAAAGATATTGACCTAATGCTACAGCTCCGCAGCCAAGTGGAGTATGTTGTCCTAATTCAAATGGAGTGCATAATGCAAAATTCCCATCTTGAGCCCATTTCGTTACGAGTCTGCCGCCGGTAGGCATATATACATTGTTATCTGTTCTTTCCGGAGAAGTTGCGACTAATTTCCAATAATATTCATCGTCTTCATCTCCGGAATTCAACGGTTCAATCCCATAAGCCAGCCACTCGGAATTGACTGTATCGGTAGGGGCGAACTCTGCTTTTTTAAGCGAGTTCAAATATGTGGCTGTGTTCTGGAAAACAGCTTCAAATGGGGATTCGGTATTAAGAGCAGTCGGATAAAAGTCGCCCTCATCACTCTTCATAAGCACCATAGGGGCGCGCGGATCGTTAGAAAAGACTTCCCAACCGTCACCATAGTTGGCGATGTACATGACTGTATCACCATCCACTATATATGGATAGATCAGCTCTTCAGCAGAGCGGCTGATAGCTCCGTGATGCTTAGTGATATAGTTTGTTATAGCTTTGACGTTTTGCGAAACTGTAACTTTACACAGATTATCTTCCGGCTGCTTATCGGTTACTGAAAGTAACTCGTCATTACCGCAGCCGGTCAGAATTGTGGCGAATAGGCAGGCAACCGCTAAATTAGTTTTCATGGGAGTTGTTATATTTGTTAGTAGGTTAGCGTACCATTAAAAATTTGGTTTTCATTGGTTCTGCAAGTTATAGAATATTTGCCAGAAAGCACCGGTATGAAAGCAGTAGGGTTAAGGCTTGTGACATCCCCCTCCCATATCAAGTTGGAGTCCTCACTAATTGAAAAATCTAAATATCGTACATCATTTGGTAAAATGAATGAAATCCGGCCAATAGAGTAGTGACATTCGATAAACACCTTTCCGGGCATACGAGGGCCACGAGATGGAGTGGGGACAAGAATCTCAACTTTCTCATCTTCATCATCACTTGTCGTATTGTCATCGGCGATTACTCCCTGAAACGAGAATAACGATATAAGCAACACAAGAGTCTTAATTACTATTTCCATAGATTAATATTTATTTTTCGCAAAAATAGGGTTTTAAAGCGAAGAAACCAAATTACTTTGGTAAAATTCCGTAGTCAGATATAATTGTAAAATAAAGTATACCAACAAATTGCAAAATGACTAAAATTGAGATTTTAGTCATTTTGCAATTTGTTGGTTAATCATCATTAAACAAGGATATTCCGGCGTTACAGTTGGCATTGTCTTACGAGGAATGACTAAATATCAATTTGAAGATTTTAGGCCATTACATCAAGATACGCATTTCTGTTAGGACCATTATAGAGCCTGAATCTCTCTTTTAGTCGTTTGCGGCGGTTATAAATAACAGTCTTATTATCCTCCTGTTTAAGTATCAATGTGACTGTTGCTATAGAGAATCCCAGCCGTGAAAGAAGAAAAATTAGATAGTCAGTCTCTTTAAGTTTCGGAAAATCATTGCGGAGTTTGACCATTACATTATCATAACGATAGTTAGCATAGCTTTCAAGTTCGTTAAGCCAAGCACTGTCCGACGAGAACGAATCAATAAGACGCTGCACACTATTAGCTATACGCTGTCGATTATCAGACAGGTCCTCACGACGGAAATTTTTGCATAGAGTGTCAAATTCACTGATGAAATTTTCAAGTAAGTTTAATGAGGGAATTTGCCGTTCAGTGTCATCTTTTTCGGATTTAGGCTCAACTAATGATTCTTCAATCGGTGGATCTGATTGCGAAAGGAGTAACTTGAAATCATTACCCATAGCAATGTACTCATCAAATAGTCTCTGTTGACGCAGATTTCGCCGACGCCAATACGTGACGATTCCAAAAATGATGCACGAAGCCAGTATGAGCACTATGACAGTATAGATACGTGAGAGTTGAAGATTTGCCCGATCAATCTCCGCTCTATATCGGTGGTGCTCCATAACAGCCCCGGCAATATTCTGTCTTCTTAAATCCTTTAAAGTCTTATCGGAATCTCCATTCAAGGCCGACATCATCTTAAGCGCCTCCTTCGTGGAACCAGTATTCTTATAATAATTATACATCAACCAGTGCTTATGTATGTCTTGAAGCCCCTCGTTATTAAATAAATCAGGTAAAATGTCGATTACATCTTCTTTCTTGCCCATACGCAAACACATTACTGCATAGTAAGCCGTATCCCTTGCGCTTGCATCCGGCAGGGTGATGATTTCGCGGAAAGAATTGTAGGCTGAAAGAGTATCCTTTAAAGCAAGAGAGGCAAGGCCGAACAGTTCCAAAACTTGCATTTTAAGATTGTCATCATTATATAGCACCGCAGAGTCAAGCAATTCGGTACACATCTCTCTGACAGTCGTATAATCCTCATTGGCGTGGTAGGATTTGGCGAGGTTATAAATCCCGTAGTGAATGAATGGTTTCCTTTCGGTCTGTTGGAAATTCTCCAAAGATATCCGGGCAAATTCTTTCTGCTCTTTTGCACAATAGTTGTCCTGATAAATGTCACTTATTCGCCTTGCCGTCATGCCGATCCAAAACTTATCGTCAAGCTCACAGGCGAGTTCGTAGGCGCGGAAGGATGCAATGAGACTCTCGGAGTAGGCTTTGCGGTAATATTCAACTCCTGCAAGATAATAGAGCGACTTCATCAGCCTCAGCTTGTCGGTTGACGAGGAATAGTAATCCACAGAAGGGGCAATAAGCGCCCTTGACATCCGCTTTCAGATAGCCGTACACCTTCTTGCCGGATGTCTTGGAGAG
>CAYNNV010000241.1:0-2991 GCA_964398625.1 uncultured Sangeribacter sp. | reverse complement strand
GAGTTCTACGTCTCCTCCGAACTGCCAAGGAGATTAAGCTTATAATCAGCGTGTTGATAAAGTCAATGAAATCCCTGCTTTATAATGGGATTCTTTTCATTATCTTTATGTATCTATTTGCTGTAGCAGGTGTTTCGTTGTTCCGGCTGCCCAATCCTGACAAATTGAAAGGAGAAGAGCTTACTCGATATGAGCAATTGATGGAAAAAGCGCCACATTCACCGTCAAATTCACCTGACCCTTATGGAAATATAGGTGAGGGATTCTTTACCTTATTTAGAGCTCTTACCGGAGAGGATTGGACTGATTTGCGTTATAATCTTGTCACAGCTTCTGAATATAAGCTGATTCCTGCTAGTCCTGCAATAATTACTGCGTTCCATGTTACCTGGTTTTGTATTGCTGCATTTTTGCTTCTTAACTTAGTGACCGGAGCTGTCATAAACAACTATCAGGTGTCTATGGAAGAAGCAGAAAAACATAAGAAAGAGCAAGATAATATCATTGCTACATAAGGTTGAAAGTTTCTGATAAATTAAAAGGCTGCATCAAATTTTTAATTGGTGCAGCCTTTATGCGGATGCTCCAATTAACATGATTTATTAGCGTAAACGACCCAAACTACGCGGCACTTACGGCAAAACCTACTAACATCTCCCTCCCAAGGGACAAATGCTGATAATTTCAAAATCTTACCTGATGGGTCTGCATTTAGGCGTCGGGTATGTCTCGAAATAAATATAATCAGTAAAAAATTGTTCTAACGTTTTATAAAATTGAAGAATAGAGTATATCTTTGCAAAAAGATATGGAAGATTTTGAATCCGGATATATAGATAAGACCGAAACGGAATGCTATGTGGGAGCGGAGATGCGAGATGTGGAAGTCGTTTTAATGACGTCCACTTATATTATCGCGGTCGGCAGGCGCTATGGGCGGAAGTGGTTTCTGAAAGGGTTGCGGGATGAATTTCGTGACTCTGTTGCTATGAAACGCCGTTTGATAAAAGAGTTTGAGATTAATTCTCGTTTGCGCCATCCGAATATAGTGCAGGTTGTCGGCTTTGAAAATATCGTAGGTCTCGGGCAGTGCATCGTTCAAGAATGGATAGACGGCACGACTCTTCATGATGCTTTACGTTATGGCAGCCTGACGGAGGCAGACCGCTGCCGGATTGTCAGAGAGCTCACCGAAGCGGTGGCTTACCTCCACCGAAGCGGGGTGGTGCACCGCGATATCAAGCCTTCAAACGTAATGATCCGGAAGACGGGAGGGGAGACGGTGCTGATCGATTTCGGTCTTGCAGATTCGGATGATTATGTAGAGGGTAAGGGCGCAGGGGGCACTCAGGGTTTTATATCTCCAGAGCAGGCGGAGAGAGGTGGAGTGAATCCTGCAGACGATGTATATAGCTTAGGGGTCATGATGAAGGAGATGACACCGCGTTACCATGGAATAGCTAAGTGTTCTACGGGAGCCTTAGAAGTGCGCCCGAAGGATGCCGGAGACCTGCTGAAGAGAATCGACAGGCGCGATCGTCTACCGAGGATTGTCTTTGTGACTGTAGCCGGATTGATACTGGCGTTCTTAGGAATATGGATGGGACTTCGCATTTTTAAACTCGAACATTCAACAATTGGGTCACGACGTGATGTGACTGAAGTGATTGAGAATAACAAGAGGAATGAAACCCTTGTGAAAAATCTCAAAGACTCACTTGATGGTGTTCATCGGAAATTGACATCAACTCAGGATGAATTGGAGGGAGTTAAAGGCACACTTTCGTCTGCTCAGGTGGAATTGGGAAAAGTAAAGGAATATGAGGCGGAACGAAATAGGATTTATGATAAAGGATGCCGGAAGATTGAAAATCTTATTAAGAAATATGATAAGAAATTTGCCAATTTATCTCCAAAGGATCAAGAGCAATACGCTATGCAGAGTGCATATATTGGTTTAGAGATGGAAGAAGTGGTTGATGATTATATTTCTTCGGTTGGTAAAGGTTTGTTGTCAAATGAGGATGTGGAGAAAATACGCGGTGATTTGCAGGTTTTTGGAGGAACAATGTTGTTAAATTATAAAAAGAAATGGACGAAAAAGGTGCAGCCAAATTTGGAATGGTGAATAATCACGGTCCTTTGCGTCTGCGTGTTGAAGAGACTGCAGGCATAAAGGTGAAGACTCCTAAGGATTTTGAAACACTGTCAGAGAAGATTCTAACCCGGACGGGAGTGTTGCTGAGTCCGACGACTCTTAAAAGATTTTGGAATTATCTTGACGAGGCGGTCACTCCGCGTCGGTCAACGCTTGATGTTCTTGCGCGATTTTGCGGCTGGCGCGATTACTCGGAATTTGAGAGTGGGTGTCAGCCGGAAATAGAGAGCGGAAATGTAGGAGGATCAGCGATCCGTTGCGGTAAAGATATACGTACCGGCGACAGGGTCAGACTCTTCTGGGCTCCGTCGCGCGTATGCGATATTGAGTTTATTGGGAAGACAGATTGGAAAGTTGTCAGTTCGGAGAATACCCGCTTGCAACCCGGTGATCGGTTCAGTTGCCCTGTGATAGTTGCAGGCGAACCTCTCTATCTTGACAATCTCATCCACGAGGGCTCACGGCCAGGTGTCTACGTCTGCGGGCGCAAAACCGGAGTAAGCTTCATTTTCGTGACAAAAGCGATATAAAAAGAGGCATAATCATGCTGTTTATCTGAAAAGGACTGAAAAGGACTTGCAGGTTTATTGTAATTCCAGTAATTTTGAAGCGTCATCCACAGAGCTCGGTACAATAGGGAATCTTAACCCTCTACCGTGATATATCCCTGACTGTCTGGAATCTGGAGATCTAAGCCGAGTCGGGAATCTCTGTGGCTGATTTTCTTAAAATATTTTTTGTAAGTTTAGGAAAATTTCCTAAATTTGCCAACATAAATATCAGAAGCGTTACTCAACGCTCATTCTTGACTGTCTGAAACCTGGAAAATTTCA
>CAYNNV010000240.1:0-3003 GCA_964398625.1 uncultured Sangeribacter sp. | reverse complement strand
TATCCAAGTCGGTTGGTCGCTTACCCCGCGCCGTAGGTGCTTGATGCCGCATCGCACATTATGATGTACTGTCACTCGCTCCGTACAGGTCATTTCTTGACGATTTTTGCTAGTGTATGTATTGAAATAAATATTTATCAATCATAATTTTGGTAAATAATTTTTTATCCATACCTTTGTAAATCTTCAATATTATGAAGCTCCAATTTCTATAGACTCCCGAGACTTCCAATTATCAAACACTATAACAATATGAGACTAAAAATAAAAGTCCTTCTCTTTTTTATTGCCACAATTATCTTTGGGACTTATGCCAAATCCGAAAAGATTCTGGAAATAAGCCTTAAAGATGGATCAAAGATTGAATGTAGCTTGGCGAGTGAACCCAAGATGAGTTTCAACGCCAAGGAAATGGTTATAAAGACTACTGCCACATCTTATACTGTTGAGCTTGACAAACTCGCGGGGTTCGGATTTAAGGCGAGTCCTACTGCTATAAATACCGTTCCTGCAGATAGCCTTGATTATGAATACGATTATAAAAGGATTCTTATCCGAAATTTAAGTGAGGGAGCTCGAACTCGACTGTTTAATATTAACGGAACTTGTGTGTTCGATAAGACCAATACGGATCCGTTAGGTCAGATGGAGATTTCTATAGGCTCTTTTGCTTCGGGGGTTTATCTTCTTCAAGTCAATAACGCAACAGTTAAAATCGTAAAACCATGAAACGAGTGATAATTTTATTTATCCTGGGATTGCTAACTGCCGGTTCCAGTATAATAATCGCCCAGCAACCTATATATGTTTATCGCAATGACGGCATCATAAATGTGTTTTCCACCGAATATTGTGACAGTATAACATATAGTCCGATTGACGTCGATAGTGTAACCCATCCTGAAATATGCACTATCGAAATCTATGCGTGCGATAGTATCTACCGAATACCCTTAGAATCGATAGACAGCGTAAGTTTTGTAACACCTTCAACAATCATAAAGCCGGGTATAATCAACCTTGACGAAGAACTTTTGCCATGGGTTAGCGGGCGAAAAGGCCTGACGATTAGACTGAAGTCAGAGACCCCTGCATCAGTCATACCAAGTGTTGGCCAAACAGTAGTATCGCTCTCTGACCCGGAAAGCCCTATGGGTGGAGTATTTATGGGGAAGGTGTCAAATGTGAATCGGGAAGATGATGAGGTGAAAATAGAGTGCGAACCGATATATATTGAAGATGCGTTCGAACGCTTTTATGCCAATTTACAATCCGAAACCGCGGGCAGTCGTGCCGAAGCATTTACCGGAACCGGCTGGAAATTATGGAAGCCTGACAAGTTTGAAGTTGACTTATTCAATTTTGATATTTTTAATCAGTCATCAGTGAGTTATAACTTTAATGACGAATTGGCTCTAACGATTGAAAAGCCTATATTTGCATATTCGTTCCAGCCTGAAATCCGGTATAATGCATATTTAGTTTATAACCCTCCGTATAATATAAGCACAGGCCTCTCTATCATTGGAGATTACTATATTGAAAACAGGAAAGGATTATCTGGAAATATAGGACTAAGTTCGGATATGATATTATGGAAACCACTTCCCCTTATGTACGGATTGGCTGACTTCTTTTTTGAAGTGGGTCTTTACGGACATGCCGATGTTGGTGTGGCCCTGGAGCAGTCTATAAGTGATCATTTCAGGAGTGTGTTCCATTGGGAATGGTCAAAAAATGACCTTTCTTCAGTTAAACCAGTCAATAAATTCTGGCGGGTAAGTCATGAGGAAGAAGGAGGTTTTGCTGTAGATGGTACTCTTTCAGGCGGAATATATCTAAAAGCAGGTACGGAGTTTATAATGACTCGAAATCTTGACATCGCTGAGATTGATTTGCGGTTTGAACTCGGTTCTGGAGTGGAAGGCTCTTTTTTACCATTAAAATCTGATATTAAAGAAGCTAGAACCAATACAACATTCTACAATAGACTTAAGAAAGCAAATTTGAGACCATTTGGGGAAATCGGACTTTATGCAGAGGCAAAACTCTTCAATTGGTCACTTCAGGTTGTACCGTCGTTAGGTGGTAGTCCTTTGAGAACACGGTTATATCGTAATGATGGCATTTCAATGGTCCCTTCATTCAGTGATTTTTCCCTCTCTCAAAATTCTTCCGGCATCCTCTACGCTAAAGCAAAGGCCGAAGGTTTTGTACTTGGTAATGATTTGGGATTTGCCCTGTCCGAAAATGGGAACTTCTTGGATGAAGATTATGTATATGTTCTTAAAGGCTATAGAGGACCGAGTGCAGAAATTAGCCATATCTATACCAACCGACCTGTTGGAGGCAACTATGAGGCATTCCCTCTTGTAAAATGGTTAGGAGTGGAAATGATAGCAGGTGAGGGCCATCCGCATAATATCGACATGGATCTTCCAAGTGGCACAAAATGGTGTTGTATCAATTTAGGTGCAAATAATCCCGAAAACAGCGGAAATTATTATGCACTCAATGCAACAAAAGATATTGCGACTGAAGTCATGGGTGACGGGTATAAAACTCCCACGAAGAAACAATTTGAGGAGCTCCTGAATCATACCACTCAGCACTGGGGATTTCAAAATGGAGTCCGAGGGATGATTTTTGAGGCTAAGAATGGCAATACTCTTTTCTTCCCCGCTGCCGCACACCTTTGGTGGGATGGTGAAGAAAAGAAGTGGGACATCAATAATGCTGGTTCGGGTGCATATTGGACTTCAACCGAATCTGACGAAGACTATAACTACTTCTTGGAATTTGATAACGAAGAAAAGACGCCATTCTTCGGAGATAGGGATGTAACCAGAAATAGACTGTGTATACGCCCCGTATATATTGGGGACTGATTAGTGGAGGAACGAATCCGTCGCCCGCCACATCCTCTCCACCCTCCAGTCCTACTGATGTCCAAGTCGGTTGGTCGCTTACCCCGCGCCGTAGGTGCTTGATGCCGCATCGCGG
>CAYNNV010000239.1:0-3004 GCA_964398625.1 uncultured Sangeribacter sp. | reverse complement strand
GCATAAAAGCCACCATAGTGCCGTCATTGCTGAGGATCGCTCCCCTTTGAGCTCCGCCGGAAGAAACACGCTTCATAGTTGAGCGCATTATATCGTATACAAAATACTCGGCATTAAACGAATATCTGTAGATACCTTGAGAATCATTCCAGAGAAGAATCTTTTTGCCGTTTGAAGAAAGTTCATAGCCATCAAACTCCGAAATCTTCACATAGCCTTTCACTGCATCCAAAGAAAATAGTGTAGAAAGATGCTTGCCGTCTTTATAGCTGTACACCTCAATCGATCGACCATCTTCAGAAACACAGGCGTAAGACTCACCGTCAGGCATGGGGCGCATCTCTTTCACTTTGTCAGGAGCACTGATTTTTACGTCACAGAAATCATCGGCAGTATATGTAGTCGCGCCACCTGATTGCACAGTCAAGCCATACAATAGGAGCACAGAAGCTGCATATTTATATATTCTATTCATGATAACTCAATGGTTTTATGCGTTTTATTTGGTATTATTTAAATTCTTGGTTCAACCTTAATATAAACCCTCTTTAAGGTTAATAAAAGAACAAGGAAAGCGACCATAATCATTGGTCACTTTCCATATATGGTTTATTAATAAGACCTGGCAAAAATCACTCTGCGGGCAGAAGGCTTTCCGGTCACCATGCACACGCCGGGCGTGTCATCTCCGTCCAAAGGAATACATCTGATTGTTGCCTTTGTCTCCTCTTTGATTTTCTCTTCGGTTTCGGGAGTACCATCCCAATGAGCAAGCAGGAATCCACCTTCTTCTATCTTTTCCTTAAACTCTTCATATGAATCGACCTTCACAGTCTTCTCTTCTCTGTATTTCAGAGCTTTAGCAAAGATATTCTGCTGGATATCTACCAATAGGTTTTCGATACGATCTTCAATACCTTCAATCGATACTGTCTCCTTCTCCAGAGTGTCGCGACGCATTATCTCAACAGTGCCGTTCTCCAGATCCCTTGCTCCGATAGCAAGTCTCACAGGCACACCTTTCACTTCATAGTCAGCAAACTTAAATCCGGGGCGACGATTATCAGCATCATCATATTTCACACTGATACCTTTTGCCCTTAGATTATTAACAATGCCGGAAACTTTTTCTGAAATCTGCTGAAGCTGTTCATCATTTTTATATATGGGCACTATCACAACCTGAATCGGTGCCAGCTTGGGAGGTAATACGAGACCATTATCATCGCTGTGAGTCATAATTAATGCACCCATAAGACGAGTGGAAACGCCCCACGAGTTGGCCCACACATATTCCGGTTTATTATCCTTATTCATATATGTCACATCGAAAGCCTTGGCAAAATTCTGACCAAGATTATGACTTGTTCCGGCCTGGAGCGCTTTACCGTCCTGCATCATCGCCTCGATAGAATATGTATTGATAGCACCGGCAAAGCGCTCATTGGGACTTTTCACACCTATAGTCACGGGCATTGCCATATAATGTTGAGCAAAGTCGGCATATACGTTTATCATTTCAACCGTACGGGCTTCCGACTCTTCAGCTGTGGCATGAGCACAATGCCCTTCCTGCCATAAGAATTCCGATGTGCGAAGGAACATACGGGTACGCATCTCCCAGCGCATCACGTTAGCCCACTGGTTAATAAGCAACGGCAGATCGCGATAGCTGTGAATCCAGTTTTTATAAGTACCCCAGATGATAGTCTCTGATGTCGGACGAACAATTAATTCCTCTTCAAGACGCGCAGCCGGATCGACGATTACACCGGTTCCATCGGGATCATTCTTCAATCTATAGTGAGTAACTACAGCACATTCTTTTGCAAAGCCTTCCACATGCTCAGCTTCACGGCAGAGAAATGACTTGGGAATAAGAAGAGGGAAATACGCATTCTGTACTCCGGTGGCTTTAAACATCTCATCCAAGGTGTGCTGCATCTTTTCCCAAATAGCATAGCCATAAGGCTTGATCACCATGCATCCTCTCACTGCAGATTGCTCTGCCAGATCAGCTTTTACTACAAGCTCATTATACCATTGAGAATAATTCTCAGATCTTTTTGTGAAATACTTTAATTCTTTTGCCATACAGCATCAAATTGTATTAAAATTAGCGAAAACCGAAACACTATAAATCGATGCCTTTCAGCCTCACTACCATATTTATTACTGCAAAATTACTCTTAATTTCGCAGAATTGCAAAATTCATTTCATTCAAAGATTTGCCATGATACCGGCAAATACCAAATCTTTCGAAATCTTTTATTTACATATCCCATAGCCTTATTCATAATAATTCATACAGGAAATCCGTTTTAACATTTGAATGTTAATTTAACTTATGTAAAAAAGCGACACAAAACCTTATCGCGAGTTAAATGTTAATATATTAACTAAGATTAAATTGTTTAAACGAAATGAAAAAGTCCATAATTTGGCTTCTCACAATAGTTATGGCTCTCACATTCGGAGGGTTGATCTATATGCAGATTCTGTATATGGGCAAAATGACCCGCATGCGTAACGAACAATTTAACGAAAATGTCACCAGAGCTTTGACCGGTGTCGAAAATCTTTTGGAACAAAGGGAAACACTATATTATCTTGAACAAGACATTGAAGACATCGGAACATCATTCTCCACCGATAATCTTTCTTCTGCCGATCAAGTGAAATATGATGTTTCGCAAATGCTTGTACCCCAGTTTCATGGCAATCTCGATGCAAATTTCGTGAGAATGCAAGATGCCATACGTAATCAATATCTCTATCAGAAGGGTTTGCTCAACGAGGTTATCCTCACTATCATGCGGGAATCCAATTCAAGGCCTGTAATGGAAAGGGCGGATTCGGCCTTTGTGAGGTCATCGCTTAATACGGAATTAAATCACTACGGCGTCAATCTCCCATTTGAATTTGCTGTCACCAATAGCAAAGACGTGGAGATCTACAAATCAAATAAATACAATCCCACCAACAATGAAGATGTGTATTCAT
>CAYNNV010000238.1:0-3042 GCA_964398625.1 uncultured Sangeribacter sp. | reverse complement strand
ATTGTAAATCTTTCAATGTCCTTAAGGGGCGAACTCCGGATGCCGGTGCGTCTTGCGAAGCGCGGAGCCGTCGTTCGTTTTGCGAGTGCAAAGTTAGGAAGAATTTCTGAAACACCAAAATTTTCCGAGAAAAAATTCGTGAACTTTTTCAACCGATGAAGTGTTTCATCAATAGAACCGCCTCTGCGGCCCCGCCGCTCGTGAGGAGCGTTCCTCAAAAGCGAGTGCAAAGGTAGGGAGTTTGTCCGACATGGCCAAATGTTTTCGCAAGTTTTTTGAAAGAAAATTTAGAAGGGAAGAGCAAGGGGCTGAGAGGGAGGAGATTAAGAGCAGACGCCGCAAGCGGCTTTGCACAGGACGGAGAGATATTGATACATGATGGGGGGCCATATTTCTTTAGTTGGGCGGGAATCCTCCTGACAAAAAGAGTATCTTTGCATAAGTTTTGTATAGCGCCTAACTGCTATCAGCCTATTATATTCCTATAATTATAAATAACGATGGATTTCATCACTTCCGAAAATATCCTCCTCATCGGTTCAACGCTTCTCATTGCCGGAGTGCTTATCGGCAAGTCAAGTTATCGTTTCGGTCTGCCACTTCTTTTGATATTCCTGTTGGTAGGCATGGCTTTCGGAACTGACGGCCTCGGAATCCAGTTCAGCGATATGCACACCGCCCAGTTCATCGGCATGATAGCTCTCTGCATCATTCTTTTCTCAGGCGGCATGGGCACGAAACTCTCGTCCATCCGTCCTGTAGTCGTGCCGGGCCTCGTTCTCTCCACAGTCGGAGTGCTTCTGACGGCAATCATTACAGGACTTTTCATCTGGTGGCTATCGGGCATGAGCTGGACCAACATCCATTTCGCATTCCTACCGTCACTACTGTTAGCGGCAACCATGTCATCAACCGACTCAGCATCAGTTTTCGGTATTCTCGGCAGTCAGAAAGTTAGCTTGCGCAACAATTTACGCCCCATGCTTGAACTCGAAAGCGGCTCAAACGACCCGATGGCCTATATGCTGACCATAATCCTGATTCAGGCCCTCACGATGGGAGGCGGTCTTTCCGCCGGTTCCATCATAATAGAGCTTCTGCTTCAGTTCGGCGTAGGTGCGGCCGGAGGTTTCCTGATGGGTAAACTGACACTGTGGCTAATCCGGGTCTATGGCCGCGCAGGCCGCAAATCCGGTGCAAAAGAGGATACAGCACAGGCTACATCAATGATATCCATACTGATGATAGGTTGCGTCTTTTTCACATTCGCCATAACCACGGCTCTCGCAGGCAACGGCTACCTTGCCGTCTACATAAGCGGAATAATACTCGGCAACGCTACCCTGCCGAACCACAGAGGCATTTCCAAATTTCTTGACGGCATGACATGGCTTGCTCAAATAGTAGTGTTCCTGATGCTCGGATTGCTTGTCAATCCTCACGAGATGATTGACGTAGCGGCCGTATCGCTCCTAATCGGCGTATTCATGATACTGATAGGGCGTCCTCTCAGCGTGTTTATATCCCTGATGCCATTCCGTAAGATTCCGTTAAGATGCAAGACCTTCATATCGTGGGTAGGCCTACGCGGAGCTGTCCCCATAATCTTCGCCACATACCCTGTGGTAGACAATGTTGAAGGCGCGGCACAGATATTCAATATCGTATTCTTCGTTACCCTCCTGTCACTCCTGATTCAAGGCACGACGGTGATTACCTCGGCACGACGCCTGAAACTGATTGACAATGACGCTACGGAAGATGATGATTTCGGTGTGGAACTGGCCGACGAGCTTCCCACATCGCTTCAAACCATGACACTGAACGCCCAACATCTTTCCCACGGGAATACACTTCGCGACATGAACCTACCGGCCGGACATCTGGTGATGATGATACGTCGCGGTAACCGCTATATAGTCCCCAACGGCACACGCCGCCTCCATCCCGGCGATACGCTGCTCATCATCAAAGAGGAGAAAGAAGAGTTGTAAACCCTTCGGGAAACAAAGACACTGCCTAAATCCTTAAGGTAGATAGCGGGATACGTCTTTACCGAAGTGGCGGAGTTCACGCACCATAGACGAACTCACGTGACCATGTTCCGGCAGAGCCATAAAAATGACCGTCTCTATGCCGTTAAGTTCACGATTGACGTCGGCAAGAGTCCTTTCATTCTCAAAATCGTTCACGCCGCGCACACCTCTTATAAGAGCACAGGCCCCCATCGCCATTGCCACCTCTGCCGTGAGACCGTCGTAGGTAGCCACCGTTACCCTCGGCTCCTTAGCGAAGACGGCCCTTATTTCCTCTTCCCTCTTTTCTATCATTCGGGCGGATTCATCATCAGCCTTGGTGATATTGCACCCTATACCTATTATCACCCTATCAAACACACGCAGCGCGCGGTCCACGATAGACTTATGGCCGACAGTAAAGGGATTGAAAGAGCCGGCATAGAAACCGATTTTCTCACTGTTCATATCACGAAATCTGGCTATCATCCTCGACCACAAGATTGTCGATGATGAAATTCTGGCGCTCGATGGTATTCTTGCCCATATAGAAACGAAGCATCTCGCCCACACCGTCCTCCTTATGCAGAGCCACACGGTCAGCCCTCATTTCAGGGCCGATAAATCGCCTGAACTCCTCCGGTGAAATTTCGCCGAGTCCCTTGAACCGGGTAATCTCGGCATTTGAGCCGAGTTTAGCTATGGCTTCGAGACGTTCTTCATCGGAATAGCAGTAGTAGGTCTCATCTTCTTCAGAGTTATGACGCTTGCCGGTGCGCTTTGCGGTCTTCTTATTGCGCACACGGAAAAGCGGAGTCTGAAGGATGTAAACGTGCCCCTTTTTAATCAGCTCGGGGAAGAATTGCAGGAAGAAGGTGAGCAAAAGCAGACGAATGTGCATACCGTCAACATCGGCATCAGTAGCCACAATTACCTTATTATAACGCAGCCCCTCTATGCCGTCTTCTATGTTAAGCGCCGCCTGAAGAAGATTGAACTCCTCATTCTCATACACCATCTTTTTGGT
>CAYNNV010000237.1:0-3052 GCA_964398625.1 uncultured Sangeribacter sp. | reverse complement strand
GGTTTTCCTATTATGTCAGGCTCAACTTCAACCAATCTATAAGCTCCATTTCTTTCATCTATAATATAGAATGGAGTAGCAAGATTATATTCTGACCTTTTACGCTGGTAATACTGATCTTCATAAGAAATATTGCCGGCTCTGTCAGAATAAACAATCTTAGGTGCCTCCATTTTATCAAGCTTATACCCTTCTTTATTACCGTAATTATAAATATCCCTTCCTGTTATTTTAATTTTTGTTCTGGATGAAATCTGCCCATAAACTACTGGAGCTATCAATAGAAAATAAATTAAAAATATAACAGTTCCATATATGTTGGAAAGTAAATTATCTTGTCTCATTTTTCCAAGTAACTTTGTTTGACATGAATTGTAGTTACGCAATATATATCATCTATCTTAACATCATCTATGTTAACTCGTTTTGTCTTATTGCTTTCCAAATAATGTAGTCCTTGACAGTAACCAAAGAAATCATTATACTTATCATCATTGATTACCACCACCACCTGATCGGCGTCAGTACAAAAATACGTATTGCAGATATAATTCACATTATCATAAAATATTGATTTTTGTGAGACCTTGGCATTTGCTATCGCTTGCAAGTGATACCTAATATCATCTTGCGCAAGAGTTAAAGAGTCGACTGTTACAATTTCTTCCGCCTTCTCAAATCTGGAAAGTATGAGTATTTTATGTGTAATGGGATATTTTGTGGTATTTGTCTGTAAAGATACCGTATATTCTCCCGGTTCCTCATAAGTATATACAACCTGTTTCTCGTATGCATCTACCGTACCACTCTCTCCAAACTCCCATTGCCATCCGGTCATGCCTTCCCCTTCTGCTGAGAAAACAATCTCCTCTCCCTGGTAGGCTTCCGAGACCGCATAGATTTTTGGTATGGAATCTGCAACAGCATGCTCCGCTACAGAAATTACTTTAATATACTTATGTATACTATGATTATTATCTATCTTTAATGTTACAAGGTATTTCCCTGGCTCTTTATAAACATATTTGATGTGGTGACCACGTTTTATAGTATCCCCATTCCCCATCTGCCATATCAGCTGCTTACCCTTTGTCGCCAAGGAATCGTTAACTATAAACTCCAATGGTTCATTAACCTCAAAATGGTAGTTGTCATTTGAATCAAAAACATAAAAATCAATGTTTGACAATTTAGATTTTGAAGGAATAAAAACTATAAGCAATATAACAATGATTGCTAAGATGCTAAGAGCGGCAACTGTAAAGTATTTTTTGTTTTCCATAATCTGTTCTCAATTATTCTATAAGTTTGCCTTACACTCTTCCAAATCTTTTTCTATTAACTTATTGTTGTTAATCAAGCTATTATACTCTTCACCACAATCAAATCTATATTTTAAAGATCGTGACAGCAATATGCCGAATAGGTATTTGGAATTTGCATTATTCATCTGATATATATCCTGCAAACGCACTATTTCTTCCTTTACTTCGTCCATTCTCTGAACTTGATGAGTATTATAATCCAAAGAATCTATATCATTCCATATTTTTTCTGCGCGCTGAGTATATTCTTTCTGAATTGCAAAGATTTTCTCTGAGTTGTTTATATCTTCCATTATTTCAGAACTGTCTTCTATAGGAACTGTAATAAAAAATTTACATATAACTGTAAAAAGTCCTATAACAGAAAATATCATCAATAGGGTAAATCTGAATATACCCCAGAATTTCTCATCATTTGTCATTGTTGTTAATTTTGTTTTTTGTCAATTCTTGGTATTTGGCTCTGCATTTTTCCAACTGCTCCATATTGCTCTCTCTCTTACGGGCCTCCAAATCCATGTTGTCCATGATGACTTGTATTGTCTTAATGTGTTTCAGCATATCCTTATATGCCGTGAACTTCGGATCATCATCAGGGATATCGATAAGCTCACTCTCCATCATCACCCTTTTCTGGGTTATGATCTGTTGCATGTGCTTATGTTCACTCGTGCTTCTCGTCTTCATCTTCAGATTATTCAAGTCTCTGAATAACTCATCCATCTGAAAATTCAGTTCTACCTGTTTTTTGAATACTTCATCATATTCCGCTTTCTTGACTTCAAGCATAGTCAACCCTTTCTGAGCAGTACGGATTGACATTATACCTGTGAAGCCTATTAATGCGATGGTTATGATGAACATTAAGGAGAAAACAAGCTTTGCCTTTAGTCTTTCTTTCTTGTTTGAAGCATCCATATCTTTTCTTTCTTTATCTCATAAATGACCAGCTACGTTTTTTGGGAGGCTCGTTTAAATATTCACTTTCATCTCCTACGATAATGTTTTCACGTACAATTCCTATATATTCCAGTTCACTAATCTTATGGAACATAAGATTGAGCAAGGACATGAATTCTCCAGAGATAAGGAGAGACTTGGAAATGTCATTATGATCGTAGCGAAGCGAGATGATACTTTCGATCTTCGTCAGGAAGTCGGAGGGTGTGATATTGGTCCAGTCATAATAATATTGCAGTAGCCATTCACGCTCTGCTTCCGGAATAGTCTGCAATGCCGAATTCAAAGAATTTGCAAGGTAGTTGACCGATTGGATAAGTTTAACCGGTGATTCTTCCGAAGCCATTTCCTCAACCCAGAAAATTGAAGAATCGAAATATCTAAGGTATGCCTCACATAAAACAAAAGTATTCTTAACCAATTCTTCCCTTCTTCTATCGGCCGCATTTCTGGAGTAGATCATACGGATATCAATCTTTATACTTCTGAGCATTCTTGAAAGCTGCGATATGAAAGTGGAGATTCCGTCATGGAAACCCGATTTCTGTACCGGAGGAATATAATTCTGGTTCAACATCAATGTACCTCGATCGCAAATCACCTCTGCAACCGGGATAAATTTCTCAGAATAAAAGGCATTATTAACCTGAGATTTGGATACTATATGAAGACTCACATAAGGAAGCACATAAGGAAGATGAAGTGGCGATACCTCTGGATCAGGAGCACCAACAGGAATCATATTGTCCGGATCCAAATAAACATAA
>CAYNNV010000236.1:0-3080 GCA_964398625.1 uncultured Sangeribacter sp. | reverse complement strand
TTATCCTCATCCTGATCTCGCAATACAACAGTATAAAAAGCGGTTGGATAATACGTTTTGAGCCACGCACCAACATAGGCCGTAAGTCCATAAGCAGTAGCGTGAGAATTGCACGTCACAACCCCCTTTCCAGTAAGGAAAGTATGATAAGGATGCTCCATTTCTACATCATACACAGCAGTATTGCACAAAAACTCTACCGAAACTACTTGAACCACTGCTGTGCCAAGACCTTTCCGGCCCATCTTTACACGACCCATTTCATAATGAGCTTTCTTATGACAACTGGGGCACAAGGTTCTGAGATTGGAATAATTCTCGCCCACGTCTGAATGATCTCCATTAACGTGATGAATTTCCAATCGCCTCATACGCCTTCCACATTCCTCACAATGGTCTTTCTTCAGATATTTTTTGTAATACTCCAGCTTAGTAAAATTAGAGTCACGAGTCATAAAACCCTGATGACCTTTCTGAACATTGATACAGTGAGCCTCAATGTTATCATTAGAATGATACCGAGGATTATTCAATTTACCCTTGTCAGTAAACCGATAGGTTGTATCTTCCTTAATCCAACCTACCCGGATATACATAAAATCCTCTCCGGGGATAAGCTCATCAGTGCGCTTTTGACCATTCAATGTGGGATGTTTATGGTTATCGGTTACATCAATAGTGCTACCATTGGCCAAGGTAATACGATATACTGGACGTACACCCTGGTATCGGATATCCACAATCCGATTAATCACGAGCTTCTCATCTTCATTCAAAGACCAACAAGTGCCATAACCATATTTACGGTACTTATTTCTAAGACCAAGCCGATGATTAGCTTTTGCCCATTCATAATCATTTCTGGTGTGCCACATTTCACCAATACTGATCCGAGTTCCAGCACCCTTTTCTTTATGGTGCCCCCAAAGATATTCGTGGCCGGCGATACAGGCATTAAAGGAATATTTAGCTGCATCCTCCACATTGCTCCAGATTTGATCGGCCGCCTCTTTAGGGCAACCATTCTGTTTTGCTCCAGCGAAGAATTTTGCTTGGAATTTACGAACCTTCTCCAACTTTTTCTTACTCAATGCTTTTACAAGATTCACTCCATCGCCAAGACTGAGACCACCCACTTTTTGAGCTACACGCGAAATTTGCTCCTGATACACCATCTGAGCAAAAGTGTCTTTCAGAATTTCATAAGTTCCCCATAAATAGGTAGGTTCAAATTCGCCTCGCTTTGCACGAACATAATTGTCAGCTGCTCCCGAATCAAGTGGACCCGGTCGGAAAAGGGCTACTGAAGCAATCAAGTCATTGATATTATCAGGTGCCAGACGTTTGATGAATTTGGTAATGCCTTCACCACCCATCTGGAATACACCCTGAGTGTTACCATCTCGAATAATCTTAAAGACCTTCTCATCATTCAAATACTTAGAGGCGATTTCAAGAATGTTATACTTTACACCATGCTCACTCTCAACAAGATTAAGAATGTCCGAAAGTCTTGTAAGCTCCTTAATGCCAAGCACGTCATTTTTCAAGATACCAATAGCATCAATATCGTTACCTGAAATCTCTGATACCAACAAATCACCCATCTTTCTGATTGGTAAAAGGTCAAAACATTCCACACGCTCGCCCTTTACATATTCTGGAGTAATGATAAGAGCGGAAGCATGAATACCGGCAGAGCGAGCCTGACCCATAATTGGCAATATTTCTTCAAACACATCAGGATATTTCTGAATGAAATCTCTCATACGCTTATCAGTAGAAGCCATTTTCATAAGGTCAGTCCACGTCATATTATCATCGAGTATGGCTGTCAGATAATTAGTGGTAGCCTGAGATATTTTGTGGGTTCTGGCCACATCTTTGATGACTGACTTTATCTTCTCAGTTGTAAATGTACCAGCCGAAAAGACACGTTGGAGGCCGTCTTTATTGTAGCGACGTTCCAAGTATGCCTTCACTTCATCTCGACGGACTGCGCTAAAGTCAGAGTCAATATCAGGAAGAGAGCCATGATTACGTTTTACATATCCATCACCAGCATAGCAGTCTGATACAAGCGTAGGATTAGTTCGGTGTGTTATCGTCCGGATTTTCATGCAGAAGTTTCTTGGGTAAGGTGTGAAGAATATCACAGTTATCGAACTGAATGTCATCACCTTCTTGCAACTCATCTGCATACACGGTCATCTGTTCTCCATTTCGGATCACAACCAATTCAGCATCCTTATCGAGCAAGAGTATTGTATCATCATCAAAGGCCACCTCAAAGTAATCTGAGGACTTTATATCTTCGGCCATAACTGTTACCTTATCCGGTTCTAATCCGGCGCGCTCTGGCAACAAAAAACGCTCAAAAATCAAATCATACTTCAGGGGATCAATAAAAGTGATACCCATAAGATAGAGTAATAGACACCCACCGGCAGAACCTCGACCAATACCAGTCAAGATCCCATTTTCTTGGGCCCAGTTCAATTCATCTCTCTGAATGAGGAAATAATCAACGTTGTCGGTACTTTCAATAACATATTTTTCATATTCAACACGCTTCCGATAGGCTTCTTCCTCTCCTTCAGGAACCAGCTTCTTAAAACCATCTTCAATCAATGCACGGAACATAGTCAGAGTATCGCCATACTTATCCCGTTCTTGCGGAGTCATATCATATTTGGGAGCATAATTATCGCTAAGATCATAAGCAGCAGAAGCGTTCTCGATGATGTCTGCCGTAGCTTCACACATATCATAAAAAACATCATCATCATACAAATCAGAGAATAGGGCGCGGAACTCATCATATATCTCATCAATAGTTTTCAGATACTGCTTATATGACTGCTCATGGGCGGCTCCGGTATCAACCTTATTAAGTATAACCTTGGTACGCCAATCCTCCTTATCCAGATAATAAACATCTTGAATTAACACTGGTCGGATATTCATCGCATACTCCAGATTACCCAGATAGAAATTATCAAAATATGCCTTTTGGCTTTGCAACAAAGCTGAGTCTATTCTGTCAGCTCGATATTCTGAAGTATCAACCTGGAAGAATA
>CAYNNV010000235.1:0-3115 GCA_964398625.1 uncultured Sangeribacter sp. | reverse complement strand
ACGGCGATTTTGGTGACGTTGCTGCCCTGGCGGACAACGTAGATGCCGGTGGGGAGGTTGTCGGTTGATGCGGCCACCTTCACACCCTGGAGATTGTACACCTCGCAAGGAGCGTTTCCATCGGCTACAATATCCTCTATGCTTGCTTCGAAATCGTAAACCTTTATCTTTTCGAAATTCATCCACGGATCAATCGAGTGCGCAAGCCTGTATCCCATTTTAGATATATACAGCGTTGCCGATTGGTAAGTCTTATCGCTGAAAATATTAACATTTCCTTCTATGGGTTCTTTAGCATCATAATATATTGAAGACAAGGAATAACAAAAAGAGAACGCTCCTATCCCGATGGTTGTTAGTGAACTTGATAATGTGAGGGATGATAGTGAGCGACATAAACCGAAAGCATGACTGCCGATTTTCTCAACTGAGTTCGGAATAATTACTGTTGTTAGCAGTGAGCAGCCATTGAAAGCTGAAGTACCAATTGCTGTGACCGAGTTCGGGATAGTTATTGATTCCAGTCCACAGCCCGTGAAAGTCTGAGCTTCTATTGTTGTTATCGACTTAGGAAGTGTAGCTGAAGTTAGTGAACCGCAGCCGAAGAAAGCCCCGCTTCTGATTATTTCAACTGAGTTAGGTATCGTTATTGAAGTTAGCAATTCACATAATTCGAATGCTCTTTCCCCGATTTCTGTAACTGAGTTCGGTATCGAAACTGAATATAATTTATAGCAACCTGAAAAAGCGTTGTCCCCAATAACGGAAACTGAGGATGGGATGGAGTAATCTGTTTCTTTCTTACCTCGGGGAAAGCAAATAAGAATGCTTTCGTCCTTATTAAATAATACTCCTTCATTAGAGCTAAAAGTGCTGTTAGCTTCATCAACCAAAATCTCGTTTATACTTGAAGAGGCGAAAGCGAAATTGCCGATTGTTGTTACAGAATACGGAATCGTAACCGAAGTTATTGAATAACAACCTGCAAAAGCGCCCTCTCCAATACTTATGACAGAATTCGGAATTGTAATTGTTTTTAGTAACTCACACAAACAGAATGCACCCTGTTCAATTATTTTAACTGAAGAGGGAATAGTATATTTAGTCTCGATCTTGCCCTGCGGATAGCAGATAAGAATGCTTTTGTCCTTATTAAATAATACTCCCTCAATAGAGCTATAAAACATATTCTGATCATCTACCAGAATATCTTTCAGAGAAGTACATCCGGTGAAAGGGCGTTCTCCGATTGTTGTGACTGAGGCTGGAAATTTCACAGTTTCCAGTGACCTACAAAAACGTAAAACATTCTCCTTGATTGTGGAGACTGAATTCGGAATTTCAATTGTGGTCAGTGACTTACAATCATAGAAAGCCCAATCACCGATGGATGTAATTGAATTCGGAATTTCTACTTCTGTTAGTGACCAGCAATAAAAGAAAGCCTTTTCGGCTAATTCTGTGACAGTATATTCTGTTTCGCCGTCTTTTGCTACTGATGGGATGACGACTTCGCCCTCGATACCGGTGGTGTTACAGCTTACTGCCACTGTGCGGGCATCTTCGTCAAGGACAGTGTATTTTAGCGTCTGCCCCTCATACTTGTAGGAGAATGTTTGTGCTACGGCAGGCAAAGCTATGAGAGCAGCGAGCAATATGAATAGAACTTTCTTCATTTTTTGAGTATATGTGTGATTGTTAGAAGAAATGACTGGTCAAAGACAAAATTACTACTAAATTTTGTAAATTACCAAAACTCCACCTGGCTTTTTTGCGCATAAAACCGCAAGTGACGATATAACACAGGAGATCAACACCCCTTCAAGGATGCGTATCTCCTATTATGATTTTGGAGCACCTGAAATCAAAGCAATTTCAGGTGGAATGCTTCGTCGTAGGGGATGTGGCTGTGGGTGATGGAGTTTTGTTGCCATCCATTTTCCTGATGGCTTGCCTCGATTATTGCTGAGACGGTGAGAGGCTTCAACTTTTCAATCACATAGTCGATTGACTCTTTCTCTAAATCGGACAAGATCTCAAAATTTTGCTTGAAATGACATGTAAGAAGAGTGCTGACCATATCGTGAGCCTCGATTAGCCGTTTATCAAGCTCTGGGATATTATCAAATATTGTGGCGTAATGGTCGGGAACAGGGCCGAAGTTTAACGCCCGATATTGAAGGCCGCTAATTGATTGGCTGGTTTTGCGGTAGTGATGGAAGTCGGCGTAAAACATCAGCTTGTTCAGCTTCGTCGGGAAAACATCTCCATGTTTTGTGATAATGTAGCACACCATTTCAAATAGCTTCGGGATGCTCTTCGCCCCATAACCATTGAAGATGCTGCGGCTGTTGTCACTGAAGATAACACGATGTAGAGCAGCGCACTCCTCCTCTTTTATCTCGCTCAAGGTGATAGATGTCAGGATACGTTCATATTCTGAGGGCAGAAAAGTTTCCTTACAACCTTTCAGCAGTCCCAACATTACGTTCTTGTCGCGGACTGCCGCAATCATTTTACCGTTTGATTCCGACGGCATCTCTCCATTTTCATATTTTGCATACTGATTCGCACCGAATCCGAGAATCCTTGATATTTGAGAGTAATTCAGGCCGTAGCGAGTTCTGATTTCCTTGATCTCATCAGGAAATGGGATGCCATGACGGATACGATACTGAGAGTACAGATCATTAAATTGCAGAGTATCCTGTTCGGTAGTCGTGAATTGTTCGCCGGTATCCTCACAAACATAGTAGCGGACGTGAACGCGGAATTGTTCCTTGCGGAATTCCTTCACTTCCGTTGTGGTAATCTCCTTGACCTTTCCTCCGGTCAACGGGCTTTTCATGTCAACATACTTCTCCATCGGATATAATCATAATGAGAGGGGTTTGTGGTGCAAAGATATACTATATAATTTAAAATTGCAAATAAATAACACTTTAAAGTGGGTGAGGGTTCTAATCCGGTTGCAAAAAAAAAATCGGACACGGGCGGCGCGGGGACGGCCCATATCCGATTGATATGTAGGGACATGCCTTTGGCATGTGAAGCAGGAGAGGGGATCAGTTCACGGCGATTTTGGTGACGTTGCTGCCCTGGCGGACAATGTAGA
>CAYNNV010000234.1:0-3119 GCA_964398625.1 uncultured Sangeribacter sp. | reverse complement strand
TCCCGTCGGACGGTGCCTGCGCAAGCATGACCCCTTCGACTTACTGGAAGCGATTTTCTTCATCGTCTACACCGGATGCCAGTGGAAGATGCTTCCGTCCTGCTACCCGCCCTATCCCACGGTGTATTACCATTACCGGTGCTGGAGTGCCGGCGACGGGCTTGCCAAGGTGCTGCAGCTGTTGGTCATGATGCGCCGCAGCGACCTGGACCAATGCCCCTGTACGGAAGTGACCATCATTGACAGCCACAGCGTCCGGACCGGCCTTCCACATGCCGTCTCAGGCATTGACGGAGGCAAACGTGTCAAGGGCATCAAGAGGCATCTGGCGGCGGACGGTGGGTCGTGGAGCGCACCATCTCCTGGACGCAGACCTATCGCCGTCTCATGCGCAACTATGAGCAGTATCTCCACACTGCCCGGGGGATGGCTCTCTTCGCCATGGTATTCCTCATGCTCAGGTATTTCAAGTAGGATTCCTCCCCTCTTCATTTTCCCGTTATTCCGGCTTAGGGTCGGAAGCATGACCCCTACCCTTTAACCAGCATACACCCCTAACCACGAGCACCAAAACAGGAAAGTTACCCTTGGTCCGGCTCTGGGCGGTGCTTTCCGCCGAGTCTCATCGGTCGCTTAGCCCGCTAAGTTCCCTCTTCAACTCGCGAAAATCCCTCGACCATAGCCGCCCCAGACACCGCTATTTTTATGAAATGGGGTCTTAATGGCTTATTTGTTTTATTTTCAATATTAAAACGCAGCCGCATCGGATGCGGTTGACCGGAAAAACCGCTGATTCATGCCCAGATTACGAAATTGTATACCCGGATTGTGGAATAGGGGGAATCCCTGAGTTTTCGGCAAGCGATATGATAAGCATTACGTGTTCGTTCCCGAGAAACTGACGGAGATTGGCTTGGGTAGCATTGTCGATTTTGCCAAGTGGGGTGTAGCTCCATGAGTTTGTACCATAGAAAATCACCATATTGTTGCCTTGATAGTTTACTCCTGAGATATTCTACTTATTTTGCCCGGACGGGTCACTCATAAGGACAATTCCCTCTCATAAAAACAATCCTTAAATAGATTTCTCAGATGCAAAATAGTAATGTATTAACTGACCTCATTAGTAGGGGTTCCTTCAATGAAGTTGGCGATATTTGCCACCGCAATGTCCATCAGACGTTGCCGGGCTTCGAAGGTTGCCCAACCCAGATGCGGTGTGGTATAGCAGTTACGTGCGTATAGGAGAGGATTGTCAATCGTCGGAGGTTCGCAAGAGAGTACATCCACACCTGCGCCTCGTAATTTTCCCTTGTTCAGAGCATCAGCAAGTGCGTCTTCGTCGACAAGTGGTCCGCGGCCTGTATTGATCAGAATTGCCGAGGGCTTCATCTTTGCCAACGTGTCGGCATTTATAAAGTGCCTGGTAGAATCCGTGAGCGGGCAATGAAGGGAGAGTACATCGCTCTTCTTCAAAAGCTCATCAAGATTCTCTGCCTTATTCACGCCTGCAGGCAGTGCATCGGCAGATTTTGATGACAACACCATTACTTTCATTCCGAGAGCCAGAGCAATCCCTGCCACTTTACTTCCTATATGGCCGAAACCAACTATTCCGAAGGTCTTTCCCGCAAGTTCTGTCAACGGTGCATCCCAATAACAGAAATCAGTGTTGCGGCTCCATCGTCCCGCGCGGTTGTCGGCGGTGTAATGTTCCACGTTATTCGTTATGGCAAGGAGGAGTGAAAAAACCATCTGAGCCACAGAATCAGTGCTGTAAGAAGGTATATTGGTGACGACGATACCCTTCTCTTTCGCTGCCGGGATATCCACGACATTGTAGCCGGTGGCAAGGACTCCTATATACTTTAGATCCGGAAGTTGCTCAATGGTCTGGCGGTCAAGGACAACTTTATTGGTGAGCAGCATATCGGCACCGGCGCACCGACTGATAACTTCCGAGGGCGCGGTACGGTCATACACCGTCAAGTCCCCCAATTCTTCAAGTTTGTTCCATGAAAGGTCGCCGGGATTCAGTCCGTAACCGTCTAATACTACTATTTTCATCTCATTAAGGAAAACATTTCTCCTGATATAACAATTGCATATTCGGAGTGTTCAGGGAGTATTACTCTGACCTACACCATGGCTAACTTAGAGTCCAACTGTTTCAAGATTCTAGGGATTTTTCGTAAATTTGCAGTCATAAATGACCTTGGAAGGAGACGCCGGGTATTGCTGCAGCCCTCGATAGGACATCAAGTTTGAGAAATAAATTGGCTCAGTGTGAACAGTAATTGTCGGCATTATACTTTTCAATGAGCCGGCAACTTTCTGGAGAGTGTTTTTAATAATGACTCTAATACTTTCAGTAATTGGGCTAAAATTTGCGTACTGATGGAAAAGAATATGCGACGCTTTAAGCAATTACTTTCGGAAGAAGAAAGTATAAAGATACTTCGATCCACAACCTCCGGTGTACTTGCGTTATGCGGAGAAGATATGCAACCTTACGGCGTACCTCTCAGCCATGTGTATGATAATGGGAAATTATATTTCCATTCGGCATTAAACGGGCATAAGATTGATTTGATAAATAAAAATAACAAGGCATGCTTTACAGTCATTGCCAAAGACGAAGTTCATCCTGAAACATATACCACATATTTCCGAAGCGTTATAGTATTCGGTAAAATCGGAATAATTAGTAACGAAGTTGAAAAGAGGCGTGTCCTTGAAATACTTGGGCGCAGATGCAATCCGGATGATGCTGAAAGCCTGAACAAAGAAATCAAGAAAGGCTTCAATAGATGCCTGGCTATTGAAATGACTATTGAGCGAATGACCGGAAAACAGGCAATTGAATTAGTAAGCGGCTCGTAGAGGTTAGCAAAGTATTGCTGTGATCCAATGTCCGCTTGTGTTAAGATAGAATTATCCAGCAACCTGCCTTATCCTTCCCTTTATGCTTTAATATGCCAATATTCTGCATGGCAGCTAAGTCACGCTCAATGATACGCTGACTCACAGATAAGTCGATTTCTGCATCCCGTTGCTTCATGGTGGCAGTATGCAGACTATTGGCAAACATAATTCCGCAACAACCGACAGGTTCATCT
>CAYNNV010000233.1:0-3122 GCA_964398625.1 uncultured Sangeribacter sp. | reverse complement strand
GCGCTATCAGCATCGTATACTGCGAGCCGAAGTCGAGGATAATGATTTTCTGTTGCATAAAGTTTATATCAGTTTTTGAATTTTGTCAGGATCGCCAACCACCCATATTGTGTCGCCGGGTGAAAGGATAGTATCCGGTTTCGGTTGTGTCATCTGCTTGCCGGGCTGAAGAATCATGATAATCATTGAGAAGAAATCCTCCCTGATGTCGGTCTGGCGTAATGGGCGGCCTACTATGGGTGAATTTTCCGATAGTCGGATGCTGCTGAGTTCTACTCGCGGCTGTTTAGGCAGGTTTTGCAAGGCTACGCGCTGGAAACGCTCAATATCGTCGTTGAGGTGCTTGATTGAATCATCGGAGCCGATAATGCCAAGAATATCGCCCGGGAAGATGCGTGCTGCTGAGTCCGGCAGAGGATAATAATCGTCACCGCGCTGTATGGACGATACGCTCACACCGTAGTCGCGCCGAAGTCCTGAATCGCGTAGTCTGTCGCCTACAAACGGGCAACCGGGGCCAACCTTAATATAGGCCTGATGGAGATCGCCTACGATTGTGTTGTTGGTACCGTAGCGAGTATTGTCGCGCTCGTTGAGGTTGTCCATAAAGCGTTTTTCCATACGCTTGTAATGAGTGGCTGCAGATTTGGAGACCACAGCTATCAGAAGTATGAATCCACCTATACCCACAAGCCAGCCGGTGGTGACGCCGTAATAGACAGATATGGGATAGATAATGAAGCCCAGAGCAAATGCATATTTCACTACCTGCATTGCTACAAGCGGTATATTGGCAAATGCAGTTGAAGATGTCAGGGTGATACGCTCGCTTTTCTTGGCAGGCTTCATGCACAGGGCGGCCAGGAATGGGAGCATTACTACCAGTGTGATTATAGTGGTGGTAAGGCGGCCGAATTTATCACCAAGCATTTCGAAAATCAGTGGTCTTATCCACGTGCCGCAGATAGCCAGAAGAGCGATCAATATGCAGCAGAAGAGTAATATCCTCAAAAAGAATCGGATTATTACTTTGCGCCATGTGGCTCGGGTATCGGAGTATGCAGTACGTGCGGAATCGGAATAGCGGTCAATGAGGAACTTGAGATTTCCCGGAATATGATTTTCTGCATATCTTACAGCCGGCTGTGAGAGCTTTATGAAATAGGGCGTGGTGAAGATAGTGATTACTGATACGGCCACAATGATAGGATAAAGCTGTGGATTGAGCACTCCGAGCGACATGCCAAGCGACGCAATGATAAAGGAAAATTCGCCAATCTGTGTGAGTGTGAAGCCGCTCTCAATGGCTACTCTCAGAGTCTGCCCGGTTAGGAGCATTCCAAATGAGCCGAAGATAATCATACCTACTACCACAACAGCGGCTAATAGAAGAATCTGTGGCCAAAATTGCGCTATTATCCCGGGATCAACCATCATCCCGACGGAGATGAAGAATACGGCACCGAATAGGTCTTTGACCGGTTGCACTACCTTTTCGATTCTTTCTGCCATTACTGTTCCGGCCAGTATGGAACCGGTAACGAATGCACCCAACTCCATGGAAAAACCGCACATCACACTGAATACGGCCATGCCGAAGCAGAGTGCCATTGATACCACGAGCAGAGTTTCATCATTAATCACCGAGCGGAAACGATTGAATATTATGGGGAGCAGATATACTCCCGTAACAAACCATATCACGAGGAAAAATGCCAACTTTGCTATAGCCATAAGCATCTCGCCCCCCTTGAAGTCACCTACGGCTACAGCCGAAAGCACCACAAGCATCAGCACCGCGAAAAGGTCTTCAATAATCAATACGGCCAGCACCTGCGATGCAAATTTCTTTTGTCGCATTCCCAAGTCCGTTAGCGACTTTAGAATGATAGTGGTGGACGACATCGATATCATGCCACCCAAGAATATGCAGTTGATTGTATTGAAGTGAAGTAATCGCCCTACTCCGAATCCGGCGAGAGTCATTCCGGATATTATTATGAAGGCCGTGGCTATGGCTGAGCCGCCTGCTTTCATAAGTTTCTTAAAGCTGAATTCCACTCCGAGGCAGAACATCATTATGACGATGCCCAATTCGGCCCAGAACTGAATGTTTTCATCCGACGTGATTGAGGGTAGCCATTCGAATTTCGGGCTGGCGATAAATCCTGCAAGGATATATCCGAGCACTACAGGCTGACGAAGTTTCTTAAAGAGAATTGTGACGATAGCTGCAAGCACGAGTATCCATGCAAGGTCAGCCACAAGTCCTTCGGTATGTTGAGAGCCTTCGGCCTGCGGATCAGGCTGCTCTGTTGAGGACATCACTATCTGCGACAGGTCGTCCTGCTGAAAAGAAAATCCGTAGTTGGCTGTGGTGAAAGAATGGGTCATAGGATCAGATATCAGTTTGGCTTGATAGAGCTATTGAATGCGTGGGGGCAATCTCTCTAAGCGACTCGAATAGCTGAAGATAAGAATCGCGGCAGGGGCCGAGCACAAAGAGCGAGAGGGAACAGCGTGACGCTGAATAGTCGCATTCAATAAAGTATTTTGTGAGATGAATTCCATTGTCCGTCAGAGCTTGACGGTAAGGCTCTATATCGTTGATAATGCTGTTGAGAGTGATATTGATGACCCTCGCTTCCTGCCCCAGACGCGCGCCCTTTTCATAGCGGTCAAAAAGCACGAGAACCACCAGACAGAGTGCTGTGGCGGCTAAAGCTCCTACATACATTCCTACTCCTACAGCCATGCCGACGATAGCTGTAATCCAGATTCCGGCAGCCGTGGTCAGTCCTCTTACTGATCCGCGCAGGTGTATCATAGCACCGCCGCCTATAAAGCCGATGCCGGTTATGACCTGAGCTGCGATTCGTCCCGGATCGCCGTTTTTTAAGCCCAAATAAACCTGCGGCACATATATTGACAGAAGCATTGCCAGGCAGGCCCCCAATGAGATTAGTGTGAAGGTGCGAATGCCTGCTATCTGCCCCTTATGCTTACGCTCAGCTCCGACAACCATGCCCAGCAACATACTTAACAACAGTCGGAAAGTTCCGTTGAGCGCATTCACCTCGGTTGAAGCAATATCCCGCATAAAGGATTCGGCAATATCTGAG
>CAYNNV010000232.1:0-3134 GCA_964398625.1 uncultured Sangeribacter sp. | reverse complement strand
TCTCAATCTTGCAAATCTTCCGCTGCGTGCAAACTATCAGACCAACGTGTACGGCTCTCTGCTGACTACAAAGAATACATTCAATGTAGAAATAAAACCTGCATTTGAAGGTATGCTTGAAGGTCAGCTTAAAGCTTCAGAACCTACTACTGTCACCAAAACAATTGATGGTGTAGAAGTCCCGGTTTATCAGCTTTCTTCACCCAATCATTTCCTTTGGTTGGCTGAAAATCCCGCAATTGCCCGCACTTCTCACAGCGAACTTCTCAACGACGTAGACCTTTCAGAAATTGAGAATTTCACCCCGATTTGTAATGTATCAAGATCCTCATCAGATGTAGTAAACGGTTTTTCCGGTACATTTGACGGTCACGGCTATACCGTAAAAGGTCTTTCCAGCACTAACACTGAAGATAAATACAGTGCCGGACTGTTTGGTATGATCTATAACGGTAAAGTAAGCAACCTGAATGTAGAAGTTGAAAATCTTACTTCTACAGACTGTGCCGGTGCAATCGCAGGCGGAATGTTTGTAAACGGCAGTATTGATAATTGCCATGTCTCGTCCGCCAATCCTTCTGCTGTAATCACCGGTGAAGGTGCCGGCGGTATTGTAGGACGCGTATATCCATACGCTGATGCAAGCGGTAAGAATGTTGAGGCTAATATGAGCATCACCAACTGTAGTAACAGTGTTGCAATAGTAGGTCGCACTGGTGTGGATTCAAAGACAGGCGGTATCGCCGGTATCATTTCTACTCCCGGAACAGTGACAGTTTCTAACTGCAAGAATACTGCTACAATTACCGGTCCTACTGATGCAAACGGTACAGGCGGTATCGCAGGATACGTGTCTACAAATATCGTAATGGAGGATTGTGAGAATGAAGGTGAAATCAAAGGTGGAAAATATGCCGGTGGTATGTATGGTTACGCAAACACTGCCTACACCTATACTCTCACGAATTGTACAAACTCAGGTGCAATCAGCTCATCCTTAGGTTCAGGCGGTATCGCAGGAATCAGTGGTAATAGTACTTACACATATTATGTTTCCGGATGTGTCAATTCAGGAAGCGTCACTGCAGAAAGCGGTGTGGCCGGAGGCATCCTTGGTCAAGTACCGATGGGGTACGTAAAAGACTGTACAAATACAGGTGCTGTAAGCTGTCCCCAAGGTCTTGCAGGTGGAATCGCAGGTAAAGATCTTCGCGCTGACATTTCAGGTTGCTCAGGTGGAACTGCAGCTATTACTGGAGGAAGAGCGGCAGGACGAATTCTTGGTGATGTAAGCACAGGGCCTTCAAATCCGATCAATCTTTCAATAGTTGACGGCAACGGTGATTCTTACGCTGATGGTCTCGGAACAGTAGGCGCATTAGGCAACCTCACTTCATTGGCTGTGATGCACGTAGTTGAAGGGACATTCATTGGTACTCCAAAGGGCGGAGAAAGTGCATCAAACATCTTCATTGATGCTCCCGCAAGCTGGAACGGTCAGACCGGCCACTGGCAGTGGAGTCCCTCAAATAAAGTATGGAATAAGCTCAGCTGATAGCAATTCAGCATTAGATTAATATAACAGGCTGCGACAAACTGACGAAGTATGTCGCAGCCTTAAATTTGCGTTGAAATCAGAAGTAAGAAACGCCGGTTACTCGCTTACTCTTTTGTAGACTGGATAATTAAGAATCCTGATGTGAAAATGATTTTGAGAGCTTCCTGCGAAGTAGCGCGGTCATAAATCACTTATTTCTAACAGACGATGCATAAATTATTCTGTCAGGTACGAAGTGAGAAAATGAAGAGAGTGACTCGGCGATATAATCAGTGACCGGTTCACTCTCCTCATAGAGCAATGTGGCGTGGTGTAGAATCAGTGTTTCAGAGCTTTAAGAGATGCGTCAATGGCCGCAATTTTCTCAAGTGCATCTGATTTTTTCTTGTTCTCAAGAGCTACTACTTTTTCCGGCGCGTTAGCTACAAAGCGCTCGTTGGAAAGCTTTTTCTCAACACCGGCAAGGAAGCCGACAAGGTGCTTGCGGTCGGCCTCAAGTTTTGCAATCTCCTCTTCAACGTTGATATTTCCTTCCATGGGGATAGAAAATTCCGTGGCATCAACTCGGAAAGAAGCGGCAGCGGGATTTTTCTCTTCCACTTCCTTGATACTTTGCAGATTTGCCATCTTGAAGAGTATGGGGTTTAGGGTAGAATCAAAGTCTCCATTTACGTCGAGCTCCAGCGGATTTTTCTGGGGAATTTGTTTCTGCTTGCGTATAGTGCGGATACCGGCCATAATCTCCTTGAGAGTATCGAATTGTGCTATCACTTTTTCATCAACCTTACCGGGCTTGGGCAGAAGCTGAGTCATGATGCTCTCACCGGATTTGCGCTCTGCAAGATGTTGCCAAAGTTCTTCAGTGATGAAGGGCATGAATGGATGAAGCAGAAGTAGCAGAGAATTAAAGAAGCGCATGGTGGCATTGAGAGTAACTCGGTCAATGGGCTGTCCGTATGCAGGTTTCACTATTTCCAAATACCAGGCGGAAAATTCATCCCAGAAGAGCTTATATACAGCCATCAGAGCCTCGGAAATGCGGAATTTACCCATCAGATCTTCAATCTCTGTAAGAGTGCGAGAGAGAGTATTATCAAACCACTCTTCTGCAAGGCGAGCGTGCTCAGGACGCTCGGCAGTGTCGCTTACTTCCCATCCCTTGATTAGGCGGAAGGCATTCCAAATCTTATTACAGAAATTTCTTCCCTGCTCGCAGAGTGCGTCTTCATACATTATATCATTGCCGGCCGGAGCTGCAAGCATAAGTCCCATCCTTACGCCGTCGGCACCAAACTTATCAATAAGGTCAAGCGGATCCGGAGAATTGCCGAGCGATTTCGACATCTTGCGGCCTATCTTATCGCGCACTATACCGGTGAAATAGACATTGTTGAACGGTTGCTTGCCGACATATTCATAGCCGGCCATAATCATGCGGGCAACCCAGAAGAAGATAATATCCGGGCCTGTGACGAGCGTTGCTGTAGGATAATAATAATTCAGCTCCTTATTTCCCGGCTCCAATATGCCGTTGAAGAGGGTGATTGGCCACAGCCATGAGGAGAACCAAGTGTCG
>CAYNNV010000231.1:0-3142 GCA_964398625.1 uncultured Sangeribacter sp. | reverse complement strand
AAACGCATAAAGAATGAAATTACGACTTCACATATACCGGTCCTTATGCTGACAGCATGTAGTATGGATGAACAACGCATACAGGGATATGAGAGTGGCGCAGATGGTTATCTTTCTAAACCGTTTAACAGCAAGATGCTCAGCATGCGATGCGAAAATCTGATTGACAATCGCAAGCGTATCAAAAAATTGTGGGATACAAACAATGACATCAAGAGTGTTCAGACCGACCGGGATGAGCAATCAGATTCTTCGTCCACAACTATTCAGCCTGATATAGACAATGAGTTTTATGCCCGTTTTGTGGATCTGGTCAATAAAGAGATGGGCAATCCCGAATTAAATATCGACACACTTGCCGGCATGATGGGGATAGGACGGTCGCAATTCTATCGCAAGATAAAATCTCTCACCAACTATTCCCCCGTCGAATTGCTAAGAAAATTAAGACTGACAAAAGCCCGTCAGATGCTATCAACTACTGACAAATCAATTAGTGAAATTGCCTATGAAGTGGGATTTTCTGCACCTGCTTATTTCACCCGCGTATTTAGAGAAATGTTCGGTGAGTCACCATCTGAGATGAGGGCGAGATTAGGACATAAGGATTAGACCATTCTATATATATTAAGTTTATAGCCTCAACTCATAAGACTGCATCAATCGGTGCGGTCTTCTTTTATTGTTTCAATCAAAATCTACAACTATGAAAAATCACGCAATATGTATTAAATATTATGCATTGCCGAATATTTCATAATGTATGCAACAAGTTTAATATCGAATCGTAACCCTACTTAATAATTTTGTTGCAGAGTTACAACCAACATTAAATAACATGAAAAAAGCAATTCTCAGTGCGTTAATGCTATTGATTGTAGCAGTCACAGCGCAAGCACAGACAATCACTGTGCATGGGACCGTTGTTTCGGCCTCCGATGGAGAACCCTTGATTGGAGCAAGTGTTATTTCCGATGCAAACGGCACTAATGGTGTCGCTACTGATATTGACGGAAATTTCATCATCACGGTTCCGGAAGGGTCCAACCTCAAAGTATCGTATGTGGGTTACATACCTAAAACGGTAAAAGCAGAAAATAATCTCAGAATTCTAATGGATGAAGATTCCGGCCTTTTAGATGAGGTTGTGGTTGTCGGCTATCAGACAGTACGCAAGGCCGACCTGACAGGTGCCGTGTCGGTGATGAACATGAAAGAACCTTTGAGCGAAAACTCCGGAAATATCATGAACTCCATGGCCGGAAAGCTCCCGGGTGTAAACGTTATTCCCGACGCAGCTCCCGGTGGCACAGGCTCAATAAGAGTGCGAGGCATGTCTACAGCGCATTCGAGCAACGACCCCCTCTATGTGATTGACGGTGTGCCGACAGATAATATCAATTGCATCAATCCATCCGACATAGAATCAATGCAAGTGCTCAAAGATGCGGCATCTGCATCTATCTATGGCTCGCGTGCTGCCAATGGTGTCGTAATTATTACCACCAAATCCGGTAAAGGAGACCGCATGACTGTCAATGTAAATTATGCAGCAAGTGCTCAGACTATTGCAAAACGCTATAATATGCTTAATGCAGATCAATGGGGATTAGCTTATTGGACAGCTTCTGCAAACTCCAACATCGCACCGTCTCACGTTCTATACGGCTCAGGCCCGACACCTGTTCTCCAACCGTATGTAGACGGCAACACCAATTTCCCGACCACCAACACTGACTGGCAAGACTTAATCTACCATACAGCATGGACCAACAACCTCACGGCTTCTGTGTCAAACAATACAGAGAAAGGATCGGTAATGTTCTCTTTAAACTATATCAATCAGAACGGCAACATTAAGGATACTTTCTACGAGCGCTACTCGGCACGTGTAAATTCACTATATCATTTTAATCGATATATCACGATTGGTGAGAACCTTTTTGTGGCTCGTTGGAGAAATCGCGGAGTGGATGTTGCCGGTGACCGCGGTATTCCTTTCACAGCAATGAGTCAGCATCCTGCTTTGCCTGTCCGTGGTCTTAATGGTGAATGGGCTCTTCCGAAAGGCTTGATTGGCTCCGACCTTTATAATCCTGTCCAGATGATAGCTAACACACGCGACAATGATTTGTCTTCATGGCGTATCCTCGGCAATGCTTTCCTGGAAGTTAAGCCCATAGAAGAAGTGACTGTGAAGACCAATATCGGCATCGAACATAGCCAATACTTCAACAATACTCTCGGCCGTGCATTTAATCCGGGTGATGAGAACAGTATGTCGAGCGTGTACGGACAGGGCGACACATGGACATGGACTAACACAGCAAACTACAATAAGACTTTCGCCGACAAACATCATCTCACAGTGCTTATCGGCACGGAAGCAATTGGCTACACTTTCCGTGATCTTTCCGCATCTCGCGAAGGATATGCTTTTGAAGACGCCGATTATATGCAGATTGGTTCCGGCACCGGCACGCGCAACAATGGTGGCGGCAAATCACAGTGGTCGGTGTTCTCACTCTTCGGAAAAGCTGACTATAATTATGCCGACCGTTATTTGGCTTCATTTACAATTCGACGTGATGAAAACTCACGCTTCGCCAAAGGTTATCGCGCGGGGGTATTCCCTGCATTCTCACTTGCATGGCGTCCTACACAGGAAAGCTTCTTCCCCAAGAACGACATCCTCAATGATTTTAAAGTGCGCTATTCATGGGGACAAAACGGTAATGCCAATATCCCGTCACTCTATCCCGCCTATTCCACCTACATCTTCAATACCGGAAATGGCGCGTATGACCTCAGCGGCACCAATTCATCGACTACAGCCGGCATCACATTGGCAAGCACAGGCAACCCGAAGCTGAAATGGGAGACCACATATCAGAACAACATAGGTGTAGATTTCACACTGTTCAACGGTGCCCTCAACATCAACGCTGATTATTATATCAAGAAGACAAAGGATATGCTCACCATTCCGCCGGCTCTTGACGTGGCAGGTGAAAATGCAGCAATATGGCTCAATACCGGCGATATGAAGAATACGGGTTGGGAAGTGACCCTTGCTTACAATAGTCCTAAATATGGAGATTTCTCATGGAATGGATCAGTCAACATATCACAATACAAAAAC
>CAYNNV010000230.1:0-3188 GCA_964398625.1 uncultured Sangeribacter sp. | reverse complement strand
GTCAGAACTCACCGCAAAGTTAACAATAATCCCCCGTTAATACAAATTCTCCCAATCACGCCTCTCAACATTAAAGCTATCGTCAATCAAACTTGCCGGACAAGAAATTAACGATAGTGAAAGAAATCGGTTAAATAAAGTTAATTAAGGTAAGAGTGCGTGACAAATCGTTATACTTGGATGTTATTTAGTTAAAAGCTAACGACACTCAAAAAAAATGACACCCGGTTTATTAATATTTCTGAAAGGAGCGGCAGTTGTGCTGATTATCGTGGGGATGATAGTGATTCTTCTCGGTATCAACCATTATGGCCCCGCCGGCAGGCAGACTTTGGATGACCGGGATACTGATAAGTTGCGCCATGATGTGGAAAACAAACAGGAAGTTATAACTCGCCATAATCTTTTCCATCAATTTCTTTCCCCCTCAAGCGACAGAGTGAAGCAGAAAAATGTGCGCCACTACAATTCTCCACGCAAGTGATCTTCTGAGCCTGAGCGGATCACTTTGGCATTTCTCTTATAATATTATTCTCATAACTTAACTACTGCTTCACAGACAACATATACGGTGAGGAATTTTACAAAATTGGCTGTTTAAGATTTTTTTATTATCTTTGCAATCTAAACTATATAACCTCACAAAAAAAGTAAAGTATATGAGTCTGAAAATCGTAGTGCTTGCCAAGCAAGTCCCCGATACCCGAAATGTAGGGAAAGACGCAATGAAGGCTGATGGCACTATCAACCGCGCTGCTCTTCCCGCCATCTTCAACCCCGAAGACCTCAACGCACTTGAACAGGCACTCCGCCTGAAAGACCGCTATCCCGGCACAACTGTAACTCTGCTCACTATGGGTCCGGGTCGCGCCGCTGAGATTGTGCGCGAAGGGCTTTACAGAGGTGCTGACGGAGGCATTGTCCTCTCTGATCGCGCCTTTGCCGGTTCCGACACTCTCGCCACTTCATACGCCCTCTCGGCTGCTGTTAAGAAAATTGGTGACTTTGACCTTATCATTGGCGGTCGTCAGGCTATTGACGGCGATACAGCCCAGGTTGGTCCGCAGATTGCCGAAAAGCTCGGAATTCCTCAGGTGACTTACGCCGAGGAAATTGTGAGCGCTGATAACGGCAAGGTCGTCGTCAAGCGTCGTCTTGAAGGAGGTGTGGAAACTGTTGAAGCTCCCATGCCTTTAGTTGTGACTGTTGACGGCTCTGCTCCCTCATGCCGCCCGCGCAATGCCATTAACCTCATGCACTATAAATATGCTGCCGCTCCCTCCGAGCTTTCCGAAGACGATTCCCGCAAGGAGATGGCCAAGCGCCGCAAAGGACTTGAAATAGGCGAGTGGTCAGCTGCTTTCGTAGAGGCTGATCTTTCACAGTGTGGCCTTGCCGGTTCTCCCACAAAGGTTAAATCAATTGAAAATGTGGTATTTACCGCTAAGGACGCACGCAAAGTGGAAAATAACGACGAAGAGCTGGAACAGCTTATTCAGGAACTTATCAAAAATCACACCATCGGCTGATAAGCCTAATATTGAATCATTATGGCAGACAAGAATAATGTAATTGTTTATTGCGAATATGACGACGGCAAAATAGCCGATGTGAGCCTTGAGCTCCTCACTAAGGGCCGTGCGCTCGCCGACAAGCTTTGTGTGAAACTGGAAGCCGTAGTTGCCGGCGACAAACTTGACAAAATTGAGGATCAGGTATTCCCCTACGGAGTTGACACCGTATATAAATTTGAAGACTCACGTCTTTATCCATATACCTCTCTTCCCCATTCATCGGTTCTTATCAACCTCTTCCGCGAGATTGAGCCACAGATTGCTCTAATGGGAGCAACTCCAATCGGCCGCGACCTTGGCCCAAGAGTAAGCTCCTGCCTGCACTCAGGTCTTACAGCTGACTGCACATCTCTTGAAATCGGCGAACACACTGACCCCAAGACCGGCAAGACCTACGAAAATCTGCTTTACCAGATTCGTCCCGCTTTCGGCGGCAACATCGTGGCTACAATCGTCAATCCCGAATGTCGCCCGCAGATGGCTACCGTGCGCGAAGGGGTCATGAAGAAAGAAGTAAAAGACTCCAACTACAAGGGTGAAGTCAAGAAAATGGACGTAAATAAATACGTTGCTCCCGAAGACTTCGTAGTCAAGGTAATTGACCGTCATATTGAAAAATCCAAGACAAATCTCAAGGGTTCCCCCATCATCGTTGCAGGTGGTTATGGAGTAGGATCAAAAGAGAATTTTGACCTTCTCTTCAATCTTGCCGATACTCTCGGTGCCGAAGTGGGTGCAAGCCGCGCAGCAGTAGATGCCGGATGGATTGACCATGATCGTCAGATTGGTCAGACCGGCGTCACCGTCCGCCCTAAACTTTATATCGCCTGCGGTATCTCCGGTCAGATCCAGCACATCGCCGGTATGCAGGACAGCTCAATAATTATTTCTATCAATTCTGATCCGGAAGCACCTATCAATAAAATCGCCGATTATGTGATCACCGGGAAGGTTGAGGATGTAGTTCCCAAATTAATCAAGTATTACAAAAAGAACTCCAAATAAGCAATGGCTAACTTCTATACAGACAATCCGGCTCTCAAGCACTATCTCCAGCACCCCCTGATGAAGCGCATCGTAGAGCTGAAGGAAAGAAACTACGCTGACGCCGATAAGTATGACTATGCTCCTGTAGACTTTGAAGACGCCATGGATTCATACGACCGCGTTCTCGAAGTAGTAGGTGAAATATGTGGTGACACTCTTGCAGAAAATGCTGAAAGCGTTGATCATCAGGGCGCCAGCCTTGAGAATGGCAGAGTAGAATATGCCGACGGCACCAAAATCAATATTGATGCCTGTCGCAAGGCAGGGCTCATGGGTATGTCAATGCCGCGCCGACTCAACGGTCTTAACTTCCCTGTGACTCCCTACATCATGGCAGCCGATATGGTGAGCCGCGCCGACACCGGATTTGAAAATATCTGGGGACTTCAAGACTGCGCTGAGACCATCTATGAATTTGCTGACGAAGACCAGAAGCAGCGTTTTATTCCTCGCGTATGCGCCGGTGAGACTATGAGTATGGATCTCACTGAGCCTGATGCCGGATCAGACCTTCAGAGTGTGATGCTCAAGGCCTCACAAAAGGAAGATGGCTCTTGGGTGCTCAAC
>CAYNNV010000229.1:0-3195 GCA_964398625.1 uncultured Sangeribacter sp. | reverse complement strand
GTCCCAGTTATTTTTCCCTTTCGGAGAAAACTCAAGGTCATACTTGCCGTTGTTGTTGATAGTATCAAAGAGGTTTTCGAGGTTGTAGAATGCTACACTGAAGGCCTGCACTTTACCGGAAGCAGGGGCTTTGTCGGCATTAATGGAGCCGGCAATGAGCAGAGAACACAATGCGGCTGCGAGTCCGAGAATCCGTAATTTCATATATTAAAGTTTGATGGTATTGATTTCTTGGTAATTGGAATATAGGAGTGCGACTGCGGAGATGTGGAAGCATTATCCGCAGCCGCCGGTTTTCGAGAGTATCAGAAGAATTTTGTCTCCTTCCCTTCGAGGGATGATAGGAGAGAATTTGCCAATGAAGAAGCACCTATACGGAAAAGCTCATGAGTGAGCCATTCATCGCCGAGCACCTCTTTGACGAGAGTGTAGTAAGCTACAGCCTCATCCGATGTACGCACTCCGCCTGAGGCCTTGAATCCGACCTTGCGTCCGGTGATTTCATAATATTCCTTGATACACTGACACATCACGTAGGCAGCTTCCAGCGATGCCCCTGAGTAAATCTTTCCGGTAGAAGTCTTTAGGAAGTCGGCTTCGCTGTAAAGGGCGAGAATTGATGCTTTCTTAATATTGGCAGCTGTGCGGAGAGCGCCGGTCTCAAGAATCACTTTGAGGCGGGCACCGCGAATGGCGTGCTTGATTTCGATAATTTCATCGCACATGTCTTCGTAATCACCGTCAAGGAAAAGCCCTACATTGTTTACGATATCCACTTCTGAAGCGCCGTCAGCCACAGCCAGAGCCGCTTCAGAGATTTTTACCGGCAGGAAAGTCTGAGCCGAGGGGAAAGAGCCGGACACTACAGCCACATCCACGCCGGTGACGTCAAGATTCGTGCGCACCACTTCGGCGAAATTGGGGTAAGTGCAAATAGCTGCAACGTGAGGATACTGGGGATAAGTCTCTTCAAACTCATTGACCTTCTTGGTAAACTTTGCAACTGATTCCGGAGAATCTTCTGTGGAGAGGGTAGTAAGGTCAATCGAGCCGAGCAAAAAAGCCAGCGTCTCCGGAGTATTGTATCCGGAGGCCTTCTCCATTATTTTTTCAACAGCCTGCTTCACGGCTGCGTCATCTTCAATCACTTTCGAGGCCTTGATAGCCTCAAGGTAACGGTCTGTCATAGTGCTTATTCAGTTTAGGTTTTTATACTAAATAGTAACGGCTTACAGCTTCAATGGTTCACCGTCGGGGGCGCGATTGGAAGCGAGGCCTATAATTCAATCTGCAAATATAATACGTAAAATCCATTATAAAAAGTAAAAACGTCAATTTTTACCGAAAAAAAATCTGCCATCACTCACGCCATCATATACAAATCGAAAAACGAAAAAACTTTCAAAGATTTCGGATTATCTAAAAATTTCGTTATATTTGCGCAGAATTATAAAGTTATCGAATAGAAGTCTTAGTTATTAATTTAACCCTTATTGCCTATGAAAAGAAAGATCTTTTTACTCAGCTTAGTATGCGCAATGAGTCTTGTGACTCTGAATCTATCAGCGGCTACGGATGACAATGAAAGCGAAGCAACCGCCTTGGATGTGACTACAGTAAAGGGTGGGAATTTGGCAGAAGTTTTAGGAGGAAATATAGAAACTGTGGATTCGTTAGTGGTAAGGGGACCACTGAATGATGCTGACTTCAAAACGCTTTGGGAGGGTACTTTCTATCATCAGCTGAAAGTGATCAATCTTGAATTTGCTGATATTGAGAATAACAAACTTCCGGATTGCGCCTTTTACAATGAGGAAGTGCAAACGCTTCCCAACCGGGATTCCTTCAAAAGTATAGGATTGAGAAGAATAATACTTCCCGATAATTTAGAAAGTTTCGGGAATGATACATTTTATCATGCTTACGATCTTGAACAGGTGAATCTCCCTATAAATCTAACCGAAATGGGTTATGGCATATTTGAAGGATGCAAGAAACTTAAATTTGAAGACCTCAAAATTCCTGAATGCGTTACTAAAATTGGAGGTGGTGCATTTGAAGGATGTAAATCCATCACCGGAAGACTTTATCTTCCTGCTTCACTAAAAATTATAGGAGTTAGTGCATTTGCAGGAAGCGGGATTAATTATGTAGAGATTCCCGCAGATGTCATTCTTGATCAGCGTGCATTTGCTAACACACAATTAAAAGAAGCATATATTTCAGGCTCTTGTTTATGCTCTGATTTAATATTTGCATTTAATAAGGCTCTTGAAAAACTTATAATTAGCGAAGGAATGATTGAACTCCCTATAAGAATAGCTTATGATTGTCCGTCGCTTAAAGAAATTAGAATACCTTCAACCGTTACCGAAATTTCAATAGATGCTTTAGACAAATGTATATCTCTAAAAAAAGTTGAACTTCCGGACGGATTAGAAAGGATTCTTGGGGGAGGATTAAGAGGTCTTCAATCTCTTGAAGAGATTGTCTTCCCGGAGAATTTAAAAGAATTACAAGTCGATAGTTGTACCGGTTGGAAAGCTATCCAACGTATTTATTCCAAATCTCCTGAACCTCCAGGCTGTGAAGAAGCACTTCTATATCCTCCTTATACACCTTTTGGATCCAAGGAGGGTGAAGCCGGAGACAACGCACCCCGTGATACACCCATATATGTACCCGTAGGATCTGCAGAAAAGTATCGCACAGCTCCGGGCTGGGATTATTTCAACAATTATATTGAGACGTCTGAATTCCCGGAATCGGGAGTGGAGGAAATCTTCATAAATACGGAAGTTAACGATAATTCTTATTATGATCTTCAGGGGAGAAAAATAACCAATCCGCAACCCGGACAAATCTATATTCAAAACGGGAAGAAATTTATTTTCTCAAGATAAATAGGCTCATATTACCTCAATTGACGCGCCGGAAGAAATTTCGGCGCGTCTTGCTATTGAAAATCCCGCTAAAAAAATTTAATCTTTTAAATATGTTTAAATTTACTAATTTTGCATTTTCAAAGCCATGCTCTCAAGAGCAGCCTAAAAACTGACCATATCGTGAATACAAAGTACATTTTTGTCACCGGAGGCGTTGTCTCATCATTGGGTAAAGGGATTATCTCTTCGTCATTGGCGCGCCTTCTGCTTTCCCGCGGATACAAGGTGACTATTCAGACATTTGATCCCT
>CAYNNV010000228.1:0-3250 GCA_964398625.1 uncultured Sangeribacter sp. | reverse complement strand
CTTGGCTCGATATTCGGCACTAAGCTCAAGACGAATGTCGCCGCATTGGTTGATAAAGTCAGTCACTGAGTTATGGCCGGCGTATGAACCGGGGCCGAGAGTGCGCACTGCCCATCCTCTGACGCCGTTTGCTCCGCCGCCATAAAAGCGTTTTTCAAATGGGAGAATAGATGAATTACCGTATGGAATCCCTATTCCGAAACCCGCGTGAAAGGCTACTGACTGGCGGTGGTCGAATATATGCAGCATTGCGTAGTCAGCTTCAGCTTTGAAATATTGCGAATATCTTATACCGAATATCTTGTATGGGTCGGTATGGAAGTTGCTTCGGTGCGAGAAGATAGAGCTGATGGCAAAGAGCAGATTTCCTGCAATCTCGGTATTAAGGCGCAGAGTGTAGATATTTCGTTGTATAGAGCGTGTCCAGGGGCGTTCCGGCTCCTTGTTGGTATGATAGTAAGAATAGCCCATGCGCATGATGAAGTGATCTTCATAGCTATATCGCAGAAGAGGATTGTCAGGCGCGATCTGGTCAATGAAATTATTGGTGCTTTCCGGCAGATAGACGTAGTTGATGTCAATGGGTGTAAAAGTGTGGCGCGTAGTGTTGTTCTTTTCGGTCCACTTATAGCTCCATCCGGCAGTGGAGATGATGCGAGTGTATTCCGGTCGCTCCTGGTAGTTCATCGAAAGGTTGATTTCGGTGGAAGCCATGATTTTCCTTTTGAAGCTTTCGCGCAGGAATGGAAACTCAAACTTAGGGAAACTAAGCCCGAGGTCAAGCGAATATTCCATATAGCGGTTGTGGAGAAGTCCTGAGAGATTGCCGGAGATAGACTCGTAAGCGCCACGGAATTTAGCAGTGAAAGTTTCCGAGCCTTTGAAGAGGTTGCGGTGGGAGAAAGAGAGGCCGACGGCCACACCGAGGTCGCCTTCGGAGTTGGTTCCTTCAAGCTCCAAAGCCACAGATTTTGATTTTCCCGGTGTAAGAAGAATATATGCATCGAGCCATTGGCGCCCGTCAATTTCAGCCACAGGGAGAAAGCGGATGTTTGAGAATTTCAGTATTTCGAGGCGAGTAAGCGCCGCGTAAGTCTTCTCCACGGCGCGGGCGTTGTATTCCTTACCGGGAGTTATGAAGCAATTGTCGGCCACTACCGACGGGCGCAGGAATAGGCGTCCGTTGTAATGGAATTCCAATCCGGCATATTGGGTTGAGTCAGTAGTGTGGATGTCAGTCAGTTTACCGGTGAAATTTCCGTCAGCACCTTCAATCACCTTGACAGAGCGGATGAAGTAGGGAGTATGCGTGAGGATAGAAAGTCCTGATGGATTGTTGCGATATGCCGGATTAACAATCACTGTAAGGTCTACGTCATGGCTCCCTTCAGTGGTATCAGCTTCAAAGGTGATGAAGTCTTTTGAAAATCCGTAATATCCACGATTACGGAGACCGGAAGTAATGATTTCGCGTTGCAGTTCAAGACGATTGCGGTCAAGAAGATCGCCTGCGTGCACGGGAAAATGTGCGGAATCAGCCATTACAAGTTGTCGCAGTGTATCGGAGGGGAAGCGGAAAGAGATCGAAGCTATAGAGTGAGGAGTGCCCGGGTTGAGGCTATACTTAACACTCATTTTCTTCTTGCCGGTGGAGATGGTATCGGCAGTGACTGATGCATTAAGATAACCCTTGTTGACAAGGGCCTTGTTGAGTTGCTCCACCGAGTTGAGCGTCAGTGTATTGTCGTAAATCACCGGGGCTTCCCCCATCTTACGAACCCACTTATTCCACCATTTTGTGGAGTCGCGCCCGGACATATTATAGATGCCGAGTTGCAACTTCATAGTCCATAAGATCTTATGGTTTGGAAGCTGCTTGAGGTAGTTTGTCATTTCACTTTCCTGAATACTTCCCGTAGAGTCATTAATTTCCATAGAAACCCGGTCAAGGAGATAACTGCCTTGTGGAATATGGCGAGTAGAACTGCATCCCGCGAAGAAAATCATCACAGGAAGTATCAGCCATATTAAATATCTGCTGCAAGTATTCAAGACTGTAAAAAGTACTTAAAAATATCCACAAAGTTAGCAATTTTTTTATTAAGTTTGCACTACCAAACCAAGCCGGAGAAGATATGAACGATAATGCGAGAGTAATAGAAAAGGAGTTTACGATGGACTTTTATGTCTCCGTTAACGATGCTAATGCCCGTCAGGTGCTTTCTATGGCTAAAGCTGTGACGGCGATAATCGATATCTCCATACTTCATGCCAACAGGCTCGGCATAGGGAATCCTGATATGAGTTCGGCCACTTTCGGATGGGTGCTTTCGCGCCTTTCACTGGAGATGAAGCAGTGGCCTTGCATTACAGAATCATTCAGCATAACCACCTGGATTGCAGGCTGGAACCGCCGCTTTTCGGAGCGTTGCTATGAATTTCGCGATGCCAAGGGAAAGACTATAGGCTATGCCCGCTCAATCTGGATGATAATTGATACCGCCACTCGCGCTTCTGCCGGACTTGATACTCTTTCGCTCGATTCTTCACTTATATCCTTGCGTCCCTGTCCTATAGCGCGTCAAGCCAAACACCGTCCTTTTGAAGGAGAGGCTGAGTTCAAGCGGCGTTTCGGATTTGCCGACATTGATGCGTATCGCCACGTCAATACCGTGCGTTACGTAGAGATGATACTCAACTGTGTGCCGCTTGAGGAGATGGATAAAGCCTTGCCGCGCCGTTTTGAATTGTCCTTCCTAAACGAAGGGAAATATGGTGAGTTGGCGCATATCCGGATGAGAGAAGAGGGAAGTCTTCGGGAATTCGGCATAGCCACAGATGACCGCCCCCTCGTCTATGCCCGCCTTCTCCTGTAGAATCATTTGAGGATGGTGTATAAGGGCAAATGGGAATTACCCTTTTTTCAGTTTGTAAAAATTTTTCATCTGCCAAATGAAAAAAGTGCGCCTTAAGTGAAATAAGGGCCTTGATAAGCTTGATTTTCTTGATTTTACATAAATTTTATAATATTTTGCTAAAAATATTTGGAGAATTAAAAATATTTCGTTAGCTTGCCGCCGAAATCAAAACTATGGATTTTTAAGGGAGATTCTGTAGTGGGTAATTTCAACTTTTTCATAACTTAATACTTTTACACCATGAGACAACTCAAACAACTCTCTGCCGTACTGATATTTTCGTCGGCAGTCTGCGTTGCCTCCGCCAACGCACCGGTTTCCAAGAAATTAGC
>CAYNNV010000227.1:0-3258 GCA_964398625.1 uncultured Sangeribacter sp. | reverse complement strand
TAGGGAGCTTGTAATTCTCTACGGTGGTTCTACATATGCTCCTGCAATGTCGTTTGATCGTGAGCATCAGACTCCGTCAAGTGTAATCTCACATGTTCCCGGTAGCGTAAAAGAGATGTTAGGAGTATTTGACATATTCCTTGATCAGCAGGCACCGGTTGACATGGAAGCTACAGGAGAATTCCAAGCATTTGACCATACACTTAACGTAAAGGTAGAAGGAATGATGCTTTCCGGTACTCCTTCAGAGAGCATCAATGCAATGACAGTCTATCTTCTTGAAGATGATGTGGAAATGGATAAAAGACAATTGGGGGCAGATGAATCATTCCGCCATCAGCATGTGATTAGAGCCTATAATTCAGTGTGGGGAGACCCTATTGAATGTAATGAAGATGGTAGTTTCGTCTATGAATGTGTTTTGTCTGTTCCTGACGGACTTCGTCCGGAAAACCTTTCTCTCGTAGCATTCGCGAGCAAGTTGAACCCAGATAATCATATGGATTGTGCAATAGCTAACTCAGTTTTAGCCGCTCCGATTGATTGGACAGGCTATAATCCAAAGAATGAAGTGAAGAAGATACAAGGGGGAGAAGTAGTTGATACATTCTACCTTACACCTGCCGGACTTCCAACGAGTGCCGCTGCTTCCGGTGTGGTCCTAAAGGTGGAAAAGCTCGCGAATGGAGAAAACAGAGTTTCCAAATTGATCAACTGATCTCCTGATATAATGAAGTTGCTAAAACAACTTCAATTTCTGCATCAAGATTTAAATTTTAAACCTATAATACTTTTTAAAAATGAAAAGAAAAACCCTGACAGTTTCCGCAACATTATGCTTAGGCATATTTTGCTTAAACGCAGCCTCAATCGTGTCGCCTCCCAAAGAAGGATGGATACCTGTTTACAGTCAGGATTTCTCCTCGATGAAAGCCGGAACGGCAGATTTACCAGATGAAGAGCAATTGGCTGACGCTGCCTCTGCTCTCCCTTCCGAAATGCTCGGAGGAGAAGAAGGTTGGACCGGATTTGGAGTTTATCAGGCTGGCGAAGCATGTGCCCTCAATTGTCCAAACTTCGGAGGTTTCATTAATACTCCCCAGACTCAGATGCCAGGCTTAATTCATGTAACCTTCCGTATGAAGAGTCTTGATCCCATTGCAACCGGGAAGGTTATGGCCTGCCAAGGCGGTATTCTTAATCCGCGTCAGGTAGATGCCGAGGCTTCTTTACGTCAGTTTCTAAATGATGGATGGCAGGAATATGAAATGTATTTCCATAACCAGACATCAGAACCGGTTTTCGTTCAGATCAATACTCTTTATATGGCCGATGGAAAGAAGGGTATCGTAATTGATGATCTGAAGGTAGAGTATAACCCTACCTATGTTCCTCCGATTAAGACAGCCTCCACTACTGCTTACAACAATGATGGGTTTGGAGTGCAGTGGACTCCTGTTCGGGATTCCGGGAATCAAGATTATCTTGTGAGCCTGTATCGCTTTGAAAAGAAGGGGGATAAGGGTGTAAGCATTGATGAGGACTTCTCATCCTGGACTCTAAATCAGGATAACCAACTGGAAAATACCGGAGAATGGAACGTAGTTAAAATGTATGCCAACCATCCGGCCTTAATTGAACATGAAGGTATTAAAGGTATCACAATGGGTCATCATGAGGAAATTGTGGAGCTACCTTCCAATGGAGGAAAGTTTACTGAACTTTCTTTTGACATCACTAATCTCCGTGGAGATGAACCTAACGCATGGGGTGCGCAGGTTCAAGTTCAAGGTTGGGACGGTAATAACTGGAGAGCAATTCTTTCTGCCAGTGCCTATGGTATGGATAATCTTGAAGTAGAACACTATGATCTTGGCAAATGGGAAGATCGAGGTCCCGATATGTACGATCCGACAATTCCCGCTTTCCGGGGCCTATATTCCAAAATCCGATTCATGTGTGAATCTGCCAACTATGGAGCGATGCTGCATATAAGCAACGTACATTTTGAAACTCTTGCACCCACTGAAAAAGTTGCTATTACATCTGACCAACTATTATCTGAGAGTCATATAGACTATGATGGTCTTGACATGAGCGAATCTTACGCGGTGGGAATAAAGATGCGCGAAAATGGTAATGTATCTGCCGAAGCATTCTATGAGCCTTATGGTGTAGCACTCCCTGAGCTCAACGAGCCAACCAATATCAATGTAGATGGCTTTACGGCCAACTGGCAGCCTGTGGATAATGCTTCCCTATATATTGTATCCTCTTCTTACTGTAAGGTTTTGGATGAGGCTGACGAAGCATACATGCTCACTGAGTGCGACCTTTCAGATCTGAATGTCGGTACAGATGATTACTATGAGCCTAAGGAACTCGGCAATTCTTATGAACTTACTGACCTTAGTCAGGAAATAGGAGAAGGTTGGGAAGGATTCGGCATTGTGGCAGTTGATGGTGCTATTGGATGCAAAGGAACATTCATGCCCGGTATGTATGGAATCCAATCGCCTGAGCTTCATTTAGGAAATGATAATGGACACTTCACATTCAAGGCAACCGTTTGGGGGTTTGAATATTCAAGCCTTTCTATTGGCACTGCAGCCGGTGTTACTGAATCTGAGATGTTCCAGAATGATGGCGACCATGAGATTATTATGGAGGTAGAAGGAGGTCAGAATCACGATAGTATTGCTATCTTCTCTACTGATGGACAACCTTTCTTTATTAAAGACTTTTCAATCACTCAGAATCTCCCCGAAGGAGCAAAAATAATCATTTCCTCCACATCAACACAAGTGGCCGGAAAAAAAGATTATGTCAACTTCTATACACCTGAAGTGGATGGACTCGTAAGAGCTTTTGACGTAGCTGCATACCGCAAGGATTATACCCGCGAAGCTTTCTCCGGATACTCTCCTCTTAAGTTTGTGACAGACCGTCCTGAATCAATCAATTCTAATATATCCGACCCCGGCTTTGTGACAATTGATGGACTGACTGTAAACATCTACCTGACTGCATCTCAGAAAATGACAATTTACTCAATTGATGGCAAAATCATTTATGAAGCAACAGGCGTGGAGGGTGTGAATTCTATATCTCTTCCCTCCAAAGGGATATATATTGCAAAAGTCGGAAACATATCGCATAAGATTGTTGCTATGTAAAGAAGCAATTCATGGTTAGGTATATCCTACGTGTTAGTGGATATTTTTAGATTAGTGGGAAGCATTAGCTGAGGGTGCAAAA
>CAYNNV010000226.1:2001-3260 GCA_964398625.1 uncultured Sangeribacter sp. | reverse complement strand
ATACGCGCCCAAAATCCTGGGTATGTCTTCAAGTCTTAAACCTGTATCTTCGTCTGCTACGGGTGACACAAATAGTTTTTCAATAGATTGCCTTACCTCTCTGAGCCAGACCATACCTTCGCGCTTGATTGCGGCCGTCAATATATTTGAGATAGGAGGATAATTTAAACCACCTTCCTTTTCATATATCTTGCATAGCAACAGTTGGTAGCCGCAAACTTCATCAGCATCATGATAATTGACACTGGAAGCAGAGGGTATGTCCAATCTGTCTTGCGACACGATCATTTCGTGGTATGAGGTTCGAGTTGGCGTTTCTTGGCAGAGGTGCGCCACTGAAAGCCGTTGTCGCCGATCATATTTAGTTGAAAGATAACGTGATCCACATCTTTCGTCTTTTCGACTTCAAATTCATAGTTGGCAAGAGGGCCGTTAATGATCACAACCGACTCACCTTCCTTAGGGTCAAAGCCTCCGATGGGAGCAATCTCATACTCTGGTGTGAAATGTCCGATAGTTTCCTGAAAGCGGTTGAAAGAATTCTGTGGAATAGGGGCATAGTCACCTCCGGGTTTGCCGGTTGTGGTGTAGCACCACGCTAGATCACCTATTTTGCAGAATAATGGAAATATATCTGTGACACGAAGCTTAAAAAAGACAATATCACGGATTACCGGCTGCTTATCCTTTATAATCTTCTTACCAACACGCTTACAAATCTCATCAAGAGGATAGAAAAACTCCGGACAGAGCATATGGTCATCAAGATTCTTGGTACGTTCCTCCACTTCCTCAAAATCCACACGGCGGCGAAGTTTCATTGCATACCAGCGCAGGGGATTATTTGAGAACAGTGTATTGACTGGTTCAGTGAGTGCGGCACTGCGTTCATGTGAGACATCGGCTTTAATACATAGTGACATTTCGGGGATACCGTCTATCGCTGAGTCCATCAATGAGACAATCTCCGATCCAGGAATTCCACACTTCAAGGCTGCATAAGCCCAGATTAGTCTTATGGTTTTATCAACCGACCGTACAATTGGAATATTGTTTGCGACAAGCAAACCTCTCACCTTATACTCTACATTTTCAGCCAACTGTTTGGGTGTCAATCTCGACTGTTCTAAAGGGAATAGATATTTCCGATTTGAATCGTAATTACGCTTAACTATTACGGAAACTGCGTCGCTTTCCATCTCAATCTCGCTCACCTTTACTCTTGCCACTTCAGCAAGAGGCATCGCACAGTTAAGAAG
>CAYNNV010000226.1:0-1901 GCA_964398625.1 uncultured Sangeribacter sp. | reverse complement strand
TCTCGCTCACCTTTACTCTTGCCACTTCAGCAAGAGGCATCGCACAGTTAAGAAGAGAGTAAAGTAATATATCGGCTGCGCATTGCGGCACATTAGAACATACTGATGCTGATTTTATAATCGACAGAATTTTATTGAATGTTCTGTCGTCGATCGGACAGTTTTCCAGTAGCCCCAGGATTTGCTTTACACGCCCTTTAAAATGGCTGAAAATCTTTGATGCATCAGAGTTAGAGTCTGAAGCTGTATCTTTATATAGTGCAGAAATTATGTCAAGATAATAAATTGCCGTCTTTCCGGAAATACCACGTACTCTCATATTGAGAAACCAATCTCCTAATGTCTGTTCTGATGGGAAATCGGAAGAATACGTATAAGTACCTAAAAAAACTTCAAGGCATTTGATGGCTTTGAAGTAGTTTAGTTGAGACCTTTGGAACTTCTTCGAAACCGACGACCGGAACTTTTCAATTAAGTCCTTCACAATATCATCTTGTATAATAGCCATTTATCCGATCGCAAAAATTTAACTTCTTAGAGTTTTAAGACAATTCGGATATTCCCCTTATCTTTTTAGGACCGTTCGATAAGGGTAAAGGCAAAATGTATTTTATTGAAGCTTTCACTTCACTTTGTTTAGCAGAAAAGCAAGCATCTCTTCCCAAGAGATTTGGATAATCTATAACTTATTGAATGAAAATAACTAAACTTAGAATACATTTTTTATTGCTAAACAAATAGTGCAAATGGTCTCAAATTACGGATATTTTTCATTCAGAGAACTCAATACTCCGTATCTCAGTTTAAGTCAATTTTCCTTGCGTAATCCAATTTAAATTAATAACTTTGCGACTAGAAAAGCCATAGATTTGTATTTTAACCCAATAGAATAAACAAACCAGCTAATACTCTCTTGGGAAGAGATTTGGATGTATGCCAAACAAAAAAATACGATGCGAGGTTAAATCGGATTGTTTGTGCCATATTTATACTCTGTAATACAAAAATAAAATCCTAAAGGGAAGAGAGTATAAGACTATTCGCCTTGTCAACGGCTGAAGTGTCAAGGGAAGCGAGATAGATTTGGGTGGTAGCTTCCGAGTCATGGCCCATGCCTTCGCTGATTACGCTGAGAGGAATGCCTTTTGCTTTGGCGGCAGAAGCCCACGAATGACGCGCGACGTACATTGTCAGTGGTATGTTTACACCTACCATATGAGCTATCTTTTTCAAATTGTGATTAATGTTGTAGCCTATATTGCGGTAGGCACATCGTTCGTTGATACCCTCGGTCTTGATTATTGGGAGGAGATAGAGCGTAGGATTGTCGGGATATTTGTCAAGGATTGCTTGCATTTCAGGTGTCCATTCTATTGTCAACTGCTGACCCGTCTTTCTGCGGCGATAGATGATATAGCCGTTCTTCAAGTCGGTTTTCTTCAAAAAGGTCATGTCTATGAAGCTCATCCCTCTTAGATAGAAACTCATCATAAACATATCGCGCGCATAATCTAATGGAGGCATAAGTGACAGATCTAAAGTCTTTATCTTCTTGACATGTGTTAATGGGATAGCTCGTTTGACAGTTTTGTCCACGCCTGTATAAACATGATGGAACGGATTACGATTCTCGATAATATCCTCCTCAACTGCCCGAAGGTAAACAGCACGAAGAATGCGGTTGTAAAATGATATAGTATTTGGCGAATTTCCCTTCTGCTTGTGCCATGCTTCAAATGCTTCCATTATCTCGGACGTCAGACAGTCGAGCATGATGTCCTCTTCATCACGTAATCGCCCCTGGCACCTTGCATCGCAAAGAAACTTCTTGAAGCTGTTAAGAGCTGCCGTGTATGTTTCGGAGGTTCTTGTCTTACCGTTTCGCTTGAACTTGATAATCA
>CAYNNV010000225.1:0-3263 GCA_964398625.1 uncultured Sangeribacter sp. | reverse complement strand
AAGAAAGAAATTTTGCTTGATGTCCATATCAACAGTTGGATAAGCCTTATTGAATTTAAAATCGCGCCGGGCAGCTATGAGCCCGACGCGGATATATCTGAAATGCCGGCAATGATTTAAGATATTGGTAATTCAGAATTCCTCAAAGCCTTCCGGCATATCTTCCTCATCAAATTCAGTCTCGTTGAGGAAATCAAAATCGCTTTCCTCATCATCGATCTGCTGCGGAGTTTTCACGATGGGAGCGGGCTCTTCTTCCTCCACAATATGTCTGAGCGGCGGACGACCAACTTTTTGGGTACATAATGGATCAAGGAGCGTTTTACCCGTGATAATTTCCTTAAGTTCCAGGAAAAACTCGCGCTCGGCTTCATAGTCAAATACGAAAGTAAGACGCTGACCTTCGTCCTCTAAAAGCTCACTCAGGCGCGTATCGGCCATGATCCAGAGATCCCTGTCGGAGCGACATTCACCGGTATCTTCAATAGCAATCTCCTCCTCTTTGTTCCAGTCATCGTCACAAAGGAAAAAGGAGTTGAACTCATCTTTTGAGAACCCGACGCTTTCGAGGATTGAATTTCTGAAATCAAGGAAATAAGCCTCTGAATCTATCTCAATCTCGCGACAGAAGTGATCAACTTCATCACTTACTATTTTAAATCTGTATACCATTGATATTAGTCAAAAATGTAAACGAGTTAAAAATCTTCCGTAGACTGCCCGGAATGGGTGCTTCGGAATTTCTATGCGAATTTAGCGCAATTCCTGTAGTTGCGCAATAGTGCGGGCAAAAAAAATGTGCCGGCATTATGAATTTTACCGGCACAAAATGAGCAAAAAAAATATTAAAAGACTTTATTCTATTGAATAATACTTATTTGATAATTTCGTAACGCTTAAATACTTTTTCAATCGCTTCAAGCGAACGTGTCACCTGCTCTTTGGTATGTGTAGCCATCAGAGAATATCTAATCAGAGTGTCGTGAGGAGCCACTGCGGGAGTAACTACAGGATTTACAAATACTCCTTCTTCAAGGAGGTCGCGAGTGACGTGGAAAGTCTTGTAGTCATCTCTGATAAATAATGGAATTATAGGTGTAGAAGTATTACCTATCTCACAACCCATTGCTCGGAAGTTCTCAAGGGCATAGCGGGTAATTTCCCAAAGGTGCTCCTGGCGTTCCGGTTCAGCTTCCATAATATCAAGAGCTGCATTGACTGCGGCAGTAGAAGCCGGAGTGATGGAAGCTGTGAAAATATATGAGCGTGAATGATGACGGAGATAATTTGTGACTTCCTTGTCGGTTGCAATAAATCCGCCAAGCGACGCAAATGATTTAGAGAAAGTACCCATTATAAGATCTACATCATCGGTCACTCCGAAATGATCGCACGTACCGCGGCCCTGACGTCCGAAAACACCAATACCGTGAGCTTCGTCAACCATAACACTTGCATTATATTTCTTTGCAAGACGTACAATTTCGGGAAGATTTGCCACGTCGCCCTCCATAGAGAATACGCCGTCGGTGACGATGAGCTTCACCTTATCCGGTTTGCACTTTTTGAGTTGCTCTTCAAGCGACTCCATATCATTGTGCTTATACTTTAGGTAGTTAGAGAAAGACAAGCGACGCCCTTCTATAATAGATGCATGATCCTGTTCATCAAGAATAATATAGTCTTCCCTCCCGGTAATGGTTGATACAACTCCGAGATTCACGCCAAAACCGGTAGAATAAAGCATAGCGTCTTCCTTGCCCACATAATCCGCAAGTCGAGCTTCAAGTTTTTTGTGGATATCAAGAGTGCCGTTAAGGAATGGACTTCCGGCGAGCCCGGTACCGTATTTTTTTGTAGCTTCCACTGCGGCCTCAATCACTTTAGGATGATTGGTGAGCCCCATATAGCTGTTAGAGCCGAACATCAACACTTTCTTGCCGTGCATCATCACTTCGGTGTCCTGCTCGCTTGATATTTCCCTGAAGTAAGGATAGACTCCTGCGGCCTTTGCCTTCTGTGGAGCATCGTAACGGCCAAGTTTCTGCTGTAAAAGATTCATAATATGTCAGTTACATCTGCCCTGCGTTTATCTGCCGGTAATCGGCAACCGCAGTTATGGCATAGTGATACTTTATTGGTCTACAAAGGTAATTATTTTTTTTGGTTTTTCGTTAAAAAACCTAAAAAATGTTATTTGCAAACTAAATTTTACGCTAATATTTACGCCAAAACCCAATATTTTTCAGCGCGTCATTTATCCGGGCCTCAGCAGTCAATGATACGAAAACTGCTTTATCAATGAGTGTTGTCTCTGACTTTTTTGCAGTTTAAACTGACAATTTTTCAGACTTAAAGGAATCGGCTCTTTTTTTTCGTAAGTTTTTTAACACCCTAATTGTAGCTTATTATCAAACTTTTACATGAATTAAGTTAATTTTTTATTTTCTCATTAAAACTTTTAGCGAATCATTTGTTTATAAGATGAACGCCGACCGAAAGCAAGGCTTTACAAATCGGCGATTAAAATTGAATATAAACATATAAAAACAGATAAAAATTATGGGAAAAATTATTGGTATCGATTTAGGAACAACTAACTCCTGCGTAGCAGTACTTGAGGGAAAAGACCCTGTAGTAATTCCTAACAACGAAGGACGCAACACTACGCCTTCTGTAGTAGCATTTGTTGACGGCGGCGAACGTAAGGTAGGCGATCCTGCAAAGCGTCAGGCTATCACCAATCCTACTCGTACTATCTACTCAATTAAGAGATTTATGGGTGAAAAGTGCGATCAGGTTGAAGAAGAGATCAAGCGCGTGCCCTATAAGATTGTATGCCAGAATGATATGCCTAAGGTAGACATTGACGGTCATGACTATACTCCTCAGGAAATTTCAGCAATGATCCTTCAAAAGATGAAGAAGACTGCTGAAGACTATTTGGGTCAGGAAGTTACCGAGGCCGTGATTACCGTGCCTGCTTACTTTGACGATTCACAGCGCCAGGCCACAAAAGAAGCCGGAGAAATTGCCGGTCTCAAGGTTCGCCGTATCGTGAATGAGCCTACTGCAGCCGCACTTGCTTACGGTCTTGACAAATCGGAAAAGGAACAGAAAATTGCCGTGTTCGACCTTGGTGGCGGTACATTTGATATTTCAATCCTTGAACTTGGGGACGGTGTATTTGAGGTAAAATCTACCAATGGTGATACTCACCTCGGCGGTGATGACTTCGACCACGTTATTATTGACTGGCTTGC
>CAYNNV010000224.1:0-3301 GCA_964398625.1 uncultured Sangeribacter sp. | reverse complement strand
TTAAATTTTGGTAATAGCGCTAATTACGCGTCTTTTTTGTGTTTTTTTATGGTTAGGATATATAGAAAGAAGGGAATTAAGGCTTAGAGTGGATGATATGGTAAAAAAGGAGTAACATTATGTTTCGTAGTTAAAGAACCCCAATTAATAAGAAAAACGGAAGGCTACCGAAATAGCCTTCCAGAATGAGGGAAGCCTCAGAGCTATATTTTATTCCTCAGAGTTATTAATTGAGTCAAATTTATCCTGATCTAACGTAAGTTCAAGTCTGGCCCTCTATAAGACTAATAGTCCATCATGCCTGGAGCGAGGTATTCATCGACTATATCTTTAGCCGTCCCAGTCATTTGTGCATATATTTCCTGAGCTTTTTGAACTTCATTTGAGTCTGTTCCAATTTTTTCGAAGTGCTCTCGATTGTTAGAGAACGCTTCCCTAAAATCTTTAAATGCATTGTTGTTGATCATTTGGTCATTGAAGCAATTGTTGAAAATATAGTAAAAACATATGACCAGTTTGCATTTCTCTTCAAGAGAATAATCATCAAGATTCCCTCCTTTTACAATTGGGAGAGCTTTTTCAATAACTTTCTCGGCGGGTGCATTGTCCTGTACCAGATCAAAAGCACTGTTGATTGTGTTTGATTTTGTGCACGCTGAAATGGATAAAACCACAGCGGTGCAAATAGCAAATAAGATTTTCTTCATAATACTACGTATTTTTATTGTAAATAGTTAAATGTTTTGGAGTTTATGATTAGGTTGGTTGAGTTTGATATCGGATTCTTTTGACATTTTAATTATAACTTAATGTGAAATCAAATGTTTTGCCAGCATAATTAGTGAATGTGCCGACATATTCCATTGATGAAAAATTGCCGAAGATGTCCAGTCTGCCGTCGAAAGAGCCAGTCATCTCACCCTCTTCATTGTATTCTGACAATTCGAGTGTCTCTCCTCTTTTCACGCCATATAGGGAGATAAAATCGCCAGACCCGGATGAGGTGTAGCAGTAGCTGCCCTCAATTTCACACTCGTCAAAATCATTAATGTCCTTTATATTGAGGAACATCTTGACAGGGTATTTACCAATCGAGCCCTCAAATTCAACAATCCAGTCATCTGTATCTCCGCTTGTCTCTGACTTGTTTTGTTTTTGCGAAGTGTTGTGGGATATGCTTTCAGACTTTTTGTCATAAATAGCGTCATCTCCGAAGAACCCACCACGGTTGACGGTTGCTGAAAGAGTGCCAGAAGAAATTTCAACATTATAAAAGGCCTTTTTGTCCTTGTTAATTTTGCGGAACATATCCTTGAAATATTTAGGAAGTTGCTCGTTGATTGCATCTTTAACTTTTTTGTTGATTTGAGTTGTATTGCTTGCGCTTAATAGGCCTGACACTACGTCTCCCCAGTCCCCAGTAATAAGGCCTATAGCCGCATCCGTATAGTCTCCTTTTAAATAAACATCCCCAATTTCAAATACGAATTGATTTATATCGTAATTCAACACTATCTTATCAGGTTTCACTATGTGCCATTTTCCGCCTGTACCTACGACATATTTGACCTTTGTGTCATTTTCCCAATCATCGTATTTTACTGAGCCGGAAAAAATTTGTTGAAAAGTGCCATCTTCATCAAAGGCTATTACTTCATTAACCGTGAGATCATCCAGATCACCGTCAAGGTAATCATCCCAATCGGTTTCCCAGATGCCCTCAACTTTTCCTGAGATATTATCTTTAGATGTGCAAGCTCCCAAAATGATTGCAACAGAAATCAAAAAAATATAAAGTCTATGATTCATAGCGAGTAGAAAGTTATTCGTAAAATTCCTTCATATGCTTCTCACGCGCTTTGTAATGACCGTATCCAATGCCAATGGCGGCAATTATGCCAATTATCCATCCAGCCGCTTCGCTATGAAATAAGCCATATCCTACAGCACCTAATATAATGCCCCATGCTATCCCCAGCGCCCAACAAAGTATAGCTCCCAAAAATGGTATACATAATAACAGGAAGCCTCCGATAAATGTCACTAACCCCCAAATCCATGAGCCAGTAAATGCCCAGATAAAGCCTCCAATAGCTAACATTTCTAATGAAATCCATCCGGGGGCAGAATCATCAGATGAACTAACCTGATTAATGGTCATAGTCTGTTGTTGGGTAGAGTGTTGTTCGACTGATTGGTTATTTTGAACATTCACAACAATCTGTGGCTGCTGATAGAGCTGAGGGGATTGAGGTTGCATCGGAGAGGATGATGTGGCCTCAATGGGGTTATGGGTTGCGACTTCAACAGACGGTGCATAATTGTTGTTTTCTGGGACTAAAGACACTTCAGATCCTTTGTCTTGTAATAAACGCATGAATCGCTCTGCCTCAGCGTATTCAAGGCCTTTTTTTATTATGCATGGATTGCCAGCGGAAGCGCTATCAACAATGTTCTTGGCCTCTGATAGGTCTAAATTAGTGTTGGATTTAATAATTTGGCATACCTCAATTTGATCTGAGTTTACCGACTTCAAAATTAAGGTTACCTTGCCTGATTGATTTGTTCGTTCTAAAGATTGTGGCTTGGTGGCTCCATTCCGGTTAGGTGTTGGGGCAGTTAAGCTCTCGCTCTGTTGGGAGGGAGAAATTGATTCTTGAATCCATTCACCACAAAAGCGGCATTTTTTTGCACCAATGGCAATGTTTTCGCCACAGAAAGGACATGCAGTTCGTTTTTCCATAAAAATTAGAATCCCAATGGATAAAAAGATGCCGTGGTCCTCTCCTCGTTGGCATCAGATTGATGGATAAAAAAAGAGCGTGAGAGTCAGTATCTGTTACTCGTCCCGCTTCTTGAGGCTGTGGCATTTGCCCATCACAGTAGAACGAGCAACGCGGAGCCTCACGCTGTATGATATGACTAAAGGTATGTATCGCTACATACTTCAATATAGGTATATCATACCCGAAAGGCGTCTACCGTTGCCTCATTCCCGACTGTGATTTTGAAATTGCCACATTTCAAGAAGCCAAGAACAAGAGCGGATAAACGCTCTATATTTGTAATTGCCGCATACCCGCCTAGTCACCCATTATCGGAACTCCGCAAACGATATGCTGCGACAAAGATAATTGTTTGTGTCGTTTTCTGCAAGGGTTTGAAAAAAAAATCTGGATATTTTTTATTGAATAAATAAAAAGATTATTTCGCAATTTTATATTTCAGTTGATACCGCTTACGAAGGGCGGCTTATGATTTCTGATATTTTGTGGGGGATTGGCCGGTCATGTGTTTGAAG
>CAYNNV010000223.1:0-3327 GCA_964398625.1 uncultured Sangeribacter sp. | reverse complement strand
GTATAAATCGCCTACGGATATGGGCGTGAATATGGTGGGATTCTGCATCAGCGACGATACTGTGTGCCGCGAAGCATCGCGTCAGGAGATTATCCGCCGTTATTTCAAGGCTCTCAATGACTTCGCTTCCGGGGCTGACAATGAGAAGGAGGTGAATAAGATTTCGCTTCTTTTCAAGCAGGCAGGTATCAGTCCTGATTACCGTCTGCCGGTTGTGGCTGCCCGCGAACGCGCCAAGACGGCCGGAGTACCCTGCTCCGCTATAGAACTTGCGGATGGCACGGTGATTACCGCTGAGTCCGGCGCTCTGCTCGGAAGCAGCTCCGCGCTCCTGCTCAATGCCATAAAGCATCTTGCCGGGATTGATCATAACAAGAAACTGATTCCGCAGTCGCTGATCGAACCGGTGCAGAATACGAAGACGTCCTATCTTCACAGCCATAATCCGCGGCTGCACACCGACGAGGTCCTGGTGGCGCTCTCAGTGCTGAGTCCGCAGGACGAGGAGTGCCGACGTGCTCTGGAGGTGCTCCCGATGCTCAATGGCTGCCAGATGCATGCCACCGAGATGCTCGGCGAAGTCGACCACAAAATCTTCAAGAAACTCGGTGTCGGCCTCACTTGCGACCCTTCCAAAAAGCGCCGCTACCGGGAAGCCCTCGCCGACTGAACCTTCCCCTTCTGTATACACTCAGCGGGCACCCCTATGAGCAGCCCGCTGAGTGATTTTTTACTTTTCCTCAGATAATGTATAATAAGATAATGTTATACATTATCTAATGTGTGATCTTTAATCGACTATCAATAAGTGTGTTATATGGTGTTCTCCCATATTTAAAAGGGTGAGGTCCGCTAAAGACTACACTTTTCAAAGTATTAAATCACTATTAAACTACACTTTTCAAAGAATGATTGTACACTTATGATGAATTTTTGTACATATGATGGTTAACTATTAAGGATAATTCTCTGGATTGGTTAATACGTAGAGGAGGTATTGGGAAGTTAGGATAGGAGTCCTTACGGTATCAAAATTGAAGAGCCGGTTTTTTCAGCTGACTGAATTTAGGAATTCTGATGCAGTCATCGCAGGGATATGTGAAGTAGTAAAGTCTTTTCCATTTCGGGTTATTATACAATCACAATTGGCATCAAGGGCTGCCTGATACTGGAGACCATCCTCAAAATCGAGAAATGGACATTGAAGATTTTGTAGGACTTGTTGTTTGGTATTACTCACCACGCTGAACGTATTACAAATGCGATAAATAATATCATTTAGTTGTGAGGATGGCATTTTTCGCATAATGTAAGCGAAATTAGCAACAGTCAAATAAGAAATAAAAAACTTTAGCTTGTGGTCAGCCCCAAATTTCAACAACCTCTCCGAATCCTTATTGAAATCATCCCGGACGAAATAGTCGAGAATGAAATTGGTATCAAGAAAAATACGTTTCATTTGGACATTATATAGTTGGTGCGCGGATCGGATAGATCAATGAGGGATGGGTCTATGGAATTTTTTATGGAGTGTAGGGATTCCATGAATTGATTGTCCTCCTCTTTGGAAGTGACGGAGGAAGTGTGCTTAAGTGAGGTCCTGACAACCCCCTTCATGTTCTCTATCATGCGCCGCAGAAAATTCTCATCTGCATTGTTTTCTATTGTTACTACTATCTGAGTCATGCTTGTTTCAGTTATAAAAAGTTTCAAAAAGCTTGTGGGGGGCATTGTAATCCAGTCCAAAATGCAAATATAGTAAGAAATTCAATGTATCCAAAATGTTTTCTTTTGGTTATGTATCTGAAGCATGCCGGAAACAAGATTTCGTTATCTCGTGTTATATCAGTGGATATATGGGGCTCATGTCATGGTGGCTGTGGCTCCGGGAAAAATAATTGAAATCATGATCAATAAGAAAATTGAAGATGCTCTCAATGAGCAGATTAATGCCGAGATGTGGTCGGCTTATCTTTATCTCTCGATGTCGCTGCATTTTGAGCATGAGGGCCGGACGGGAATGGCTAACTGGTTCCGAGTGCAGTTTCAGGAAGAGCAGGCTCATGCTCTCGCACTGATGGATTATCTCAATGCCCGTGACGGCCGCGTGGTGCTTCAGCCCGTCGGCGCTGTGCCTACGGAATGGGAATCGCCTAAGGCTGCTTTTGAGGATACGCTGGCCCATGAAAAGAAGGTCACCGCACTTATCAACAATCTCTACGCCATGGCCGAGGAGGAGAAGGACTTCGCCACACGTCAGAAACTCAACACCTTTATCGCCGAGCAAGTAGAGGAAGAGGATACCGTGCGTCAGATTATCGACGACCTCAACCTCGTAGGCACCGACGGCACCGGTCTCTACCAGATCGACCGCCAGCTCGCCACCCGCACCTTCGTCGCCCCGCAGCTCTGACCCCCGGCAAAACCGACATTCATACCAAACCACAACGGCAGTATGCAGGCCAAAAGCCCGCTTACTGCCGTTGCATACTTCATATCTCTTAAACGCCGGGTAGCTTTATCCATGATGATATTAACATAGGTCTATTCCTTTTCTTTTCATTAAGGAGATGACATCGTCGGCCACGTACTCGAGGCTGAACGTATGAAGCACGTCGTATGAAGCTGCCAGGTAGTCTTTTATAATTCCCGCTGCTTGAAGTTTCTTATAGATTATAGAACAGGAGTGTCCAGTCTTCAGAGCTAAGGCTCCGATGACACAGGTGATATAATCGATTTGGTTCTTACTCATAGCAGACTTTTACGTTTAAGATCTATTATGCTGATTTATTAGTATAAACTAACTAATCCCTAAGTACTCTTTCTCACCATACAAAGAAACCATGCATATTAGATTTGACTTCGGGTATGAAGTGTAGAGTGTGTAAAGATACAAAAAAATCTACATAATCTGTGGAAGTAGCATGGATTTTCATTTGGATAAGTGCTGATATGTTTTAAAATACGGTGGAATATTTTGGCGGGAATGGTATAAATTGTTATCTTTGCGTCAGATCTCATGCAGAGGCCAAGAGTGGCTCGAGGGTGGGATTAGTAATATTTATTTTTTGTAGCGTTTACTAACACGCTCTTTCTTGACACCTTGAAACTTCGCAACTTTCAGAATTCGTCAGGAATGAAGCAGGAGGTAGATGCCATACAGAGTATGAACCGTGTGCGTAGTGTTGCGTGAGCAACACGCGCGTACTTCATCATATTCTGCGTGAGGCTTCTGCATGACTGCTCGTTCAACGAATTCGGGCAATGCGAAGGCCTCAAGGTGATGAACGGGCAGCAAGTATGGCTCTCACGCTCTTTTTTTATCAC
>CAYNNV010000222.1:0-3336 GCA_964398625.1 uncultured Sangeribacter sp. | reverse complement strand
CAGAAGGCGGGTATACATACCCTTAATCGAAGCAGCCACATCCCTTACATGAGCGCAAATCACCGAGTTCCATCCTTCATGGCGCACCAGCTGCAGCCACGCCATATATATCTCTACCAAAGTTGATCCGCCCCATTGCCGTGCCTTGAGCATGATGATGCGGATAGGTCGCCCGGCTCGTCGCGCCTTCTCCATAAGAGCAGCTACCCGCCGCTGAGGAGCATTGAGTACAAACGGCACGTAAGCACCGGTGAGCTTGTCAGTCACTGTCACACATTCCTCGCACCACAGTGCGAAGTCTTCTTCATACTTTCCTGTATTAAAAATCGTTTTCATAGCATTAGATTAAATTTTTAGGCGCCATTCGGATTGATAGTCCGAAAGGCGCCTGCCTGTTGTCTTATTTATTAGTCGAGGTGACGTGCTATTGCACCTCAGCCTGTCTGCCCGGAGCGAAGCGTAGTGCACCGCTATCCGGCGAAGCCGGAGCATTCCATCCGACCCAGTCGTTGATTCTTTGATAACCGTATCTCACGCGTCCCTGCGAAGTCATCCACTCCGTCCAGAGGAACGTACCGCCGTTGGTAAACCAGTACTGCATCCTGTCAGGCTGGTCGCCGGAATATGAGAGATAGAGATAGTCGTAGCCGCTGTAGCCCACTTCGCACCAATAGTCCACACGCTCGCGGTAGGGCACGCCATTGCTATAATAATAATATGTGCCAACGCCTCCACCACTGAAAGAGAGCCAGTTGCGGTCATACCGGCTTACTCCGCCACCGTTGATGCTTACAAGCTCCCAGGTGCCTACAAGGGCGCGGTCATAATATATCTGCGGACCGGGATCATATCCTATATAGCCGTCACAAGAAGTGAGAGCACTCATCCCGGCGAGCGCTATTACGAGAGTAAATATTCTGAATATTACCTTTTTCATAAGTGCATCATCTATAAGTGTTACATCATATATACGCACTGCGGAGCGGTTTTGTTCATAACTTTTTGGCGTAAGCCTCTCTCTTGCGATGCTGGCGCCGCTCGAAATATTCCCATTGCCCCTGCACCTTGGTATTGGTGTGCATCTCGGGATTCGATTCCGCCCACCTGAATCCCTTGGCATGATACACCGGTATCAAGTCCTGAAAGAGAAGTGCATTGACACCCTTGTTCTGGTATTCGGGCTTCACTCCTACAAGCAGCAGATCCACACGGTCATTCTTCCCCTTCAATCCCTTAAGAAGATGATACCATCCAAAGGGGAAAAGCTCCCCTTTCGACTTCTGAAGAGCCTTTGACATTGACGGCATGGATATCCCTACACCTACAAGCTGCTCATCCTTGTCCACCACGAGAGTGACAAGTTCGAGGTCAAGCAGATTGAGATACATGTCAATATAATAATCTATCTGGCGCTCTGTGAGTGGCGAATAGCCGTAGAGTCCGTCGTAAGCCTCGTTAATGAGATGAAACAATGCACGGCCATACTCAGCCTTTATGCGCTTGCGTGAAGTAAACTTCTTCACCTTTAGCCCGAAGCGCTTCTTCACAATGTCGGCCACACGGTTATACTTATCAGGGATTGACTCAGGCACGTCCATCAGGTATTCCACCCATTCATTCTCCGGCTTATAGCCTAACCTCTTGATATGCTCAGGATAATATGGATAATTATATATCGTGGCCATAGTGGAGAGCTCGTCATATCCATCTGTCAGCATCCCCTCATGGTCAAGGTCAGTGAAGCCAAGCGGCCCCACAAGTCGCGTCATACCCTTCTTGCGTGCCCAGTCTTCGGCAGCCTTGAAGAGAGCATCAACCACCTCATTGTCGTCTATAAAATCAACGAATCCGAAGCGACAATCTTTCCTCCCGGTGCGCTCATTGACCTGGCGGTTGATCATCGCAGCTATGCGCCCCACCGGTTTCCCGTCGCGATAGGCCATGAAGTATTCAGCCTCGCAGAAGTCAAAGGCAGGATTAGTTTTCGGATCAAGTGTATTCACATCATCGCTCACCAGTGGCGGCACAAAATATGGATTCCCGTCATAGAGTCCTATCTGAAACTTTGTAAACTTCTTCAGTTCTCCCCTCTCAGGTCGGATTTTTCTTATTTCTACCATAACTGACGATTATTTTGATGCCACAAGCCAAATAAGGATTCCGGCCATGAAGACTATGAAGAGTATGATGAAGATATATATCTGGCTGCTGCTGCGTCGCTCAAGAGCCAAGTGCACATCTTCCACACTGTGGAATCCGCCGTTCTCGCATTTCTCAGCAATCTTCCTCAGGCGAGGAAGGCGCGTAGGAAGATGATCAAGCACCTCATTAAGTATGCGACCGTAGCTCTTGATATCTTCGTCAGTGCTCTGCTCGCTAAGCTCAGAACTCTGGTCATAGCCCACATCTATGAGCTTGAGATTCTCATCATATTCAGTAAAGATAATCTGCTCGGGAGTTAGAGGATAATGCACAAGACGATTTTCCTGAATATATTCCAAAGCATCAATAAGCTGTGTCTGCAAGCGGTGGAGTATCTTTGGGGTGAGGCGCTTCTCATCTATCAGGCGACGCAGAGAATAGCCGTATACATCATCGGTGATGATAGCCTCTCCAATATCAGGAATCTTTTCAAAGTCATTGACCATCACAATATTGGGATGCGCAAGCCGGTAGCGGGTATCAAATTCGTGCTGAAGCATCCGGCGCATCTTTTCATCAGAGGCATACTCCTTCTTTAGAGCTTTTAGCATAACCCATTTGCCATGCTTGCGGGCCGTAAATACGTCGTAATATTTCTCTTCCCACTCGGGAAGCAGGGTCATGTCGCTCCATTTTCCGGAGGGATCGTTTATGCTTATCTTCTTTTCGTCTTTGCTTTGATAGGCCATAATATTGATGAGTTATGCTATAATTTGTGTTTGGAATAGGCTCAGTCTATGATATCAAAACCTGTGTAGCGGCGCAGACACTCAGGTACAATTATCCCCTCGGGAGTCTGATATGTCTCAAGCAGTGCAGCGACTATGCGCGGCAGAGCTAGAGCGGAGCCGTTAAGAGTATGACATATTCTGATTTTCTTGTCGGCATCGCGGTAGCGGCATTTCAGGCGGTTGGCCTGGTAAGTCTCGAAGTTGCTGACCGAGCTCACCTCAAGCCAGCGCTCCTGTCCCGGACTCCATACCTCGAAGTCGAAGGTAATGGCCGAAGTGAAGCTCATATCGCCACCACAGAGACGAAGTATGTGCCATTTCAGGCCCAACTTCTCCAGTAGGCCCTGTACGTGGTCTTTCATCTCCTCAAGGGCGGCGTAGCTATCTTCAGGCTTCTCTATGC
>CAYNNV010000221.1:0-3364 GCA_964398625.1 uncultured Sangeribacter sp. | reverse complement strand
GCCATTTTGAGGTATAAATATTTTTTATTAATTTTGTCAAAATTACTACAAAAATCGCAAAAATCCAAATTATGCAGAGCCAATCCGATGCAGAACTGACACGTAACCAATTTGCCAAAGCAATGGATAAATGCCGAAGTGTATTTGTTGCCAAAATGCGTGATTACGGCACATCATGGCGCGTGATGCGTCCTAAAAGTCTCACAGATCAGATATATATAAAAGCCAAGCGAATACGCACGCTTGAGGAAGGCGCAAAGGCTAAGGTGAATGAAGGAATCGAACCGGAATTTATCGGTATTGTAAATTACTGTGCTATGGCTCTTATACAGGTAAAACTTGGGGTTGGTGAAAGGATTGCGCACAAAAATGCAATCGAGCTTTATGAAAAGGCTCTGTCGGATTCCACCTCTCTAATGCTCAACAAGAACCATGATTATGATGAGGCTTGGCGCGAAATGAGAGTTTCCAGTTTCACAGATATTATTCTTCAAAAACTCTTGCGCACTAAAGAGATAGAAGATCATGACGGTAAGACTGAAGTATCGGAAGGTGTGGAAGCTAACTATATGGATATGATAAACTATGCGCTTTTTGCGTTGATTAAGCTAAACGAATAATTGATGGAGCCAAAAGTTCAATCGCATGTGCAGCCTAGTGAGTTATCAAGCTGGAAAGTGATCCTTACGTGGCTTTTTCGTATTATAACCGGAGCTACTTTTATTTTCTCCGGATTTGTAAAGGCTGTTGATCCATGGGGAACAATCTATAAGATGCAGGAATATTTTAGTGCATTGCACTGGGATATTTCCGCCGGTCTGGTAGAAGTATTGGTGTTTGCTCTTATTGCATTTGAATTTCTTGCCGGCGTATTTGTCCTTTTAGGTTGCTACCGACGAGGCGCACCTGTGATGGTACTACTATTTATGTCGGTGATGGTGCCTCTTACCCTTTGGGTATGGATAAAAGATCCGGTAGAAGACTGCGGATGTTTTGGTGATGCAATAAAACTTAGTAACGCAGTAACATTCTGGAAAAACATCATTATTACTATCATGGGCTGTTGGCTCGTAATATATGAAAAGAAGACTCTTGCGCTTATAACTCCGGCCCTTCAGTGGATAGCCTTGGTATGTTCAGGAGTATATATATTAATGATTTGCTGGAGTGCTTATTTTTATCAACCTCAAATTGATTTTCGGCCATTCCCGGTTGGCTCAGCGCTTATATCTAATGATGATTCCGAGGTAAGATTCAAATTTATCTATGAAAAGAATGGCCAGCGAAAAGAGGTAAACGAAGATGAACAACTTCCGGACGAGACAGATGGATGGAAGTTTATTGATAGAATTGAGATTAAGGATGAAGGAAAGAGGGCAACGGAACTTCAACAGAATGATCTTACAATATTTGATGGTGATGAGAATGTGACATCGGATGTGATTTCAGAGAACAAGCAACTGATTCTTTTCATTCCTTCATTAAAGAATTTAGGAATGTCTAACTCATGGATTATAAATAGTCTTGCCTCTTATTCAGCAAAAAATAGTATTGACTTCATTACAGTTGCCTCAGCTACCGAAAAAGAGATTGAAGAATGGAAAGATTCTTCAATGGCAGATTATCCCATCTATACTGCCGATGATACTCAAATTAAGGAAGTAGTAAGAGGAAATCCCGGTATAATCTATCTTTCAGACGGAAAGATTCAATGGAAATCAACATTAATGGCTTTGGAAACTGCTGATTTTATGGATGATAGTGTCAGCCCTGATCCATTAACTTTCAAACGCGACAATATCACACCTTTAAAGAATATCTCTTATTTGCTTTTGGCTGTTTTCGGAGTTCTGATTGTATTCAGCATTATACCCTACCGTAGATTATTTTGTATGCCACGACATTGGCGGAGAAATAGCAAGCAACAACTCAGCGGTGATGATATGGATCGCCATTGAGTATGGTGAAGGCTCTATATATCTGTTCAGTGGCAAAAAGGCGTGCCATCTCGTGGCTGAAAGTCATCTTCGAAAGAGCAAGCAATGCATTAGCTCTGTCATAAATCTTTTGAGAGAATCCGTAAGGACCGCCGATACAGAATACCAGTCTGCGAAGTCCGGAAGCCATTTTGTGCTGCAATTCTTGTGCGAACTGTTCGGAAGTAAGCTCTTTCCCTCTTTCGTCAAATAAAATGACATAGTCATTACCTTTTAAGACTAATGCCATGGCTTCTCCTTCCAAATCTTTCTGACGAGAAATATCAAGAGATTTTCCTTTCTTCTTAACATCAGGAAGCACTTGCACGCTGAAGGAAATGTTTCGTTGACGAAGGCGACCTTCATATTCTTCTATTCCGCGACGTATAAAGTCGGCATGTATTTTCCCGAATGTAACAATGGTAATTTCCATAAATTTTAGTAACTTCGCACAAAGTTACAATATAGACTCTTTTTACACAAATTTAAAAGAGTCAGTTGGCAAATATAATTATGAAAACTACTGAAGAACTTATTGACGATCTCATTCGTTTGGCTCTTGAAGAAGACCTTGGGGATGGAGACCATACATCTTTATCCACAATCCCATCCGATGCTCAGGGCACATCAAGGCTTCTGATTAAAGAAAAAGGTATACTTGCCGGCGTAGACGTGGCACGCAAGGTACTTCATAAAGTTGATCCCGGCATACGAATGAATGTAATGATAGAAGATGGTAAAGCCGTAAAGCCGGGTGATGTGGCTTTCATAGCCACAGGCTCTGTACGTTCTCTTCTTCTTGCAGAGCGTACTATGCTTAATATTATGCAGCGGATGTCCGGCATTGCTACAATGACTCATAAATATGTGAAGCAACTTGAAGGAACCACCACACGTCTTCTTGATACACGGAAGACAACTCCGGGTATGAGAATGCTTGAGAAAGAAGCCGTGGCGCTTGGTGGAGGCGTGAATCACCGTATCGGACTTTTTGATATGATTCTTATCAAAGATAATCATATTGACTTTGCAGGGGGTATAGAAGAGGCTTTAAAACGAGCTAATGAATATTGCAAGAAGAATGGTAAAAATCTTAAGATTGAGATAGAAGCTCGCTCAATTGATGATATTAAGAAGATTCTGGAGTTGGGACTTGCAGATAGAGTGATGTTTGATAACTTCACTCCTGAGCAGACCAAAGAGGCTGTTAAGCTTGTAAACGGACGTATTGAGACTGAGTCTTCCGGAGGAATTACTTTTGATAATCTTCGTGATTATGCCGAAACCGGAGTAGATTTTATCTCCGTAGGAGCACTCACTCATTCTGTCAAGGGGCTTGATATGTCGTTTAAAGCCATGACTGAATAGCAACAATACTTTTTAAAAAT
>CAYNNV010000220.1:0-3400 GCA_964398625.1 uncultured Sangeribacter sp. | reverse complement strand
GAGCCATACAGTATCCGCTTTTGAGGCAGCGGATTTCACGTCGCGAACAAGATCGCGTTTTTCCGGCGGTATCTCATAGACCGGTGAGAAGTTACCGTCTACATCAATGCTGAAATCTTTCTTCCTTAAATCGCGGATATGTCCGTAGCTCGACATGACCTTATAGTCCTTGCCGAGAAATTTTTCTATGGTTTTCGCTTTGGCGGGCGACTCGACTATTACGAGGTTTTTCATCTGGATAATTTAATGTAGCGAATCTGTAATTTTGCAGTGGCAATGAAAATCGGCGCAAAAATAGTAATTTTATTTTGATTACACATATTTAATAAAGAAGTTTTATCTCTTTCTGCTGCAAAACCTTTTATTCCGCAGAGGTGTTAAATATGAAAACACCCCTTATTATTAATCTTCCGGTCTTACCCTTAAAGACTGTGCTAATCCCCTCTGACTATGAATACACACAACTCCTGTAGATTCTTGCGTACAGCACTAATCCCGGCATTGGCAGCCATAATGCTGTCATTTTCCTCCTGCGGTTCATCCCGCTCTTACTGGGGTGTTGACGGTACAACCCCCGATGGCAATATCCACTATACGGTAGGAAGCGAAAGTCATGGTCACGGCTACCATGGTGCACCGCCTCACCACTCCAAGAAGGAGATAAAGCGTTGGAAGAAGGAACAGAAAAAACGAATGAAAGAGCGTAAGAAAGCCGAAAAGAGATATAAGAAAGCTCATCGCCCTCATCGTCCTCATAAATAAGTATATATTCCATCAATAATACGGAGGCGAACACCCGCATAGGTGCTCGCCTCCTATTTTGATTGTATCAGTTAAGTGCTTATTTCTTAGAGCCTCCGCGCTGACGCTGTTGCTCCTTGAGCATCTGCTGTTGCTGTTTCTGCATCTCTTCGAGTCTTGCCATAAAGCCGGATTTCTTTTTGGGTTTCTTGGCAGCCTCTGCCATGGCCTTACGTACTGATTCCTCTTTAATTGAGCCACGCACTGCATAGGTCTGTATGATGGTGATCAGAAGTGAGAGGAAGTAATAATATGAAAGGCCTGCAGCATAGTTGTTGAAGAATACCATGAAGAATACGGGCATCAGATACATCATCCACTTCATTCCGGGCATAGAATTCTGCTGATTCTGCATGTTGATATAAGTATAGATGATGTTGGTCACCGTCATCAGCAAGCAGAATAGTGAGATGTGATTGCCAAAGTATTCCGTCACGAGAGGAATATTCCCGCTCCAGGATATTATTGCATCAGGAGCGGCAAGGTCATCGGCCCAAAGGAATTTCTGTCCGCGAAGCTCAATACATGAAGGGAAGAAGGAGAACATCGCGAAGAGTATAGGCATCTGCAGAAGCATCGGCAGACATCCGGACATCGGCGAGGCTCCGGCCCGACTGTAGAGCTCCATAGTCTTCTGTTGGCGCTTGAGAGCATTATCCTGACCGGGATATTTATCGTTTATAGCCTTGATATCCGGCGCGAGTAAGCGCATCTTCGCCTGGCTCTTATAGCTCTTATAGGTGAGCGGGAAGAGAATCAGCTTGATGAAGATGGTGAGAATCAGGATTATGATGCCATAGTTGGAGATGAAGCTACCAAGCAGGGTAAATATCGGGATAATGATACCGGTATTGATCCAGCGGAACAGACTCCATCCAAGTGGTATAAGGCGGGTGAGGCTAAGATCCTCGCCTGCATCGATCTTATCGTCAAGGCTCGAAAGAAGCGGATAGAGGTTAGGACCGATATATAGAGAGAAAGTAGCCGGATTGGCAGCGCTCCAGTCATAATCATTAAGGGAGATTTCAGCTTTGCAATCTTTGAGGAAGTCAGAGTTCTTAATTACTTTTGACTCCATGTCAACGTTAGTGAATGCGCGGTGAGCTACAAGCACTGAGGAGAAGAACTGATTCTTGAAAGCTACCCAGCGCACTTTGCTCTGGCGCTCCTCCTTGTCGTTTTTGTTTTCGTTAAGATTGTCCACGCTTCCGCCGGCAAACTTATAAAATATGCCGGAATTGCGCTCTTCAAACATCCTGCCTTTCTCCTGGCGCATGATCTGCTGTGTCCAGTCAATACCGAGAGTGCGGTTGTTTGATTCCACCGTGCGGGCCATATCCTTCTGTACCACGTCGATCTTAAGCACATAGTTCTCGCCGCGGGGGAGAGTATAGCGCAGTCCCCAGTAGGCTCCACCGGGAAGATTGAGAGCCATCAGCACCGTTGAGTCTGACTCTACCTTCGGAGTGAAGTAAAGATTTTTGGAGTCAATGGACTCGGCCAGAGGAATACGGAAGTTAAGGCTTCCGTTTTCCGTATCGAATATCACTACCTTACGCTTGCTCTTGACAGTCTCATCAGCATTGTATTCAGTATCATACTTTTTCAGCTCCGCGCGTGTAGGAACTCCACCTTTCGTACTGAACTGAAGTGCTATGGCATCGTTTTCAAGCTTCACTACCGAGTCAGTACCCTGAGTGAATGACGAGAAACTTCCGTAGCGTCCTATTGACGTGCTGAGCTCACGCACCTTCTCGGTAGCCTGAGCCAACAGTGATGCAGGGTATTCTTCAGAGCTTCCGGAAGCCAGCGAAGTCCAGGGTATCTCTTTTCCGCCGACAGCCACATAGCCGCTTATAGAATCACCCTTGAGAGTGAGGTTAACGCCGTTCTGATTAAGGCTTACGGCGCCACTTTCTTCCTGAGTGCCCTGCTCGGATATATTCTTGCGAAGCCATCCTATCTCAGTAGAAGTGAGCGGTTCAAGTACAGCTGACGAATTCTTCTCAACCTCCGAGGCGGCTGATGAGGCTTCCTTACGCGATTCTTCGGCGCTCTGCTTGGGTGAGAGCCACATAAATCCGAAGAACACAAGAGCCATCAGTACCAGGCCGGTTATGGTGTTTTTATCCATTTGTTTTTACTTGTGTTGATGCGTTGATATAGTTGGTTTTAATTACTTTTTCAGGCGTTCTTCGCTGTAAGCTATCGCAGCTCGCATGAAAGATAGGAACAACGGATTGGGAGAAAGTACGGTGCTCTGATATTCCGGATGATACTGAGTACCTACGAACCAGCGCTTTTCAGGAAGCTCCACAACTTCCACCAGATGAGTATCCGGATTTTCACCTACGCACTTCATGCCGGCTTCTTCAAATCGCTCGCGATAATCAGAGTTGAACTCAAAGCGGTGGCGGTGACGTTCGGATATGCGGGTGGAGCCGTAGGCTTCCGCAGCCTTGGAGCCGGGCTGCAGTTCACAGTCGTAAGCACCCAGACGCATAGTTCCTCCGAGATTGGATATTGACTTCTGCTCTTCCATAAGGTCGGTATTCCCATTTCGTCGGCAAGCTTTTTGCATTTTTTTTCAAGGTTAAAG
>CAYNNV010000219.1:1342-3434 GCA_964398625.1 uncultured Sangeribacter sp. | reverse complement strand
CTTGACGATGCTTTCCAACACAGATATGTTGACCCGAAAGTGTCGATATTATTGATGGACTACAGCCATCCTGTGTATGAAGATTCCTTACTTCCGTTAGGACGCCTCAGAGAATCTGAGTCAGCCATAAATCGAGCGGATTTCATTGTTGTGACAAAATGTCCTGACGGCCTCAATCCTATAGATTTCCGAGTCATCGATAATCGTCTGGAGTTAATGGCCTTTCAGAAATTGTTTTTCTCACGAGTCAGGTATGCTCCGTTGCAACCTGTATTCCCCGAAGTAAATAATTATTCTGTGTCACTTGAGTCATTGACCCGTAATGACACAGTGCTTCTACTCACAGGAATTGCAAATCCCCGTGGTCTGGTGCGTCATTTCAAAGGATTCGATTTCAATTTGCATATTTCGCATTTCCCGGATCATCATTTCTACACCCGTAAAGACTTGAATAAAATTTCTTCCGACTTTGAGAAGATGGAGGGTTCGAGAAAGGTTATAATAACTACAGAAAAGGATGCAGTGAGATTGAGTAATAATCCTTATTTTCCACATGAATTAAAACCCTATATATTCTATTTACCTATTGAAGTAGAATTTATAGATCGAGGTGGAGAGAATTTTATAGGTAGTGTGAGGCGCGCTTTGGATTCATCTTATTAGGTATGACAAAGTGTTGTGACAAAAGATGGAATTAAGGCTTACACTCACATTTAAAGATTTGATATTTATAGCATGTAATTAATTTTAAATCTCAATATTATGTTAGAAAAAATAGCACAAACAGCTGAGTATATACGTAACGAAGTAGGAGAGATGCCTAAAGTAGCAATTATTCTTGGCACCGGACTTGGCGAATTGGTGAATCATATTGATATAAAGAAAGAAATAGACTATTCTCAGATACCCAATATGCCTGTTTCTACAGTTGAGGGACATTCTGGGAAACTTATTTTCGGCAATCTTGGCAGTAAATATGTAATGGCTATGCAAGGCCGCTTTCATTATTACGAAGGTTATGACATGAAGGAGGTTACTTTCCCCGTCAGAGTAATGAAGGCTCTTGGTGTAGAGACACTGTTTGTGAGCAATGCAGCCGGCGGTATGAACAAGGAGTTTAAAGTAGGTGATATTATGATTATCACCGATCATATAAATCTGTTCCCGGAAAATCCCTTGAGAGGAAGAAATTATTCAGAACTCGGACCCCGTTTCCCCGCTATGACTGAGGCATACAGCCATCGTCTGATAGCAGCTGCCGATAAAATAGCTGAAGAAAAGAATATTCGTGTGATGCACGGTGTGTATGTAGGTACACCCGGACCGACTTTTGAGACTCCCGCAGAATATGAATATTTTAGAATTATCGGAGGCGATGCTGTTGGTATGTCAACAGTGCCTGAAGTAATTGTGGCTAATCATGCCGGCATGGAAGTATTTGGCGTGTCAGTTATCACCGACCTTGGCGGTAAAGATATTACAGAAGTTCCATCTCATGAAGAAGTGCAGAAGGCTGCGCTCAAGGCTCAGCCTTTCATGACTGAAATTATGAAAGAACTTGTAGGAAGAATTTGATAATTTGCAATCCCTCTCTCATTGCGTTATAACTCAATTGCTTAGATATAGCGGATGATTTCATAATCTGAAACGTCCGCTAAATCTTTTGTCATTCTCTTTGCTCGATAAAAGTAAAACAAAAGACACCTGTCAATGTTATACTGATATACTACATAATCTACCATTTATACCTATGGCTACAACAGAAACAGAAATATCACAGCTGGGCGAATTTGGCCTTATTGATCGTCTTACAAAAGATATAGAACTTAAAAATAAGTCTTCATTATTAGGCATAGGCGATGATGCTGCTGTATTGGAATATGGCGACAAGCAAACGCTTGTAACTACCGATCTACTTCTTGAAGGCATCCATTTTGATTTGCGCTATGTGCCATTAAAGCATCTTGGCTATAAGGCGGCAGTTGTAAATTTCAGCGATATATATGCCATGAACGGTGTTCCGCGTCAGATTACAGTCAGTCTCGGCGTGTCGAGCAGATTCACCGTTGAACATCTTGATGCTATCTATGAA
>CAYNNV010000219.1:0-1332 GCA_964398625.1 uncultured Sangeribacter sp. | reverse complement strand
GGAGGAGATACTTCTGCCTCAGTCACCGGTCTCGTAATTAGTATTACTTGCATAGGCGAAGCTGAAAAGAACGAAATTGTGCGTCGCGACGGAGCCAAGGAAACCAACATTGTTTGCGTGTCTGGCGATCTTGGAGCAGCCTATATGGGACTGCAATTGCTTGAACGTGAGAATAGGGTTTCTGCGCAAAGTGGCGACAAAGATTTTAAACCTGCCTTTGCCGGCAAGGAATATATATTGGAACGGCAACTGAAGCCTGAGGCTCGTAAGGATATCATCGGTCTGTTGCGGGAAAATGGTATTCATCCTACGGCTATGATGGATATAAGCGATGGTTTGTCATCTGAGCTTCTACATATATGCAAAGCCAGCAATTGCGGCTGTAGAATTTATGAAGACAAATTACCAATTGATTATCAGACAGCGGTGATGGCTGAAGAATTGAATATGAATGTCGTGACAGTAGCTATGAATGGTGGAGAAGACTACGAACTGTTGTTTACCATTCCGCTTACTGACCACGATAAGGTGTCGAAGATTAAAGGCGTAACACAGATTGGCTATATCACAAAACCTGAACTCGGATGTGCTCTTGTGACCCGCGACGATAAGGAGATCCCTCTTGATGCTCAGGGTTGGAATGCGTTTCGCAAGTAAGTTTTCATATTTTCTCTGATAATATCAGATTAATTCACACTCTTTAATAATTGTGGCGTAATCGAACAATATATTTTAACATATATGAATAATTCATGTGTGGGATTGTGACTACTTTTGTATAAAATTTATTTGAAATAAGTAAGAGTTAGAAATCTATTTATTCCATATTAAGCATTTAAATTTTAACCATATATATTGAAATGGATAATCAGGTAAATATAAGAGAACTCAACGATTTAATTGCCTCCAATAGTTCCTTTATAAGCTTAATCACCAAGGGTATGGAGCAGCGGATTGTCGGGCAGAAACATCTGGTGGATTCATTGCTCATTGCTTTATTATGTAATGGCCATGTTTTGCTTGAAGGTGTGCCCGGGCTTGCCAAGACTCTTGCCATTAAGACTCTTGCCAATCTCATTGACGCAAAATATAACAGAATTCAATTTACTCCCGACCTCTTGCCTGCCGATGTTGTCGGCACGATGATCTATTCTGTAAAGAATGAAAAGTTTGAGGTGAAGAAAGGTCCGGTGTTTGCCAATTTTGTTCTTGCCGATGAAATCAACCGTGCGCCGGCAAAAGTGCAGAGTGCCCTTCTCGAAGCTATGCAGGAAGGGTATCCAGGGTGTGCTGGAGCTGAGCGACGCCAAGGCCACCCCCCAGAAGGCGGAG
>CAYNNV010000218.1:0-3437 GCA_964398625.1 uncultured Sangeribacter sp. | reverse complement strand
AACCTGATTTGAAAAAAATCAGCAAACTGGTTGAACAGTACATTCCACAGCAGGAGGAAAACCTTTATGCTGAGTAACCTGAGCTAATACATCGAGTACTCAGTCGTTATGTAGATAGAGCTATCTATAAGGTAAAAGTAATCAAAATCGTATATTAACAATATAATCCATCCCAAGTTCGGGGTGGATTTTTGTTGTGAGTTAATTGTTAAGCTAATATGATTTCTACGGACATTAGCTGGGATTTCACTCTAATAAAAATCTGCATTTCAAAATGTTATGCAAAAAAAACTTTCAGGAGTACAGTTCAATTATAGTATAGTTTGTTGTGCGATAAGACTCAATGGGCGTGGCCCCAGATAGGAGGATAAGTGACTTTGCCCGTGGAAATAGGGTTATTGTTTTGCACAGAATAATTCATGGGCTAATATGTAGATTGTTCCATAAAACAATGTTATAAAACATATAAGTTATTTTGCAGTGGATAATATTTAATAACTAAATTTGCAGAATCATTGGATAATGATAAGTAAGTGGATACTTACTTTGCGGTTGGATAATCGCGCGGTCTCTACACCAGGATTGGAGTTAGAACTATAGGATACATTCTTTCTTGATCTTATGTAGCTGGCTGTAATCATTAATTAACAGCTTTTTTTGTATCCTAATATCATTTATCATAAATGAAAAACAATACTATTATCTTAAAACTTGAGCATAGTAGTGAGGCTCAAGTTTCGCGTGAATCTGTAAAAATTAGGAAAATTGTTTCCAGTATTTCGCCATCTACGTTAATCAAGCTGATAAAAGAGGCCGATAATCAGATAAATCCTCGTACTGCCACAACTAATCCTATAACAAAGGCTATTTACGAGACGTTGGATACATCTCCCGAACTGTTTTGGTTTAAAACGAAGGGAATTCTTCTTGCGACTGAAAATTGTGAACGTCTTGAACGAAATCGTGTAAGAGTTACTTTTAGTAATCCCATTTATGAAGGGATTATGGATGGCGGCCATAATACTTTTGCAATAGCAAGATTTATCGTGGACAAACTGTTTGGTAAAACATTCAAGACATGGAAAGAATGTAAAGATTTCTGGGATGAAAACTATGATGAAATAGTAACGAAATTTAAAGAAAGAGAGAATGAGTCCGCTTTCCGTTTCAGCATTCCGGTAGAGATTGTGTTCCCTGCTGACACTGAAGAGGCAAAAGAAGAATACTATACAAGTATTGCAGAAATATGTTCTGCCCGTAATAATAATATTCAGCTTCGTGAGACAGCAAAAGGCAATCAGATAGGTTGTTACGATTATTTAAAGGAATGTCTTAGCGGCTATGAGATTATTTGGAAAACAGGAGAGAAAGGTAAGATTAAATCTGAAGATGTGATCGCTATGGCATGTATTCCACTTTATTTTCTTCAAGAAGCAAATCTTCTTCCAAAGGGAATCAAGAAGTTCAATCGAGTTAATCTATATTCCTCTAAGACACAGTGCGTATCATTTTTTAATGAGGTTATCTCGAATGAAGGCTTTTCTGTTCAAGAACACGGTAAGTACATTATAATAAGTTCTTTGCTTAAATCAGCCTTGGATATGACTGAAGCAATAATGCGCTATTTTGATATATTATACGTGTCTTTCCCAGATATGTATAATAAGAATCAAGGTAGTTTCGGAAGAATTTCGTGTGTAAAAAACGATGAGAAATCTAAAAGTCTTCCTCTTTTTCGTACTATTACGACTCCCATTCCTTACATATATCCGGATGGATTCATCTATCCTCTTATCGGTGGAATAGTGTCATTGATTGAGTATGATGATCAAACAGACACTCTTAAGTGGAAAATAAATCCCACGTCTGATCAATTCAAGCCCAAAGAAATACCACTTGTCAAATATCTTGGTTGGTTAAGAAAAGATCTTGATCCTCAGCATAACGGAAAGAATCAATTAATGTATCTTGAAGCAGAAGAAGCTTATGATGCATATTTAAAGAAACGAAAGTGAACGTGACCAATATTGGAGTTATCACAAAAGTTTAATAGATCCAAGGTTTAATTAAATTTTGAGATTATATGCAAGATTATAATATTCCACATCTACCACTTTCGTATGATTTAGAAACAAAAGCGATTTTGAAGCGTCTTAATCAGGCTAACCGTAGATTGGCTGAGTTGAAAGGGGTAGCCTTGACTATCCCTAATGAAAACATACTTATCAGCACCCTGACTTTGCAGGAGGCCAAGGATAGTTCTGAGGTGGAAAATATCGTCACTACACAGGATGCCCTGTATCAAGGGGCGGCAGCTTCTCTTTCAGAACTTGCTGTTAATGCTGCTACTAAAGAGGTGTTGAATTATCGTGAAGCACTTGAACATGGGTTTCGTTTGGTCAAGGATAAAGGTGTGCTTACCTCAACTGTCATTAAAGAGATACAAAAACGACTAGAACATAATTCTGCAGGATTTAGAAGTATTCCTGGTACGGCTCTGAAACGGTCTGATGGTGTCGTGATTTATACTCCACCGCAGGACAAGCAGATCATCATAGAACTAATGGATAATTTGGAGAAGTTTATCAATGATGATAGTTTAACAGATTTAGACCCGCTAATTAAACTGGCTATAGTCCATCATCAGTTTGAAAGCATACATCCTTTCTATGATGGGAATGGTCGTACAGGTCGTATTGTTTGTGTATTGTATCTTGTCCTTACAGAACGATTAGATTTACCGATACTCTATCTCAGTCGATATATTACTCATAACAAAGGAGAATATTATCGACTTATTCAAGCAATCAGAGATAAGAATGAGGATAATTCTGCTGAGTGGGAAGCATGGATAATATTCATGTTGAAAGGTATTGAGGAAACAGCTATTGAAACAACCCGTCTCGTTAAGGGAATCTCTCGGTTGATGGTTGATTTCAAATCGGTACTCCGACCAAAGTTTGGTAAGCAATATCGACATGAATTACTTAATAACCTATTTTTTCATCCATATACTAAGGTTGAATTTCTTGAGAAGGAACTCAATGTTAGTAGACCTACGGCGACCCGCTATCTGAATGGTTTGGTAGAAACCGGTTTAATAGAGAGGGTGAAGATTGGCAGGACACATTATTATATGAATATACCGCTTATGGAACTTTTTTTGAATGTTTCAGAGATAAAGCCTTCAGATGACATTCTTTCAATTGAATCTGTGTTTGAATAATATAATATCAATACTTCTCAAAAAATGTAAATTTTGAGAAGTATTATTTTTTACTTCTCAAAAAATGTAAATTTTGAGAAGTATTGCGGTAATGATACGCGGGATATTTAACTTTTGGGGGTCGATCGTTTCTGGGGTCGCGGCGGTGGGCCGTTAACCGAAGAGAATCTGATCAATCTCTTTGAGCTCGTCGGAGGTAAACGTGAGGTTG
>CAYNNV010000217.1:0-3472 GCA_964398625.1 uncultured Sangeribacter sp. | reverse complement strand
TTTTTCCAGATTAAACTGTAGCATCCTACCGTATCCTTCACCTACGATAATATGAAGAAAAGTAAGCACCCTCTCATATATCTTTACAATTTCATCACGCGGAGGGAATGCCTCGTTGATTCGTCTTGTGGCAAGTGCTTTGTCAGATGTTTTTGCCAGTAATACAACATACGACTTCTTTCCATCGCGTCCGGCGCGTCCGGCTTCTTGATAATATTCTTCGAGAGAGGGGGGAAGACCTATATGAATTACAACCCGCACATCTTCCTTATCGATTCCCATACCGAATGCATTTGTGGCTACCATAACCCTAAAGTCTCCTCGCATCCATTGGTTTTGCCTTTTCTCTTTTTCCTCATAGTCCAGTCCCGCATGATAATATGTAGCTGTAATACCTTGGCCTTTCAGGGATTCCGCTATTTCACGCGTATGTCTTCTGGAACGGACATATACAATAGATGCACCGGATGTATGATTTAGAATATGTACGAGTTCAGAAAGTCTACTTGCAGGTTGACGGACAACATAACGAAGATTGTCGCGACGGAAACTTGTGCGAAATATAGCCGGATTCTTAAATCCAAGACTACTACATATATCTTCAGTTACCTCAGCGGTGGCAGTGGCGGTCACAGCCATAATCCGCGCTTTAGGGAGCACTTTCCTGAGCTTCCCTATATTCAGGTATGAAGGGCGGAAATCATAGCCCCATTGGGAAATACAATGTGCTTCATCTACAACTATAAGACCTATTCCAAGTGACTTCAATTCACCTAAAAATCGCTCATTGGCAAGCTTTTCAGGCGAGACATATAGGAATTTCACTGAACCGTTGATAAGCTTCTCGCGAGCAATGTTCTGCTCTCGATAGGTCATTGCCGAATGGAGGAAGAGTGCCTTAATTCCCCGTCGACGAAGATTATCAACCTGATCCTTCATAAGGGCAATCAAGGGAGTAACTACAATGGTGAGGCAGTCGAGCGCAAGCCCGGCCACCTGAAATGTTATCGATTTGCCTCCACCCGTTGGCATTAGCCCGAGAGTATCACGACCGTTGATGACGGAGTTTATAATATCCTCCTGAAGCGGTCGGAAGGATTCGTAACCCCAGTTTTTACGCAGAATCGCGTGGATATCTACTGTCACCCTATAATCTCCGGAAATTTGGTTTATTCGTCTTCCGAAATTCTTATCTCCTTGATCATAAGCTGTATCGAGTCTTCTTTAGATCCGTGCTTTGACTGCTCTATAGTGTAGCATATATCAATTGGCTTATGGGCATGGATATGTTCAAAATATGGAGCCATGTAGAATGCGATGGCATTTATCACGCGCGAAGTAGAATTATCCTCCAGTTCAAGCTTGATATGCTCCATATTCTTGCCTACAAGTTTCGAAGTACCGAAGTCAAAAACATTTTTTGTACAGAAGATAGGTTTCTGATTGCCGGGGCCGAAAGGATTCAACTTTTTTAATGAAGCTATAAATTCGGGAGTAATATCGGCAAAAGAAATTACCGCATCAATATCAAAGTGAGGGGAGAGCTGGCTGGGCTTTATATGCTCTGCTACGTATGATTCAAAACGACGCGAGAATTCCGGAATATTTTCCTCCTTAAGCGATAGACCGACTGCGTATGGATGACCCCCGAAGTTTTCAAGAAGATCACGTGTGGAATCTACAGCTGAATATATGTCAAATCCCTGCACCGAACGTGACGAACCGGTAGCCAGGCCATTGGCGTAAGTCAGTACTACAGCCGGTTTGTAATATAATTCTGTAAGGCGGGATGCTACAATACCTATTATTCCTTTATGCCAATTTTTATTATATATCACTATGGAGCGCTTACCCTGAATAATTGACACGTCATTTTCAATGAGGCGGTTGGCCTCTTCTGTGATTTGCTTGTCAAGCTCCTTGCGATCCTTGTTATATTGATCTATTGCCTTCCCTTTTTCATAAGCATCATGGAGGTCACGGCTTACAAGGAGGTCAACAGCTTCAATACCACTTTGCATTCTGCCTGAGGCATTGATTCGCGGACCAATCTTGAAGATTACGTCAAAGATTGTAATATCCTTATTAGTGAGCTTGCAGATGCGAATTATGCTTCTTAGTCCAAGATTGGGATTGGAATTGATACGCTTCAACCCATGATAGGCCATTACTCTATTTTCGCCTATAATAGGTACAATGTCAGCCGCGATACTCACAGCAGCAAGGTCAAGTAGAGATTCAAGCTCACCATGGTTAGTAAGGCCATTGCTGAGTGCAAAAGCCTGCATGAATTTGAATCCTACACCACAACCACTAAGATGCTTGCAAGGATAGGGACTTCCCGGCATCTTGGGATTGAGAATTGCAACAGCCGGTGGGAGCTCAGGATCCGGCATGTGATGATCGCATATTATGAAATCTATCCCTTTCTCTTTTGCATAACGTATTTCATCAACCGCCTTTATTCCGCAGTCAAGCACAATAATGAGTTTGACTCCGTTTTCTGCTGCGTAGTCTATGCTTTTGCGTGATATTCCGTAACCTTCGTCATAGCGAGTCGGGATATAATATTCGATATTAGAATAGAAATTCTGGAGATATTTATAGACAAGAGCCACAGCTGTAGTTCCGTCTACATCATAGTCACCGTAGACCATGATTCTCTCTTTGGCGCCCATAGCCTTGTTAAGACGGTTGACAGCATCCTCCATTCCGGGCATAAGAAAGGGATCGTGGAGATCATCGAATGAGGGATTGAAGAATTTCTCCGCTTCCTGCTTCGAATTAACCCCGCGTCTTACGAGTATCTCCGCAATGGCAGGCAATCCGCCGCATACCGGAGAAATCTCGTCTGCTATAGCCTTTTGACGAGGCGAGAGTGGTTGATAGTTCCATTTGTGGGTCATTATGATGATATTCTTTTATTTCGTATCTATGCGCATCGAGCCGTTAATATCAGCCGATACTGACCTACAAAGTTACTAAAAATTATACGGCTTTGCAAACCTAATTTCAGTGCTTATCTATCAATCGGAAAATGTGGATATTATATTCTATCTGCGTCATTCGTAATAGCTCTGCATATCGCGATAAGCTGCCATAAATCTAAAGTATTGGGGTAAACCTATGGCCACTCCGATAGCTGCTCCAATTCCCATGGCTATTATAATATCTCTTTCTCCATTATAGAGTATTCCCAACATAACTATCAGAATTAATGCCACCGGCATCAGACACAGCTGGAATATATGATGACGCCGACGCAATTTCTTGACTCGCTCAACCACCTCAGTCACCGACATCAGCGCCGGGTCTAAGCTGTTGATTCCATGGTATAGATTGCAGTCCATTATAGCGACTGTTATGAAGAAAAGCATATAACTAATCATAATGACCCATTTCAACGGTGTATCTCCACCCGCGCGAGATGAGGGTGATAAACAGTGAGATGGGGTAGAGAATGAGGTAGATG
>CAYNNV010000216.1:0-3551 GCA_964398625.1 uncultured Sangeribacter sp. | reverse complement strand
GATGCTTTCTCACGGTCTGATGACAGCCCTCTTCTTTGCACTAATCGGTATGATATACGGAAGAACCCACACCCGTGACATTCGCGAAATGGGTGGACTTATGAAGATAATGCCTTATCTTGGTGTATGCTATATGATTGCCGGTTTTGCATCACTTGGTCTGCCGGGCCTTTCAGGATTCGTAGCTGAGATGACAATATTCTTCGGTTCGTTCCAGGATGCTGATATGTTCCATCGCGTATTTGTGATTGCGGCTACATGCTCAATTGTGATCACTGCAGTCTATATTCTCCGCGTTGTAGGCAAGTTGCTGCTCGGGCCGGTATATGATGATCATCATCTCACACTTACCGACGCCACATGGTTTGAGCGCTTCTCTACTATCACCCTTATAGTATGCATCGCCGGAATCGGCTGCTTCCCCAATTGGATTAACGAGACTATTCAGGCCAGCTTCGCACCGATTATGCGAGCTATAGAGTCTATCTAATAATGTAAAGAATAAAAACAGAAAACAATGGACTATTCACAATTCTTGACAATGATTCCCGAGGTTTTGTTGCTCGGAGTATTCGTGCTCGTCTTTTTATTCGATACATTCAGTTGCGACAAGTGCCGCTCGGCAGTGACTCCTCTCACACTCGTATTATTTGGCGCAATGACGATAGCACTTTTCTTTATACCTCAGCCGCAAGCGGAAGCATTTGAAGGGATGTACGTTTCTTCACCGGCTCTCGCCATGATAAAGAATATCCTAAATGTTGGTATGTTTATCGTCTTACTTCAGGCCGTAAAATGGATTGACTCCGAAGAGAGTGCAATACGCAGAGGTGAGTTTTACGAATTAATGCTCGTGACTCTCTTCGGTATGTATCTCATGCTTTCAGCTCGTCACTTCCTGCTCTTCATTATCGGTCTGGAATGTGCTTCACTGCCAATGGCTGCAATGGTAGCCTTCAATAAGAATAAATATGAAAGCCACGAGGCGGCCATAAAGTATATCATGACAGCTGTATTCTCATCTGCCATTCTGCTTATGGGTCTCTCCTTTGTCTATGGTCTCTCAAGCGGTTCACTTTATTTCTCAGATCTTGCTAAAGATATCAATCTTTCCGGCAACAGAGGCCTGCTCGTGCTTGCTCTTGTATTTGTGATTTCAGGATTCGGATTCAAACTTTCACTCGTACCATTCCACCTTTGGACTGCTGATACCTATCAGGGTGCTCCGACGAGCGTCACAGCCTATCTGTCTGTAATTTCAAAAGGAGCCGCAGCAGTAGCATTCCTTATCTGTCTTGCTCAGGTATTTGCTTCTATCTATGCCGATGTATGGGAATGGGTAATGTATGGTATCATAATTCTGACGATCACCGTAGGCAACTTGTTTGCAATCCGTCAACGCAATATGAAGCGCTTCATGGCATTCTCGTCTGTATCTCAGGCAGGCTATATCATGCTTGGTCTTGTATCGGATAGCGCGATAGGCCTTACTGCTATGATTTTCTATATTCTTGTCTACATCTTCAGCAATCTTGGTGCTTTCGGTGTGATATCGGCTATAGAAAATCAGACCGGTAAAGTTAGTATGGATGAATACAGAGGTCTGCATAAGACAAACCCATGGCTATCCTTTGCTATGACTCTTGCTATGTTCTCTCTCGCAGGTATTCCTCCTTTTGCAGGATTCTTCTCGAAGTTCCTGATCTTTACCTCTGCAACTTCAACCGGAAGCATGGCGCTTTATATGCTTGTCTTGGTAGCATTGATCAACACGATCATTTCGCTCTACTACTACCTCCTTGTAGTGAAGGCAATCTGGATTACTCCCGGAGAGGCAGAAATTCCTACTTTCCGCTCAGCTTGCACAGAACGTGTGGGAATGTGGATCTGCATCGCAGGTATAGTATTCCTCGGCATAGTAAGTTGCTTCTACGATGGCATCAATTGCCTGGTAAACTCCGACGTAAGCCAATTCTTTGCTTGCTGCCTAAACTGACAACTATAAACTATATAATTAGCGAAATCGGGAATGTTGAATTTGTCAACGTTCCCGATTGCATTAAAATGTTTGACGCTTCTTGAGTACAAGAGCAAATAATTTAAAGAAATTATTCCCAATTTATGAATGGACTAAAGCCCGGTACAAAATTACACGGTGGTAATTATACAGTAATTAGAATATTAGGACAAGGTGGATTCGGAATAACCTATCTGGCGCATGATGAAGTGCTTGATCGTGATGTAGCAATTAAAGAGTTTTTCCTTAAAGATATGTGCGACCGCGCAATAGATCAAGAAACTGTTAAGGTGTTGAAACCGGAGAATTCAATCGTTGTAACTGATCTTAAGAACAAATTTCTTAAAGAGGCGAGACGAATCGCTAAGTTAAACCAATCCGGGATAATCAAAATCTTTACAGCCTTTGAAGAAAGGAACACTGCTTACTATGTGATGGAATATATTGAGGGTGAATCGCTCTCCGATAAAGTGAAACGAGGTGGAATCATTGATTGTGAGTCAGCACGTCAATACATTTCACAAATATCCAAGTCACTGCAGTATCTTCACAGTAATAATTTAGCGCATCTGGATGTGAAGCCGGCAAACATAATGATTAGAAATTCTGATAATGCTGCCATTCTGATTGACTTTGGTATCTCTAAACAATATGATAATGATGGAGTTGCTACATCAACTACCATCACGGGAGTTTCTCATGGTTATGCACCTCTTGAGCAATATTCAGGCAGTGAATTATCCGGATTCTCTCCGGCAAGCGATATATATTCTCTTGCTGCAACTCTTTATTATATAATTACAGGGATGGTTCCTCCACGTGCTCCGGAACTTGCCACGAGTGAAATAGAGTTTCCTGATTTGTACCTGATAGCTTCCGACTCGCCATATCAAAGGGAATGTCTTTAAGGAGAGAAGACAGGCAATCGTCAGTAGTAGATTTTATTAAGGACTTGGAGAATGTTGAAGAAACAACAGAATTAGTAGATGAGGAACCTGAAAAAGTAGTTTGTCCCACTGTCCCTAAGAATATCAATGAATATAATGGGCAACTGAATGATCCTACTCAGGTAAAGAGTAATAACTATAGGATATATTATGTTATAATTGCTGTATTGCTTGCCGTATGTGGTGTTATAGCTTATTATTTGATTAATAGTAGCTCTAAAAATAATTTGCCAACGACAGACGGCCAAGATACTATGGTGGCGAATACAACTAAAAGTCCGTCGGAGGATGGAGAACAAGTACCAAAAATTGATTCTGAAACTAAAACAGAAGAAATTACAGAAGCAAAAGTAGCTAAACCACGAACAATAGATTGGCTATCTACTAATCATTTCAAAGGAAATATCGGCCCATACCCGGTGTCTATGACACTAAATGGATATGGGGCTTGTGATGGGTACGTGGAATTAGATGGTGTTTATACCTATACAAAGGCCGGGAATTCACTTAACCTCGAAGGTACTATTCACGTTGAAGGTGGAAATATGGAACTTGAAGAATATACACCCAAAGGTAATAATTCAGGC
>CAYNNV010000215.1:0-3563 GCA_964398625.1 uncultured Sangeribacter sp. | reverse complement strand
GACTGTAAATCTGCTGGTTTTTACCTTCGGTGGTTCGAATCCATCTTCGCCCACTATTTTTTGATATAGCATCGGATTGTTCCGGTGCTTTTTTTATTACATCCCGTTTTTTTCACTATCTTTGCCGTGAAAATATCTGAAATCCAAAAAACTCATTTGAAATCATTATAATGAAAAAACTCAGCATCGTGGCAGGAGCTCTGGCTCTCTCGGCTATCTCCGCATCTGCCTCTGACGCGCCGCTATGGTTGCGCGATTCTCGTATTTCACCTGACGGCTCACAGATTGCCTTCACTTATCGCGGTGATATTTTTGTAGTGCCCGTCTCGGGCGGCAACGCACGCCAGCTTACTTCCAACCCCGGTTATGACTCACGCCCGGTATGGAGTCCTGACGGCTCGCAGATTGCCTTCCGCTCTGACCGTGAAGGGAGCGACGACATCTTCATAGTGGATGCTACAGGCGGCACACCACGACGCCTCACCACCAACTCGGATGCAGAAACTCCACTCGCCTTCCTGAATGCCGACACTCTGATCTTCACTACCGGAGGCATGCCGGGCAAGGACTCGGCGAGAGCTCCTTTCGGATATCCTCTCCCCTACACTATCAATGTGAATACTCCCAACTCACGCCCGGAGCTATTCCTGTCAGTTCCTATGCTCAGCGCCTCAGTCAATAGCAAAGGCAGCCTCCTATATACTGATAAAAAGAGTGTGGAGAATGCTCTGCGCAAGCATGAGCGCTCTTCAGGCACATATGATGTATGGCTATATTCCAATGGAGAGTTCACTCAGCTCACCGACTTCAACGGCCATGATATGGATCCGGTATGGGGTGCCGAGGGAAATTATTATTACATCTCGGAGCAGGACGGTACACTCAACGTGTGGGAAGCTTCGCTCAACGGCACAACCCCGCAACAGCTCACTGACTTCACCCGTCACCCGGTACGCAGCTTGTCAGCTTCTGACAACGGCACTCTCGCCTTCTCCTGGGACGGTGAGCTGTATACTCTGACTCCGGGAGAGAAACCGCGCAAAGTTGAGGTCAATATAATGGCTGACCAGTATGACTCCGACATTGTGAAGGGATTGCGCACACGCGGAGTGACCAATGCCGCCGTTTCCCCTGACGGCGAAGAGATAGCCTTCATAATCCGCGGTGACGTATTCGTGACGTCAACCAAGTATAAGACCACACGCCGCATTACCGACACTCCGGCACAGGAGCGCAGCGTGGACTTCGCCCCCGACGGCAAGACTCTTGTATATGATTCTGACCGCGACGGCTATTGGCAGTTATTCACAGCAAAGAGCAAGAATCCTGACGATAAGCTGCTCACTTACGCTGAAGAGATAGTAGAAACTCCACTGTATAAGTGCTCTACAGCTGCTCAGCAGCCACGTTTTTCTCCTGATGGCAAGAAGGTAGCATTCCTTGAAGACCGCTCGGCGATTAGAGTAATCAATCTTTCGGATAAGAAGGTGAATACAGTGATGCCCAAAGAGCTAAACTATTCATACGCCGACGGCGACATCACCTTTGACTGGTCGCCTGATTCTCAATGGATTGTATCTTCATATATAGGCGACGGCGGCTGGAATAACTCAGATGTGGCCATTGCCAAGGCCGACGGCTCACAAGTCACCAATATCACCGAAAGCGGATTCAGCGACGGCTTCCCCGCCTGGGCTCTTGACGGCAAAGCCGTGACTTACGTCACCACCAAGTATGGTATGAAAAGCCAGGGCTCATGGGGCAATACTTACGACATCGTACTCATGGCGCTTGACGGCGAGGCTTGGGATGATTTCAATATGACTGAAGAGGAAGCAGCTCTCCGCGATGAAGCCAAGAAAGAGCAGGAGAAAAAAGATGATTCCAAGAAGTCTGATTCCAAAAAGAGTAAAAAGGAGAATAAGGAGGCTGACAGCAAGCAGAAGAAGGCTTCAAGCTTCGAGCTTGATGACCGCCGCTACCGTATGCGCCGCCTGACTTCGGTATCAGCCGCAATCGGCGACTATTACCTCTCTCCAAAGGGTGACAAGCTCTATTATATTGCAGCAGATCCGGCCGGGAAAAATTCTCTCTATGAACGCGACCTCAAGAAGGGCGACACCAAGGTGCTATGCTCAGGTCTTGACGGCGGATTTGAAGCTGACCGCAAGGGTGAAAATCTCTTTGTCGTGACCTCAGGCGGCATAAAGAAGGTGAATCTCGCTAAGGGTGACACTAAGAATATAGAGTTTGAGGCTGATTATGATCGCCGCCCTTCAGCCGAACGCGAGTATATGTATGATCACATGCTCCGCCAAGTCAACGACAAATTCTATGATGCTAATCTCCATGGTGTAGACTGGGATTATTACGGCAACCATTATCGCCGCTTCCTCCCCTATATCTCCAATAACCGCGACTTTGCCGACCTGCTGAGCGAAATACTCGGCGAACTCAACGCCTCGCATACCGGCGGGCGCGTCTATCCCGCACGCAGTGCTTTGGCCGTAGGCAATCTCGGAGCATATTTTGATGAGTCATACAAAGGTGAAGGACTCAAAGTAGCGGAAGTGCTTCCACGCGGGCCTCTGGCCTCCAAAAAGGTGAATGTGCAACCGGGCGACATCATCCTCGCTATTGACGGTAAGAAGATCGAGCCGGGAGCAGACTATAATCCCTTGCTTGAAGGCAAGGTTGGACGCAAGACTCCCGTCACCGTGCGCAAGGCCGACGGCACCACCGTCACCACAACCGTGCGCCCAATCAGCAGCTCCACTCTCCGCGATCTTCTCTATCAGCGCTGGATAGCTCACAATGAAGCGATAGTAGACAGTGTATCAGGTGGTAAGATAGGATATGTGCATGTACAAGGGATGAATTCTCCAAGCTATCGCGAAGTTTATGAGCGTGCACTGGGTAAGTATCGCAACTGCGATGCTCTGATTGTTGACACCCGCTATAACGGTGGCGGATGGCTTCACAACGACCTCGCCGTGCTGCTCTCCGGCAAGGAATATGTGCGTTATTCACCGCGAGGCCAGTTTATCGGTGCCGATCCTTTCTCTCAATGGACAAAGCCTTCGGTGATGCTTGTTGGCGAGGCTAACTATTCCGATGCTCACGCCACTCCCTACGTATATCAGACACTCGGATTGGGCGAGGTAATCGGCGCTCCCGTGCCGGGCACAATGACAGCCGTATGGTGGGAAACTCAGATTGATCCGGAGATTGTGTTCGGAATTCCACAGGTCACATCGCTTGACAAAAACGGACATCCTCTGGAGAATCAGCAGCTTAATCCCGATATCCTCATCTATAATCAGCCCGGAGATATAGAGAAAGGCATTGACGCCCAGCTTATTGGAGCTACGCGCCACCTGATGCAGAAGACTAAAAAATGAGCGGATGAAATAATTTGCAAATGATTTTTATAATTCAAGCTTTATTCGTAAATTTGCATTTGATTTGCTCCGCAACTGTACAAAAAATATAAACTAAATAACTATATATGAAAAAATTCATCTATTCAGCTATGATTCTCGGCTCGGCATTTGCCCTGGCAT
>CAYNNV010000214.1:0-3603 GCA_964398625.1 uncultured Sangeribacter sp. | reverse complement strand
CCGGCCACGGCTCACCGACAACTATCGGCGCCGAAAAACGCTCCAACCCCTACATTAAAATGTAAGCCAATCTCTTTGACTTACAATAATAATGTGACCTGAAATCTGATACAATCACATCTAATTCTTTCCATATATAACCTATTCTATGAAGCAGCAAACCGATATAAGCCGATTAGTATCTCGGCTTAAAGCCAGAATTGGCATTACATTAAAGAGCGCCCTTGTTATAGGCTGTTTATCCTCATTTGGGAATATTCCGGCGTATGGTGAAGGACATTCCAAGGCCCTGAAAATACTCCTGAAGGACGGCACTTCTACATCTTATATATTGGATAATAAGACAAAAATAGTATTTGAGAATTCAAATATGCTTTTCTCAAACAATAATTGGAAATTCGAGATACCGGTTGAGAATCTATCTAATTGGACCTATGTAATGTCTCAATCAAGCTCATTATCATCAATTGAGCGGGAAGTTACCATAAGACAGACAGGTGACATCCTGAGAATCAGTGGTATTCGGCCTGATGCTGAAATTCTTGTATTTACTGTTGACGGGAAATTAATCCGACATCTCAAAAGTGACTCTGTGGATATCGACATAGTGACCGCTGACTGGATCGCTGGTATTTATCTCATAAAAATCGGGGAATCAACATATAAAATTATCAAGTCATGAAAAAAGTCATATTACTTATTTCGTGCTTGATGGTTTGTTTTTCAAGCACATTTGCTCAAACTCCTGCCAGAAAGACATTCAGGGTTTACAAGCATGACGGAACAAAAGAAGTCTTTTCTTATTCAAGACTTGATAGTATTACCTTCAGTGAAGCAACCGATCCGGATGCTCTATCTGAGACTATCCTGATACAGAACTTCCACACACCAGACAGTACATACAGATTTTCCTTGAATGACATCGACAGTGTATCGTTTACTCCAATTCCTACCGTTTACAACACCGCAACAGTCAGGATTGAGGGACGACTCCGGGATTATGTCATTGGAAGCGCTTCATTGACACTGTTTGTAAAGAAATCGATCCCAAATGACCTGTTACCGCGCTTAGGAGTGAATATAGCCACTTTAGAATGTGATGATATTCTTCCTTACGGCTTCATGGGTAAGGTCGAGAAGATAATAACAACCGATGATAAAATAAATATTGAATGTTCCCAGCCCTCTCTTATCGAGATATTCAAAAGCGTGGAAATATCGGGAACAGCATCTACCACCGAACCGATAAGTCCATCACGAGCACCTCTGGACAATTCATTCATCCATCACTCCGATGTCCTGCTTCCCACCATCAAGCATTCAATAAACATTGAAAAGGAGATTGAAATGGGAAAAGGTTTTTCGGGAACCTATGATATGACGGCCTATGAAGAGTTTTCTACTCCGGAGTGTATTGTAAACTGGGCTCTTTTAGTCGAACCGATGGCATTTCAGATGCCTCAGGTTTATTATAGTTTTACGTTAACAGCGCAAAATAGTATCTCCATCGGTGCTTCTCTTAGTTCGAGCATAAAATGGAAAAAAGAAATACCTTTGGAAATAATCAGGAATATCAGAATTCCAGGAGCAGTTTCGCTCTTTGAGATTTTTGAGGAAGCCGGTATTTTCATAGAAATCAGCGGAGAAATCGCATTAAACGGCTCTTTGACATGTCCATATACCACATTATTACACTTTACTCTGGATAACAAGTCTCCTGCCGTTATTCCCCCTACATTCAAGATGATCCCTCGTGATGTTATTAACGAGACAACACTCGAGGGAAGTGCTGCCATATCTGTGGGCTTATACGGTAAATTGGGTGTCGCGCCATTAGTAAAAGAATTTGCTTCTTTGGAAGCCGGATTTAAAACCGGTGCTACTTTTTCTTCATCAATTGACTTTAGTCCGGAAGCCACTCCTTTGGAAACTCTTAATACTGAAATGTATGACGAATTGGATCGTGATGACTTCTTCAGAGGCGATTTCTTTTTAACCGGAGAAATAGCGGCCAAAATATCAAATGAGACCTCCCTGTCTCGTTCTGTGGAGATCGGAGATCTGTTGATAAGAAATCCGTTCTTCAAAAGAGGTATTGTTCCTCACTTCAATGAGGTGTCTTTGACCGAGAGCAGCGCACCAGGCACTTTGACTGCGTCGGCTAAAATGAACCGACAGTTGATGTTTAAAGCGCCGGTAGGTTTCGCTCTGTATGATAGCGATGAGAAATTAGTGGAAAGTTGGTGGTCACCAAATGAATATATTAATTCCGAAGGAGCAACTATAACTCATGATTTCAATGGATTATCATCCAACAGGACCTACATCCTCCACCCTATTACTCGGGCGTTTAAGGATAACATGGTGGCTAATCCTTCATCGGAAACGAAAATTGTACCTCAGGTAACAACAGAAGAAGCCTCCGCAATAACTCAGCAAAGCGCTACTCTCCATGGCTCAATCCAGAAGATTGATGTTAAGGATGACTGTTCCTATGGTTTTATCTATTGGGCGGAACAAGAGAATGCTCAATTTCTAACAGCTGTAATGGAAAATAGCCAAAACTACTTTAGTGCAGATTTATTTGATCTAAGTCATGAAACTGAATATTATTACAAGGCATTTGCCGTTGTAAATCAAGATACTATTTGGGCCGAAAAGGCTTTATCATTCAGAACGCTTGAGGATATAGAAATTGACGCAACTAATAATATTTGGACCACCCCTACTTCAGTTATATTTGTATTTCCCAATGTTTCTAATGATGAAACGATTAACATAAGCATCTCAATATATTCCGATTTTGAGATGAAAGATCAGATAATCGGAAACATGAGCCCAGGTTATTATAGAAATGATCCTCGTGAATCTGGAATCGCAATCTATAATTATGGTCGGCTTAAACCATCCACCTCTTATTGGTATAAGATAAGAGTTTGGAATCCATCCATCTTTACTAATGACATAATTACCGGATCATTCAATACGACAGCCTCTATTACGGTTGCAACTCCAGATTTAGAATTTGACACATCGAAAGATGCTCCGTGGAATAATCCGAATTTTAATGCTCAACATTTTGATGATAATGCTGGTAGTGGCTACTATGTTAAGGGCACTTCCATCTACCTTTATCCTCCTTCTATCTCAGGAATTAATTCTTCTATGAATGATTTCTTATTAAAAGTATATCCTTATGGATTTTCACCTCTACCAAGCATCGGTATTATTTATTCGGATTCTCCCGACAAATTAACATTTTTATCACAAGATGATAAAACATGTATCTGGGGAAAAACTGGGGCAGATGTAACGAGTGCGCATTTGCATCCAGGAACTTACTATTATCGAGCTTATTATACTGATGTTAGTGGATATAGATTAACCCTCGATGGAGACAAATGGATAGCAATAACTCCAAATGGTGAAATATTAGGCGAAGTTCCAGTTGTAGGCTTGAATGAAACCGTTAAGAAGATGCATCATTTGTCAACTGTTTATGGAGAAATCAAACAGATTGTTATTCCAGAAAAATTTTATTACTATATTCAGCACGGCTCTTTCATTTAAAAATACTATAAGAGTATGATTCCCTTACCCGGT
>CAYNNV010000213.1:0-3634 GCA_964398625.1 uncultured Sangeribacter sp. | reverse complement strand
TGTTTTGATTCCGGCGTGGGCTAATCATCTGATGTATAAGAACGAGTCTGCGGGGACGCTGTCTTCAAAGCTAAAATCAACAATTCAAGCTATATTAATAGCATACAACAATCTAAGTGCAAAGGATTGGAAGCAGTTAGACTCTATGGCTCCTCCTAAAGTGGCTCATCCGGCAGATATTCTTAATGACACGTATGAATTGCAGGTTATTGACCCATTAGGTCATTACGATAGTACAAAACCTAATTCCAAATTCGGACAACTAAGAACCGTGTCAATATCGGTGTAGCTTTTGCACAAGAAATGCTTACCAGTAAGTTTTTACGATCGCAAACATCGCTTTTATAGTTTTAATATTTATCATAATGAACAAGAACCAAAGATTTATTACCAGCAATTCCTTGACCCCTAAAGGAGAAGGACTATCACAAAGATTCTCATGGAATCTACGATGCATGAAGTCCACAGTTTCACTGCGGATAGTAGCGTTGCTTCTGACGATTTTTAGTTTCGGTTTAACCCATGCTTCTGAGTATTGGGTTGGTAACGTATTGTATTATGTCAATTCCTACAAAACATCAGCCACCGTCATGGATACTAAGCCCGGTGCTGTGAATAGTCCGGCTTAAATTAATAGTCCGGGTTATGATGGCAATGTTCCGGTAACGGAAATTACATATTTGGGAGTGAACAGTGGTCTTAGAGAGTTAAAAATACCTTCATCTGTAACTAGGATTAATACTCGTGATCCTTTTTCCGATACCCCGAATTTAAAAACTGTTATTTTTGAAGATGGAACAGAGCCTTTGGAGTTTGCTATAAATTCTTCTGATGATCATAGCAAACTAAACAACGTTTTTTACAAAAGTAAGGTAACTTCCGTATACATAGGTAGGCTCTTCAAATTCACTAGGTACGATCAAGCTAAATATGGGAACTCATATCCATTCTCAGGAGTTACACGTGATATCTCCATCTCTTTTGGAAATAGTGTGCCATTCATTCAAACGTTGACCTTCTATGGCTTTTCCGGTCTAAAGCAGATTAATCTTTCTTCCTCAATAACAGCGATTGGGGAATATGCCTTCAGTAATTGCACCGGATTAAGTAAAATTGATTTATCTCCATCGGTTGAAGTTATTGGAAAGTGTGCATTCAACGGTTGCTCTGGGCTTAAAGATCTGATAATAGGAAATTCTGTTACTAGAATATATGACACGGCATTTACAGGATGTACCGGTTTATTGTCAGTTACTATTGGAGCAGGTATAGAAGAATTTACTATCCCATCAGTAAGGAATCTTACAATTACGAAGGGAAGTAAACCTATCAAGCTCACTATAGATAAATCAAAATTAGAAGTACTGAATTTAGCACGAAATATAGAGAGTGGTTCCAATCCCTTTCAAAATTGTCCGGCACTGACTACTGTGAAAATTATGGATGGATGCACTTCTGTCAATGATGGAATGTTTAAGGGTTGTGGTTCCTTAAAATCTGCAACGATTCCTGCATCGGTTGGGTATGTTGGCGAAGGAGCATTTTATGCCACGAGTCTTCAAGTTTTGGATATAGAAGATGGTACAACTCCCTTGACTATTGAATTTTCTGTAGGAGGTGGCAACACATTCGGCTCCGGGTTGAACACATTATATTTAGGTCGTAATATTACCTATAATCATAGCGAATTATCTCCATTCATGGAAAGTGGAATTTCCACGCTTACAATAGGTAATAAGGTCACTGAGATTAATGATTATTTGTTCTATGGGTGCTCCGGCATAAGTATGTTTTCGATTCCCGCATCAGTTAAGCGTGTAGGCAACTATGCTTTTTATGATTGCAAGGGCTCCTCTTCTCTTATGCTTTCTGGCTCGGTAGAAACTATTGGAGACTATGCTTTTTACAACTGTTCGGGACTATCTCGAATTTCTATCCCAAAATCTGTAACGAGCGTTGGTAAATATGCGTTTCGTAATTGCTCTCGAGCTAATAGCATATCATTAGGTAGCTCCCTGAAAAGTATTGGCGAATATGCTTTCTTAGATTGCTATAACGCCACGAAGATTACTTTTGGCAACAGTCTTGAAACTATAGGTTCAAACGCATTCTATAATTGCTCCGCATGTACTGAGTTGGTACTCCCTAATTCTCTTAAGACAATAGGTGATAATGCTTTCGGATTGTGTTCTGATTTGGAAACACTGGTAATAGGTGATGGTGTCACAAGTATTGGAATGAGTGCTTTTGCTGATTGTGAAAAATTACAGGATGTGACAATCGGCGGGAGTGTGAATGAAATCGGTGGATTCGCATTCTTTAATTGTGATAACATCAAGACCTTATCAGTTAAGAATCCTGTTCCTCCTGTTGCAGATGAAAGTGTATTTACGGATTATTCAGCTACTTTATATGTTCAGCGGAATTCTGCATCGGCATATAAAAATGCTCATAATGACTGTTGGCCCCTGTTTGGTAATATTCAAGAGAAAGATATGCCTATTTCAGGAGTGATAGCCCTAATGACTGAAGACAACGGAACCACAGAGTATTATAATTTGCAAGGTGTTAGATTCTCAGATAAGTCTAACCTCGCTCCCGGCATCTACGTTGTGAAGAGCGGCGGCGTAACCCGCAAGGTTGTGGTGAAGTAATCGCCTCGCTGCACTGACTAATTGAGAGCCTCTGTGCCGGCAACTGCCGATGCAGGGGCTCCGTTTTTTCCCTTTGTATCCGGAAGTGGGATGGCCTGGAAAGGCCAGAAGGTGGCGGCCTGAATACGGCACGAAATGGACAGAAAATGGGCGGAGAGCTCCGGGAATTTGGCCGAAAGAAATAATATTGCTACCTTTGCGTTGAATAATCGTGTGCAATTGCACACAGAATTTCAATGGCATGGTTATTAAGCGCGAGACATATCTAAAGAAACTCATATCCGTTCAACATAACGGTATGATTAAAATCATAACCGGTATTCGCCGTTGTGGCAAATCATTTTTGCTCTCCACAATCTATACGGATTGGTTGAAGGAGCAGGGGGTGGATGATGCCCATATCATTCGTATCAATCTTGAGGATCGCAGAAATCGTTCGCTTCGTGACCCTGATAATCTGCTTGAATATATTGATGCACAGATTAAGGATGATGCGATGCATTACATAATGATTGATGAGATTCAGCACGTATCGGAATTTGAGGATGTTTTGAATAGTTACCTCGGAATGAAGAATGCTGACGTATATGTTACCGGCAGCAACGCCCGGTTTCTTTCGAAAGATGTGGTGACGACATTTAGGGGACGCGGATTTCAGATACGTGTCAATCCTCTTACATTCAGTGAATTTCTCCCTGCATCCGGACTTGGCAAGGAGGACGGGTTGATGGAATATATGTATTACGGGGGGATGCCTCAGGTGGTGTTGCTGAAGGAGAATGTGGAAAAAAGAGAATACCTGAAAGATCTCTTTACGCAAACCTATATTAAAGATATTGTTGAGCGCTATAAAATAAAAAATACGGAAATACTTGACGAACTTCTGAATGTCTTAGCATCGGGTATCGGGGCATTGACTAACCCTACAAAATTAGCCAATACATTCGAAAGCGTGCATAGAGACAAAGTAAGTAGAAATA
>CAYNNV010000212.1:0-3649 GCA_964398625.1 uncultured Sangeribacter sp. | reverse complement strand
TTGAGAGTATATAAAGGAGAAAGTTATATGCTGATAAATTCAGATGAAATAATGACATCTGCCATCATTTATCTTGCTAATGGAATGTCATATACTTTTACACCAAATTCAAAACAGATGAATCTGCGGTGTCTATTTGTTGAGAGGGATGCCATACAGAGAATGGTAATTAAAACCACTTCCAAACAGCCCGCTCAACAGACAATTCCCGTATCCTCAATTTCTTTATCCCCTTCTCAATATTCCGGTGCGCCGGGCGAGCAGTTCAGCCTGTCTTGTTCCATCTATCCTTCTAATGCCTCCAACAAATCAATCACTTGGGTTTCTACCGACAGCTCTGTTGCGACTATAGATACGGCAGGAATTGTCAGACTCCTGGGAGTAGGAACATGTTCTATAGCCGCAATTGCAAATGACGGTTCTGGCGTTTATGGAGAATGTTTCGTAACAGTGAAAGCACCTACATCCACATCAATAATTTTATCACCCTCTTATCATAAGGGGACACCCGGTACACAACTGCAACTTACACCAACATTCTACCCTGCCGGCACATCGGTTTCCTCTCTTTCCTGGAGTAGTTCCAATAATTCCGTAGCAAGCGTGGATGGTAACGGAATGGTATATCTAAATAATGTCGGGACCTGCACAATAACCGCTCATGCCCTCGACGGATCAGGATTGACCGGAACTGCAACAATTGATGTAGCATATACTCAGGTGTCCTCAATTACTCTGAATTATTCATATTATGAAGGAACTATCGGACAAAGCCTTCAGTTAGTCGCTTCTGTATCGCCAATGGAGGCTCATAACAAATCTATTTCCTGGAGTTCTTCTAACAATCAAGTGGCAAGCGTTGATGCTAACGGAATGATTAAATTTAATTCTATCGGCAACTGTGTAATCACAGCAACCGCTCAGGACGGATCAGGAATCTCAGCTTCATGCAGCATAAATGTGACTGGAATCAGAGTAGCAGGAATTTATCTTGACCGGACCTATTATGAAGGTCCTGTGGGTAATAGTTTCCTGCTGACTCCCACAATCATTCCGCAGGATGCACAAAACAAAACCATCTCATGGAGCTCTTCCAACGATAATATCGCGAGTGTAAATTCACAAGGATATGTTACTATGCACAGTGTCGGAGAGTGTGTTATTTTCGCAAAATCAACTGACGGAGGAAATGTAACAGCCTCTTGCAATGTAAAAGTATTAGGTGGAAACTCTGATGTGAGCGACGCATATACTGATGATCCCACCGTAAGTATTACAACAGTAACCGGGCAGACTGTATACAATGGCTTATGGAATCAATACATCTGGAATTCTTTACCCAAGGGAGTGTATATTATCAAGACCGGAACAAAACTATCCAAACGCATAAAATAACTAATATTTGATAAATGCCTGTACATCAATAATTACGGTTTGATGTATCTCCAGGAGGCTGTCTAACAAGTTTAGGCAGCTTCTTTTCTAATTCATTACTTACAAAAATATCTACGAAAAATAATAGGCTTTCATGCTGAAATTCAGCGCGAAAGCCTTTGTTATGTCAAAGATTTTTAGTAAATTTGGGTTGCGGATAAACGACTAAGAATCAGAACATAACATGGCAAAGTTAGCAATAAAAACTGACAATAGGAAACAAAATCTGCTCCTTCCTGCGTCTCTGGATGAGCTTGTTCCCGAAAATCATATGGTAAGGGTTGTCGATGCGGTCATTGACCGTCTTGACATCAGTGATATTCTATCCACATATCGCGGCGGTGGCAACAGTGCATTTAATCCGAAGATGATGCTTAAGGTGCTGGTATTTGCCTATATGAGTAACGTGTATTCCTCGCGGCGTATTGAAGAACTTCTTAAGAGGGATATCTATTTCATGTGGCTGTCGGGAATGAAACAACCGGACTTCCGCACGATCAATTATTATCGGGGCAAACGTTTGAAGGAGGGCTTTGACTCTATTTTTACCCAGGTTGTGCAGTTACTTCACGAAGAAGGGTTCGTGTCGTTGAGAGTACAGTATATAGACGGCACCAAGATAGAGTCGGTATCAAACAAGTATACGTTTGTATGGCGGGGCTCGGTAGAAAAATACGATGCGAAACTGAAATCGAAAACCGAGGCGCTGCTCAGTCAAATAGAGTATAATCACGCCATCGAGACACAGGAGAATCCCGCATCGCCGGGGAATCTTACTGCCGAAGAGGTATCCGAGAGGGTAGAGCGCATAAAGGCCAAGGTGGATAAGGAAAATCTCAGCAAGGAGGAACGCAAGGCAATCAAACAGATAGAGACCGATGCCGTTCCGCGAATGAACCGGTACAGGGAGCAACTCAAAACAATGGATAAGCGCAACTCCTACTCCAAGACCGACCCGGATGCTACATTCATGCGCATGAAGGAGGACGCCATGCTCAACGGTCAGTTAAAACCGGGCTACAACGTTCAGATATCCACAGAAAACCAGTTCATCACCCACTTCGGTATATATCAGCGTCCGGGCGATACACTTACCATGATCGATTATCTGGAATCGTTCATGTCTCGCTATGGAAAGCAAAGCGAAGAGATAGTTGCCGACAGTGGTTACGGCTCGGAAGAAAATTACGAATATATGTTCAGCCGTGGCATGACACCATACGTCAAATACAACATGTTCCATGTGGAGCAACGCCGTAAATACAGTAACGATCCGTTCCGTGTCAGCAATCTTTTCTATAACCACCGGGATGACTTTTATGTATGTCCGATGGGACAGAAAATGAGATTTATCCGTCAGGAAAAGCGTTATACAGCAAGCGGTTATGCACAGACGGTCAGTATATACAGGGCGAGCCGGTGTGAGGGATGCCCCCTGAGGGGGCAATGTCATAAGTCCAAAAGGAATAGACAGATAGAAGTCAACCATACGCTTGACGATTACAAAGCTAGGGCAAGGGAACTGCTTACCGGCGAACAAGGGCTCAGGCATCGCAGTAACCGCCCGATCGAGCCTGAGGCAGTGTTCGGCCAGATTAAGGAATGCGGAAAGTTCAGACGACTGAGGTTAAGGGGGCTGACAGGAGCGAAAATCGAGTTCGGTCTGAAAGCTCTTGCCCATAATCTGAGGAAAGTTGCTCTGGCATGGGCAAAATCCACTCTTTTACGTCTGTTTTTATCGAAAACTACCCGTATCAGACGCTATGTAAACACTTCTATAGGCGTTTTTCTGACTTTCCAGAATTTTTACACAAAAACAGCCTGACCCGCTCAATTTTACAAATGAAAAAAAGACTGCCTAACTTTGTTTGTTAGACAGCCTCGTTTAGCTTGAATAAAAAGGATGATTAGTCAGCGGGTGAGCTCTTCGGGCAAGGTGGGCATCGCTCCTTTTTGAGTGCAGACAAACGCAGAGGTTTTTACAGCAATGGAGTGAGCCTCGGCAATGGATTTCCCTTTCAGAATGCTCGCCGTGAAAGCGGCAGTGAAAGAATCTCCGGCTCCGACCGTATCGGCAACAATCACCTGCGGTGTGGGCTGGAAAGACATTTCCGAAAGTGAAAACACATAGCTGCCGTTGATTCCGCAGGTGAGGATAATCATTTTCAGTCCGTATTTATTTATGAGGGCCTCGCATTTTTCGCGTACTCCCGGC
>CAYNNV010000211.1:3149-3666 GCA_964398625.1 uncultured Sangeribacter sp. | reverse complement strand
GTGTGCTTTCCTCTCATATCTGCTCGTCAGGGGTGGTATGTTGGCTCTTATGTCGCGCCGAGTATTCAAGTTGAATAAAATTTACTCCTGAAATTATTGAAAAATAGCTGATTATGATTTCATTTGTCAACGCAAAGATAAATATAGGTTTATATGTCACCGGTCGTCGTCCGGATGGCTATCACGATCTTAGCACAGTCTTTTATCCGGTTGGTATCAATAATGCCGGTGCTCAGTTTCCATATCCTTTCGGAGATGTGCTTGAAATAATCCCTTCAGAAAGTGATACGTTCATAACTATTGGTATATCATCCGGTTGCGAAGATGCTGACAACATTGTATGCAAGGCACGAGAACTTTTCAACAACCGACTTGCGCGGAAAGGGATAGAGCCGCGAAAATTCGATATAATTTTGTCAAAGCATCTACCCAATGGCGCCGGTCTGGGTGGCGGAAGTGCCGATGCCTCGTTTGCCCTTCGCCTACTCAACCGGTTAAGCGGAAGTCCCTTCTCGCT
>CAYNNV010000211.1:0-3139 GCA_964398625.1 uncultured Sangeribacter sp. | reverse complement strand
ATGAACTTGAACTTATGGCGCGCACCTTAGGAGCAGATTGCCCTGTATTTATAAATAATAGGCCGGCCTACGCTGAGGGAATCGGCGATATACTGACTCCGGTAGATTTGGATTTATCACGCTATGTCGCTCTTATAGTAAAGCCGGCGCTTAGTATTTCAACTCGTGAGGCTTTTGCTGATGTTCCTGTCGGTCCGGCTCCGATTTCACTTGCTTCAATAGCGTCGCTTCCGGTGGATAAATGGCAGGGGAGGATAGAAAATGTTTTTGAGAAGTCGCTGTTCCCATGCTATCCCGTTTTGCAAGATATACGCGATACTTTGCTTGATTGTGGTGCGGTTTATGCCTCAATGAGCGGAAGCGGTTCAGCTATTTACGGCATATTTCCCACTCTTGAAGCAGCCGTATCATCAAGCCCGATTTTTCGGGGTAATAATACGTATGTTGTGTCATTGTGAATAAACTAATCCGCAATCAGTTTTGTTAAGTAGATAGAAATTAATGATTTTAAGTAAGTAGATTTTATATAGCTACTTATTGTTTAATTATTTAATTCACGATAATTAAAAAAACTGTGTGCCATAATCTGCCAAAGGCAAAATTGGCGCAATATTTGTTAATGAAACTTTAAAACAGAATTGCGATGAAAGATAACAAAAAAAATAAAAAATTCAATGAGTCTCAGGATAATAGAGAAGATGAAAATCTTGAAGCTCAAAGTGTTTCTCCGGAGGAAAATGTAGAAGTAGACGATGTTTCACCGGAGGATGCAGAAGTATTGGGTGTTGAAGAGGCTGATGAAGTGGAGCGCCTAAAGGAGGAGTTGGCCAAGGAGAAGAAGGAGTATCTCTTTCTGATGGCTGAGTTTGACAATTTCCGGAAGCGCACGCTCAAAGAAAAATCGGAGCTTATAAAAAATGCATCCGAAAATGTGTTCAAAGGCCTTCTTCCCATAGTTGATGACTTCGAGCGTGGACTCAAAGCTACCGAAAATACTGAAGATGCTGCATCAATGCGCGAAGGTATGGAGCTGATATATAATAAGCTTGTGAAGTTTATGGAGCAGAATGGTGTCAAAGCTATTTATCCGGAAGATAAAAACTTTGATACTGAGTATCACGAAGCCATCAGTGCAGTTCCTGTACCTGATGAGGAGCAGAAAGGAAAGATACTTGACACTGTGGAGAAAGGTTATACTATCAATGGTAAAGTACTGCGCCACGCAAAAGTAGTTGTAGGCCAGTGAGAAGATATCAGTAATAAGGTAGGCAAAACTATACGTTATGGCACAGAAAAGAGATTATTATGAAGTGTTGGGTGTGAGCAAGACCGCAACGCCCGATGAGATAAAGAAGGCTTACCGAAAGATGGCCATCAAGTACCATCCCGACCGTAATCCTGACGATAAAGAAGCAGAAGAGAAATTCAAAGAGGCAGCCGAGGCATACGATGTGCTTTCTGATGAGAAGAAGCGCCAGCAGTATGACCAGTTCGGATTTGCAGGCGGACCACAATTCGGTGGTGCCGGCGGCGGATTCCATCCCGGTGGCGGATTCTCATTTGAAGATATTTTCAGCCAGTTCGGTGATATTTTCGGCGATATTTATGGCAATGGCGGACGCGGTCATTACCGGTCAAGCACTCAATCAGGACCTCGCAAGCGCGTTCGCAAGGGTCAGGATATTCGCATCAAGGTGAAGGTTACCCTCAAGGATATAATGAACGGTGTTGACAAGAAGATCAAAATACCGCGTCTTGTAGCTTGTACAGCCTGCAACGGAACCGGTGCCAAAGACGGCACTTCCTTTACTACCTGTTCCACATGTGGGGGCACAGGATATATTCGACAGGTTCATCAATCCATTTTCGGCCCTATGGAGCAGGAGTCAGTTTGTCCAGACTGTAATGGTGAAGGTAAGATCATCAATGAGCAATGCCCCGTATGTCATGGTCAGGGCGTAGAGCGCAAAGATGAGATAGTAGAGTTTCACATTCCGGCCGGTGTTCGCGACGGTATGACCCTCACACTTCAAGGTCAGGGCAATGCGCCAAAGGGTGGTGGTATTGCCGGCGATCTTCTCATTGTGATTCAGGAAGAGAAGAATCCTGAGCTTATCCGCGATGAAAATGATCTTATCTACAATCTTATGCTTGACTTCCCCACAGCAGCACTCGGAGGAACTGCTGAAGTGCCGACCGTAGAGGGTAGGGCAAGGCTTAAGATCACTCCCGGCACCCAGCCCGGAAAAGTGCTTCGCCTGCGTGGTAAAGGATTGCCGGTACTCAATTCCACAGCCAAGGGTGATCTGCTTGTAAACGTTATGGTCTACGTGCCGGAAAATCTCTCTGATGCTGAAAAGTCTGCAATAGAAAGTCTTAAAAACTCCCCCAATATAGAGCCGTCAGAGTCCACATCTAAGAGAATTTTCTCACGTTTGCGTCATATATTCCATAAGGAAAACGAAGGTAAATAATAAAGACAATAGATAAGTAAGGGGCTGTGTCAATTTGAAGTGACACAGCCCCTTAACGTTAGTGAAAGAAATTATAGGTTAGCCGGAGCCTGAAATACTTTGATTGCGAATATTCCGCTTGTTAGTGGCTTTTGATGCTCTAATGGTCGCTGATGAGTATTTATTGTAAAGATGTTATAATCATTTGATTTATTAGGCGACATCTTTAAAGTGATGTTTCCATTAGATTTGTCAATGGAGTAAAGCTCCATATTTATTTCCGGGTTAGTCATGGAGTAAATATTGCCATTAATCTCGTATTTCTTCGAGTCATTTAAACGTCCGGGATCAACCGGTCTTGGCTCTTCAAGCACCATATTGACTGTTCCTCCTTCAGCGGGTACAAAAAGTGATACAGATCCTCCTCCTCCGTACTGAGTTTCAGTATAATCAATTTTTTCATTATAAAGGCGGAATCCAGGGTCAGACTCGGTAATGCGATAAGGTACACCGGGAATGCTCGGTAGTATTGGAATCATTTCCCAACTTATATTGACTCTATATAATCCGCGAGCTTCTTTACCATCTTTAAAACCTATAATGTAAATACCCAATTCGTAGTCGCCGAATTTGTCGGGTGATCCAACATTGAATTTGAGTGAACTGTCAGTAGTAGTCACTTCAGT
>CAYNNV010000210.1:0-3667 GCA_964398625.1 uncultured Sangeribacter sp. | reverse complement strand
ATTGGAAACAAGTTCACGCAAAAATATCTCATGATCACTATATAGAAATTTTTTAATTACGGGAAAAATATTATCCGTAGTAACTCCAATTTTACCTTTTGTCATAGTATATTTAAATTTTTTATAAATCACTGCAAAAAACGTGCCGAATCCAAATCCGTCACATATAATCATACACTATAACATTTCTTTCAGCGCTAATATTGTCAATAGAAGTTAAAAATTTCTATTATTAAGTAGATGTAGTTTTTAGTCGCCCAGAGCTCTCATAGTCTGCGTAGGGGCAATTTTAGCAACGGCAGCCGATGGAAGTACTAAGGTAAAGGCTGCTATGATCAGAACAGCGGCATTCAATATGGGATACACGAGCCAGACATTCTCAACCGGCACAAAATCAAGATAATATGTCTCAGGGTCGAGAGGAATAAGGTGATATTTCGACTGTATCCATATCAGGGGAATCATCAGTGCATTGCCGATAATCATACCCGGAATTGCAACGCGCAATGACAATAGAAGAAATGCTTGGCGTATAGTGCGAGAAGATGCACCTAAGGCTTTTAGCAAACCAATTGCCGGCCGTCGGTCAAGTATAACAATAAGCATAGCGGAAATTAGAGTAATGGTTGCTACTATACTCATTAGCACAAGAATTACTATCACATTCATATCGAGCAGTTGGAGCCATCCAAAGAAACCTGCACCCTGACGCATTACTGTTTCTATACTAAGTGCCTGAGATATTATACCGTCTCTAACTCCTTTATCAAGAGCCGACTGAAGACGCTCAGCATCAGTTTCAATTTTGTCGAAATCATAAGTCCTTACTTTTACTGCCGTAGCACTTCGATCGCCCACTCCTGCCACATCTGCCATATTTGGCAGAGGAGTATAGGCGTAAACGTCATCATACGACTCAAAGTGGGAATCAAAGATACCTTTCACAGTCAACTTGCGTGCTTTTAGCTGATCAAGAAAAAAATAACTGTTGATTTTATCACCCGGTCTAAGGCCAAGTTTATTAGCAGCCAAGCGCGATATAAGTATCTCATCATTTTTTTTGTGAGAATCGAAATCAGGGAGTGAACCGGCTATTAGACTCTTGCGTAGAAATGTTGTGTCAACCCCTCCGTTTACACCTTTAATATAAATACCCTTGAAATCATCCTTTGTCTTCAAAACTGACGGAATAGTAAGTTCTGCACCTATCGCCTCAACATAACTTTCATTGCTTATAAGATTTATGAGAGCGGGTGTAACGTGTACTACATCATCATCCTGGACTACATTCTGATTTAGAGAAACGGTCAAGTGCGAATTAAATCCGATTACCTTGCTGCGTATCTCTTTCTTAAAACCAAAAGAAATCGCAATGGCAGCCAGCATCGTAGCCACCGAAAGTGCCACGGCCGCAATAGCAGCTATCACAGCAGGGGACAGCCGACCGTTACTACCCGGTGACAGTTTAATTGCAAGATATAGAGGCAGACCTTTCATTATTACTCTCTCTTTTTACGCTACAAAAGTAATAAAATTAGCCCACACTCTGAAACATATTATTATTTATAGTGATTACTTCCTCTCTCTAATTGTCCTCAATAAATACAATTAAGTTTGTTCACTAAAAAAAAGTGTTGCACAATTTTAAATTATTGCTGTCCAATAAAATTTTTTACTTTTCAGGTTGCCGGCATGAGCGGAACTGAAAAGTAGAAGAATAGCCGTCATTATGACCTGTAGTAGACTTGGTTACATTTGAGGCAAGTCTAAGTATCGGATTAAGATACTCGCTATTGACTCTGTCAACTGCCGCCATCAATCTTTTAGATTCCGGAGCACTTAAGGTGAACTCGTCAAAGAGGCTTTCCTGCACAGCATCCTCGGGAATTATAGAAGTAAAAATTACTCCTGCACGTTTATATTGAAGAGCCGGATTATATATCTCGGAAAGAAGGTGAGTAGCTATCGATGCAAGGATACTGCTATCAGAGGTTGGTGCCTTTAACTGCATTGTAGCCGAAGGAGTAAGATATTGCTGTTGTTCACGAAAGCGATTCGTCCCCAAGAAGATAGTAATTTCAGAAGTCATACCATGCATTGCTCTGAGACGCCTTGCACAGTCTGATGCATAAATAGCAAGTCGACTATTGAGATAATTAAAGTCATTGACATCTTCAGGGAAAGTGCGTGACTCGCTGATGCTGTCTTGCAATTTTCGTTGAATATGACTTAGATTAATGCATGGCACTCTGTTAAGTTCAAGCCAAGTGCGCTCTCCTACCACACCGTATCTATCTCTGATAAAACTTTTTTCAGCTTTTGAGAAATCCAAAGCGGTAAAGATACCGTCGAAATAAAGCCTTTTAGCAAGTCGCCGTCCTACTCCCCATAAGTCTTTCACCGGCATATCTCGAAGTACCTCACATATTTCATCGGGATTGTGAAGCACAACCACTTTCGTCGCTGACTTCTTACCAAGCTCTGTGGCGCACTTTGCAAGGGTCTTTGTGGGTGCAAAACCTACCGTTACAGGGATCTTCTCTATGTCTCGACAAGCTTCATATATTGACTCTCCTATTGGAGACAGTGCCTCAAGCGGAATTCCGGTAACGTCTAAAAAGGCTTCGTCTACAGAATAGTCAATTGTATCCGGTACAAAATGCCGGAATAACTCGTGGATTCTTACGCTTATGTCATGGTAAAGAACATGATGACCTGAGATTGCTATTAGTTGTCCTTTGGTTATAAGATCTCTAACTTCAAAGGCCGGTTGTCCCATGCGTATGCCAAGAAGTTTGGCCTCATTACTTCGAGCCACAACGCAGCCGTCGTTATTACTAAGCACGACCACTGCTTTCCCTTCAAGTTCGGGATGGACAGTGCGTTCGCACGACACGAAAAAATTGTTGCAATCAACAAGCCCTGTCATAGGTTGAGACTTATTCATGGAGTTAATTCAAGCTAAGTATATATTATAAATTTATCTCATTCTTCGGGAGCATCCGGATGAGTGATGACGCATGTCATTGGATCACATCTCAGCTCTCCGGTATCAAACATCTCATCAAGCACAATATGCGCAAGTTCGGGTGGATGCCCCATTAGATTGTGCAATAGTGGATATTTTGCTCCACGTGGATATTTTTTTAGGAAGTCCAATACTTTAGCCTTCATTAATGCCTTAAGTTGTGTAGGATCGGAAAGCCTCGGACGCCGTGACAGACAAACATCGCAATGTCCGCAATCCACAGCTGAATCTTCACCGAAATAAGAAACTATCATTCTCTCGCGACAATTCTCCCTACTGAAGGCATAGTCTTGAATAGCTGCAATTCTTCGCTCCATTATCTCTCTCCGGTCTTCATAATCTTTTTTCCCGATATGTATGTATCTTCCTTCCTCACGTGCAGTTGTCACATAGATATATGGAGTACGTGTACGAGGAATATAGTGAAGTATCTTAAGTTTTGTGAGTTCAATCAGTGTTTCATATATATCTTGTTCAGATAGTCCGCTACTCCGAGCGAGCACACTTTCTGATATATAAGAATAGTCTGCAAATAAACCGGTGTATTTTCGCAAAACTGTAGTTAGCAGCAAATCGGCTTTATAACTGAGATTACGGCTATCGTAGAGCGTTTCCTTATCGCATATTATCATAAGACGT
>CAYNNV010000209.1:0-3688 GCA_964398625.1 uncultured Sangeribacter sp. | reverse complement strand
ATTACCGCACAAATGTCTACGGCCAGCTCCTCTCAAGCAACCTCCCCGTAACCGTGCGTATCAATCCTATCTTCGAGGGAACACTGCCTGCATGGAACGGTACTGATATAGAAACCCCCGAACCTCCTGTAGCCGGCTCTAACGAAATTTTGATCGCAAGCCCCGCACAGCTTGCAGGTCTCGCCCAGCAGGTAAATGAAGGTAATACCTACAAAGGGATGACCATCACGCTTCAGGGAAATATTGACCTGAATAATAAAGAGTGGACACCGATAGGATCTGCAGCCCATCCTTTCGAAGGCACCTTCAACGGCAATGGCAATACTATCAAAAATCTTAAGATAACTGAAAGCAACGGCCCTGATCAGGGAGTTGGCTTAATCGGCTATGTAAAAAGTGGTATTGTAGAGAATGTCACAGTAATCGGTGCTGAAATCAGCTACCCCGACGGTGGAGCCGGCAGTCCCGGTGCCGGTGTCATAGTAGGCAAGGTTTTCCCCTCCGGCACTGTTCAGGGATGCACGGTAGAGAATGCTACAGTATCATGCTATAAGAATGGCGGTGGCATTACAGGCTGGGCATACGGTTCCTTTATAGGCAACAAAGTCATAAACTGCACCATCAAAGCTACCGTGACATCGGGTGATGACGGTGACAAGATTGGCGGCATCGTAGGCTATACCGGAGAAGGCACATCATATAAGATAGTTGACAATACAGTACAAGGTTGTACACTCTTCGGAGTCCGCAACATAGGCGGTATCATCGGATGTTGTAATGACGGAAATGTTATCACAGGTAATTCTGTCTCCGATACTTACGTATACTATACAACATTATTGAGTGGTTTGCCTCAATATACCAGTGGAGCTATAATCGGCCGTAAAGCCGGCACTCCAAGTCTTGAAGAGAATAACACATCAACGAATGTGACAGTTCAGAGAAAATCCTCTCTCTAAGAGCTAAAGGATAATACTTGTAGATGCCGTGTCAAACTCAGATTTGATACGGCATCTTTTTTTAGAGATCATTCAAGGATGTGAAAAAAGCGAAACTATTAGAGACACGGAGCGACGAGAAGGCGCTTATCCCTGAATTATGTCCGTCGGGGCGAGTCAGGGAATGTGGATATACTCACCTAAAGTAGTCAACAGAGTGGATGATATTATGATGCGCTTATGCTTCATGTCGCCGGGTTCGGGTTGAGGTGTTAATCTGCAGGTGACTTCAGGACTATATTAAGGTCTATATTAAGGATCGGCTATTCATTATATTAAAAATACGTAATAAATGTTAAAAATGGGGGGGGGTATTTATTTTTTTGTAATTTTGCAAATTATAAACTTTTGTTAAATAAAATAATTCGTAACCATGAAAAAATTCATCTATTCAGCTATGATTCTCGGCTCGGCATTTGCCCTGGCATCCTGCTCTGCCGATGAACCTGCTGCCAACGGCGGCGACGGGACTGTCACTATTAGCGTCTCTCTGCCCGAGATGGCCACTCGTGCTCTCGGTGATGATACAGACTGCAATCAGCTCGTTTACTCTGTATATAACTCTGAAGGCACTCCAATCTACAATAATGTGGAAATGGATGCTTTCGGTCCCGGCGTGACTACCGCTACGCTTACGCTCCAGCTTGTGCCCGGCGAAGAGTATTCTTTTGCCTTCTATGCTCACAATACTGAGTCACATTTCTCAAGCTTTAATGACGGCGTGATCTCAGTGAATTATGATGCGGAAAACATTCATCCCAATCAGGAGATTGACGATGCTTTCTATTGCTACATAACTAAGACAATCGGCACAAACGATTCTCTTAGCGCAGTGCTCAACCGCGCTTTCGCACAACTCAACTTCGGAACTTCCGACATCGAAGAGCCTGCTGTAGTAGCTGCTCTCAGCAAACTCACATACAGCCTCAACATCACCGACAATATCTTCACTACCCTCGATATGAAGGCTGAGAATCCTGAGCCCACCGGTGCAGCCACTCTCACTCTTACCGGCTCGGTTCCCGCTCAGAATGACTACATGACCGTGGAGAATATAAGCGGCGTGACAAGCATCTACGTGCTTACTACCCGCGCCGATGAGTCGCTGCTCAAAGGCTCGTATCAGACCTTCAACGGCACCACTCCGCTTCGCGATGAGATAAACCTTGATAATGTGCCTGTCAAGATGAATTACCGCACAAATGTCTACGGCCAGCTCCTCTCAAGCAACCTCCCCGTAACCGTACGTATCAATCCTATCTTCGAGGGAACTATGAATAATCTTATTCCGGGCACACCTCCGGAGACTGCGACCCCTATGGTTGACGCTGACGGCAACGTAATCGATGGTCTGTATAAGGATGTTGAGAATCGTGCTTACTATGTAGGTACTCCCGAGGCTTTGGAGTACATGAATGCAAATTGGTACAAGTCATTCCCATATCTTAATGATAACGGCTATGTTCTTCGCCTTTATGACAATATTGATTATACCGGACATATCTGGGAGCCGATAAAGGATAATATAGATGCCGGCGGGTACTTCTACGGTCTTGACGGACAGGGATATACAATTCGCAATCTTACAATCCAGAGACCTGACAAGGATAACCTGAGGTTTGTTGGAACTGCAATGTTCCAGGGTGCAGGCAATGCCTACTTGAAGACCAAGAATAATTTTATCCGCAATCTCAATCTTGAGAATGTCACTGTCAACGGTAATGAAGGAGAGAAAGGCTCTTCAGGATGCGCAGTGCTTCTGGTAGGCTGCTGGGACAACTGGGACATTAGCAATGTGCACATCAACAATGCTACAATCACCGGCGAATACAATCTTGGCACATTTGTAGGTTATGAATGGTCAGAAGGTGGAAAAGTCACTCTTACAATGAATAATGTGACTGCATCAAACGTGACTATTATATCTACGGCTACCACTCCTAAAGAATCTGCAACCGGAGAAAAATATGTTACTAACAGCATCGGCTGTGTAATCGGATGGGTTAACGGCTTTGAAGGAGATAAGCTGAATTGTACCGGTGTCTCTGTCAACGGACTGAATATCACTGCTCCTGACTTCTTTGAAGTAGCAACAGACGGATATTTCAATACTACTGACAATCTTATTAAGTGGAGCCTTGAGACTACCGGCATCACTACTGAAAATGTGACAATAACTCGCAACTGATACAGATTTATTGTAATAAAAAAAGAGGTGAACGTGTGTTCACCTCTTTTTTTTATACTTTCAGGCTTCAGCGAATGAGCGCGCGACCGCCCCATACGAGCAATACACCAACTACTACCGATGCAATGAGATAGAATGCAAATGTGCCCCAGTCACCTTTATTTCCCAGCACCCACATATCGTCGGCAAATGAAGAGAAAGTAGTGAAACCACCGCAGAATCCAGTGATGAGCAGTACATTTTCGTTTGATGTCATCACGTGTGCCTTCTCAAGCAATCCGAAGAAGATACCTATAATGAAGCATCCGATAATGTTTACAAGAAAAGTACCCATTGGGAAAGCACCGTGCCATAATGCAGAACTCCACTTTCCTACCAAGAATCTACCACAAGTGCCGACAAATCCACCTGCGCCGGCGATAAGCATCATTTTTATCATAGCTAAATATAAGATTAATTGTAAAATGGTAGGATAAAAAAGACCATTCATTTCCTAATTGTA
>CAYNNV010000208.1:1671-3710 GCA_964398625.1 uncultured Sangeribacter sp. | reverse complement strand
TATTTTGTAATATTTTTTCATATTGTCCTAAATTATTTTTCCCTTATAACATTCATTAATACTTAATAGTTTTCAAACCATTCCTCAACAAATAATCCTGAACTCTATCCGCCTTAATCATAACAAATATTTGAAAATCCCGATATAATTGCTAAATTTGCAAAAAAATGGTGAGATAAATGAAAAGAAGAATATTATTCCTCCTTTGTTTGATGGCAACCCTGATTTGTACATACGCTCAGACAGGTGCATGGACCGGAGATATTAAAGTTCAAGGCGTGAGTTTGCCGCTTGTATTTCATCTTGATGATGAAAACCCCACTATGGACTCTCCGGCTCAAAAGGCCAATGGCATTCCGATTAAGCTTGTAAGAACAGACTCCAACGGTATCTCAGTGTCTATACCGATGATCGGCGCTTCCTTTGAAGGGAAATATGAGAATGATGAGATAACTGGCAATTTCTCTCAGGCGGGAATGACCTTTCCCCTTGTCCTTCACCCCGGAGAAAGAAAATTATCAAGACCTCAGACTCCCCAACCTCCGTTTCCTTACACTCAAGAAGAGGTAAGCTTCTCGAATGGTGACGCTGTGCTTAAAGGTACGCTGACATTGCCTTCGGGCTATGACAGAAAAACACCTGTCGTAATAATGATTACGGGTAGCGGACTTCAGAATCGTGACGAGGAGATTTTTGAGCACAAGCCTTTTGCCGTTATTGCTGATGCATTGGCAAGAAATGGTATAGCGTCTCTTCGTTATGATGACCGAGGATTCGGAGAATCTACGGGTGATATCACCAACTTTACTACCGAAGATTTGAAGAATGACGCATTGGCCGGTATCAGATTTCTGCGTCCAAAATTCAATAAGGTCGGTGTATTAGGTCATAGTGAGGGAGGTACTATTTCCTTCATGTTAGGGTCGGAAAAGAATGTTGATTTCATTGTCAGTCTTGCAGGCATGATTGTTTCCGGCAAGGAGACTATTTTAGATCAGAATCGTTCTTTCCTTGCTAATTCCGGTTATTCACAACAGGTGATAGATGATTATTGCGAGGCTCTGAATCTATTATTTGAGGGAAGTGAAACAGCCTGTATTAAATTAGATACAGTTGACCTCCCCAAGGAACTTAAAGATAATTTGCATCTTTTAAAGCAGCAAATTAGTTCGCCATACATGCAGTATCTGCCGAATCTTGATGCAAGGAAGATGTTGAGACGGGTCACTTGTCCGGTGTTGGCTTTGAATGGCACAAAAGACTCACAGGTTTCCTGTGAAAAAAACTTGAAAGCTTTAAATAAAGGCTTACATCCCTCTCCTAAGAATAAAATTAGGTCTTTGGATGGGTTGAATCATCTATTTCAACATTGTGAATCAGGATTTACCGATGAATACGCCACAATTGAAGAAACATTCTCTCCTGAAGCTCTGGATATAATCGTTCAATGGATTAAAACTATATAAGCCAAAATTAGAGGCTATGAAAAATCAAGGCACACGAGCCTTGATTTTTTTATTGTGTAGGTGGGAAAATCTCAGGAATATTTGCTAAATTTGTATTTTGAACAGCATGAAGTGTTTTAAACTTCTTTCATACAAACTCGCTAATTGATTGAAATGAACCTGACTCATAATAATAACCCGGTTGATTTTTCCCGCTTCTGTATGATGAAAGTGGGAGCTTGTGTGCCTCGTGTATCTGTGGCCGATGTCGACGCCAATACCGAAGAGATTATCAATATGGCCTGTGAGGCAGGTAAGCAAGGCGTATCACTTGCTGTTTTCCCGGAGTTATCTCTGACGGGTTATACATGCGCTGATCTTTTTTTGCAAGATCTGCTTTTGCAGCATACAGTCAATGGTATCCAAAAGATATGTGATTCGTATGCTGAAGAATCTTTTATGCCGGCTATTATTGTTGGGGCTCCGCTAAAATGGAGAGGTGCTTTATATAACTGTGCTGTCGTAATCAATGCCGGTAAGGTGATGGGTATCGTTCCGAAAATACATATACCCAATTATGCCGAGTTCTATGAG
>CAYNNV010000208.1:0-1661 GCA_964398625.1 uncultured Sangeribacter sp. | reverse complement strand
GCATTGACTTGATATTCGACATCAATGGTATGAAAGTTGGTGTCGAAATATGTGAGGACTTATGGGTGCCTGCTCCCCCAAGTAGCCGCCTGTGTCAGCAAGGTGCCGACATTATAGTAAATCTGTCGGCCTCTGATGATAATATAGGTAAACACTCCTACCTGCTCAATCTCGTTTCACAGCAAAGCGCACGATGCCGTTGTGCTTACGTGTATGCTTCTGCCGGGTGGGGAGAATCATCTACCGATCTCTCTTTCTGCGGCAATGCTGTAATAGCTTGCGACGGTACCATCCTTGCCGAGTCTCCTCGATTCCGTCCCGAGGGCTTTTTTGTTACTGCGGTCATTGATGTTGAGTTGCTGCATAATGAAAGAGTTAAGTATAATACATTTTCTAATGACTCATTATCACTCCCATCTGTAAGGATAACGCAGGATTTGATTGATAAGAAATCTTACTATCCTTCAATAACAGCAGCTGATATTGTTGTGAATCCGGCTCCCTTTGTTCCTTCTGATGCAACTCACCTGAAGGAACGTTGTGAAGAGATCACTTCAATTCAAGCTTGGGGCCTTATGCAACGTCTGGATGCTACCGGATGCAAAAGAGCTGTTATAGGAATCTCCGGGGGCCTTGATTCAACATTAGCGTTGCTGGTCACCGTAAAGGCTTTTGATAAGTTAGGCATACCACGTGAAAATATAGTGGCTGTAACCATGCCCGGATTCGGTACCACAGATCGTACCCACGACAATGCGTGGAATCTTATGGCAGAACTCGGTGTCACTGCCTTAGAGATTCCAATCGGGAAGTCAGTAAGGATGCATTTCTCCGACATTGGTCATGATGAAAACATTCATGACGCAACATATGAGAATGGTCAGGCACGCGAGCGCACTCAGATTCTTATGGATCTGGCTAATAAGTATGGTGGAATGGTGATAGGTACGGGCGATCTCTCCGAGCTTGCCCTCGGTTGGTGCACTTACAATGGCGATCAGATGTCGATGTATGGTGTCAACGCCTCTATCCCGAAGTCTCTCGTGCGCTATCTTGTGGAGTGGCATGCACAGGAGGCAAGCGAAAAAGCTGCTGCCCTGCTGCGTGATATTATAGACACACCTATAAGCCCGGAACTTATCCCTGCCAATCCCGATGGCACCATTGAACAACGGACTGAAGACCTTGTCGGTCCATATGACCTTCATGACTTCTTCTTATATCATACCCTGCGTAATGGATTCTCTCCTGAAAAAATATTCCTCCTCGCTAATGTCGCATTTAAGGACAGATTCTCTAAGGAAGTGATTTTGAAATGGCAACGTACCTTCTATCGAAGGTTTTTCTCTCAGCAATTCAAGCGTTCTGCCATGCCGGATGGACCTAAAGTCGGTTCCGTCTGTCTCTCTCCGCGTGGCGACTGGAGAATGCCATCCGATGCCCAATCCCGTATGTGGCTCAAAGAAATGGATAGACTCGAGAAAGTTTATTCTTGAACTTATCTAATAATAATTCCGAAGGCTTGTGCTTACATTAATATGAAAGAAGATATAAATAAAGCTCTTGATGTGCTTCGCAAAGGAGGTATAATCCTCTATCCCACAGATACGGTGTGGGGTATAGGGTGTGATGCCACTAATGAAGAGGCCGTTAAGCGCATA
>CAYNNV010000207.1:0-3723 GCA_964398625.1 uncultured Sangeribacter sp. | reverse complement strand
GCGATTTCTGCGGCGACTGGAAATTTGAAACACCTCTGAAAGTCGGAGACAGATTGGTTTTCGAAGATATGAATCATTACACTACAGTTAAGACCAACATGTTTAACGGCATAAAGCATCCGGCAATATGGCTTCAGAATTCTGATGGCATAAATGAATGCCTCCGCAGATTTTCTTATACTGATTATAAACAAAGAATGGATTGATTGCCCTTAAAAATATGAAAGGAGATTTCAGACATAAGCCTGAATGGCTTAAAATAAAACTTCCGAGAGGATTTAAAGCAGAGCAAGTTGTTGGTCTGCTGAATGATAAGCATCTTCACACTATATGTTCGTCAGGCATGTGTCCGAATCGTGGCGAATGTTGGGGTAGAGGGACAGCCACTTTTATGATAGGTGGAAATATTTGTACACGCAATTGCAAATTTTGCAATGTCACTTCAGGTAGGCCGAACCCTCTTGATACTAAGGAAATTGATGACATCGTACTATCAATAAAGGATCTCAAGCTCAAACATGTGGTGATTACTTCGGTAGACCGTGATGATTTACCGGACTATGGTGCTCACCACTGGGCTAATCTTATTTCAAGAATCAAGAAAGAGTGTCCCGGCACTACTATGGAAGTCTTGATACCCGACATGAATGGACGGCAAGATCTGTTGGATGTTATCATTGATGCCGGTCCGGATGTTATTTCGCACAATTTGGAAACAGTAAAACGTTTGACGCCGGATGTGAGAAGCGTGGCTACCTATGATTGCTCGCTAAATGTAATCAAATATATATCATCGAAAGGAGTGAGATCCAAATCAGGTATAATGCTTGGATTGGGTGAAACTAAAGATGAAATAATCGAGACCATGGATGATCTTCGCGCAGTGGGTTGCGATGTCATGACCATCGGACAATATCTTCAGCCCACCAAGAATCATTATCCTGTGCAGGAGTATATCGAACCGGATACTTTTGAGGAATACCGCAAGATAGGGTTAAGTAAAGGATTCCGCCACATGGAAAGTGCACCAATGGTGAGAAGCAGCTATCACGCGGAAAAGCATATTTTGTAATACAAATATGATTGTTAAGGATTTAGGGTTAACCCCATATAGGGAGACGTGGGGGCTTCAGCATGATTTACAGAATTCTGTGGCAAATGGAGGTGATGAATATCTTCTCCTCACAGAGCATTATCATGTATACACGCTTGGCAAACATGGCAAACAGGAGAATCTCCTCTTGTTACCATCTGAAGCGGAATGCATCAGAATAGAGCGAGGTGGTGACATCACATATCATGGACCGGGCCAATTAGTGGTATATCCTATTTTAAATCTCCGCGCCCATGCTTTGGGTGTAAAAGCTTATGTCGATTTGCTTGAGCAGACAGTGATCGACACATTAAGGGATTTCGGCATTTCCAGTGAGAGGGTAGATGGCGCAACCGGAGTTTGGATTGGTGTCGGCACGCCACAAGAAAGAAAAATTTGTGCTATTGGTGTGAAAATATCCCGAGGTATTTCAATGCATGGCTTTGCACTAAATGTAAATACCGACCTAAGCTGGTTTAATGCCATTAATCCTTGTGGTTTCATCGACAAAGGAGTAACATCAATTGCGCGGGAGGTGGGAGATGTTGTAGATATGCAGGAAGTTAAAAGAAAAGTTATTGCCAACTTCTCTTCTCTGATTCATAGTCGCTGAAAATTTTTTTACGAATTTTCTTCTGCTTCAGCTTTTCTTTCCAAGAAAAGTTTGACTTCGCGAAACAGTTTTGACGCAAATACAAAATCATTCAGACTCTCTGATTGCGAGCGGAAAATGTTGCGGTCATCACCAATCCAGTCACAATGCCCTTTATTGATAAACACTATTTTCTCACCGATACCAAGTACGGAGTTCATGTCGTGAGTATTAATAATGGTAGTAATGCCGTATTCGTGAGTAATATCCGACAATAGTTCATCAATGAGAATTGATGTCTTGGGATCGAGCCCGGAATTGGGTTCATGACAAAACAGATAGCGTGGATTCAGGGCTATGGCACGCGCTATGGCGACACGTTTCTGCATACCACCCGAAATTTCCGACGGATATTTATCATCGGCATTGTCAAGACCTACACGATGTATGCAAAATCTGGCTCGTTCCAATTGTTCTGCTTTGGAAAGGGGGCTGAACATCTTAAGCGGGAACATTACATTTCCTAATACAGTGAGATTATCAAATAGGGCAGAACCTTGAAATAACATACCAATTTCGGTACGCAAAAGTTTTCTTTGCTCGCCGTTCATCTCCTTAAGGGCGCGTCCGTCATAGTATATTTCCCCCTGTTCAGGCTGCATAAGACCAATGAGACATTTCATGAATACAGTCTTGCCCGAACCGCTTTGGCCGATAATAAGGTTTGTTTTTCCGGTGTCAAAAGTAGCAGAAATATCGTGCAGAATCTGTGTCCCGTCAAACCATTTTGATATGTTCTTGGCCTCAATCATTGCATCAAAAGTTTTGTTAATACCACATCCATCAGAAGAATCATAATGCTGCTGATCACCACAGCATTAGTACTGGCCTTACCCACTTCCAGTGCACCTCCGCTCACGTTATATCCAAAGAATGAAGATACACTCGTAATTATAAATGCAAAGAAGAAAGTTTTAATAATGCCATACCAGACATACCATTCCACAAACATTGTCTGTATGCCGTAAACATAATTTTCCACTGATATTATATCAGTGAAGAATGCCATTCCCCAACCACCGAGAAGACCGGTGAACATTGACAGGATAACTAAAACCGGCACGAAAAGCACAAATCCGATTATTTTGGGCAGAACTATATAGTTGGCGGAATTAACCCCCATTATATCCATAGCGTCAATCTGCTCGGTGACTCTCATTGTGCCTATCTCAGAAGCTATATTTGACCCTACTTTACCGGCCAGAATCAGTGATAAAATCGAAGAAGAGAATTCAAGAAGAAGAATTTCTCGGGTGGCAAGGCCTACAGAATATGCCGGCACAAGCGGCGACATAATGTTGAGCTGCATCTGAATGGTGATGACGGCTCCAATGAAAATTGAAATTATTATAGTGAGTGGTATCGAGTCCACCCCGAGCTTATTTATCTCAAACAATGTGTTCTTTCCCAGTTCTTTCCATTTATCCGGGCATCTAAACACTTGAGTCAGAAATATGCAATATCGTCCAAACGATCTGAGTGATGAGACTATCATGTCAGGAAACTTATAGAGTGAGTACAAAGTTATAAAAAAATTTCATAAATTTGCGTTGCGAAATGGTTCGCAAATTATCTTTCAAATTCACAGACTACAATGCTGATAATAGGGATTGCAGGTGGCACCGGATCCGGTAAAACCACAGTTGTCAGAAAAATCATAGAAAGTCTACCTAAAGATGAAGTGGCTGTAATACCACAAGACTCCTACTATAAAGACAATCATCATATTCCGTTGGAAGAACGCTTGAAAATGAATTATGATGAGCCGGCTTCTATTGAATGGCCTTTATTAGTGAAGCATCTCAAAGAACTTAAGGAAGGCAAATCAATACAGATGCCCACCTATGATTTTCTTACCTGTGCAAGACTCGATGAGACAAAAACCATCAAACCTCGCGATGTAGTAGTTGTGGAGGGCATACTCGTCCTGACTGACAGGTCTTTGCGCGACATGATGGATGTGAAGGTCTTTGTTGAT
>CAYNNV010000206.1:0-3736 GCA_964398625.1 uncultured Sangeribacter sp. | reverse complement strand
GGCATAGCAGGAGGCCGCTCCATAGGCATTGGCATTTCTGCTCAGCACGGTGTAGATGCCCTTCTCCTTGGCTTTCGATATAGCATATTCCATGCAATAGCTTGCACTCGCAAATCCTATGGCATTATCCGCATCAATTACGCTGAATGAATCTGATTCCGACACCACGTCATACGTCGGATCAAGATTATATCCTCCATTCTCAATCCGTTGTATATGCGAGGGTAGTACCACCGACCCATGTGTGACAATACCGAATAAATCGGCCATGACCATACATTCTGCGGTTGCTTCAGCGCACTTTGGGTTCAGACCTTTAGCAACAAGGGTTTCCTTTATCTTGGCTTCAAGTTCCGGTGCAAATATCTTCATAGTTATGATTGATGATCTACGTTGCCTAATATACTGTATAATTTCCCCAGAAGGGAGTCTCCGTCGTGATTGTTCTTACCGCAAAGATATGCATTTCTTGCATACTCCACGATTTTTTCTTTATCTTCCGCCAATTCTTTTAAGGCCGGATAGATATCCGATTCCTTTGTGCAGACGCATGCAGCTTTCTGCTCAGCGAGATATTCCATAGGAGCGAGATCCTTGTTGCCTATGGCCAATATGCATTTGCCGGCCCGCAGATAATCTGTGATCTTGGTTGAGAATGACAAGCGGGCTGCGAGATTCTTATCCGACAAATCTTCTACAAACACGAGTATATCAGCCTCTTGTTGCAACTTAAACACCTCGCTTTGCTTCACATGCCCCTTGAAGTGGCAACCGGGGTCGCATTCTATGCTTTGGCGTTGTTGATCTGATAGGGGGGTGCCGGAATATACATCAAGCTCCATTTTCAGACCATTGGAATTTATTTTCTTTATGGCATTTGCCAGAGCGATAATCGATTTATCGCGATTGATGTAAAGGAGGGCGGTGTACAATAATTTTATCGGGGTCGAGGGGGTATACTCTTTAAACTCTCCGATATTAAAGATCGGTTTTGTGATCAGTTCCGTATCCTTGCCGAATGCCTCCTTAAATTCGCGCTGCATCTTAGGGTTCTGAGCAATAAATACATCGCCGGCATTGACTAATTTACGGTAGTGCTTCCGCAGCCAGAAACGATGAATCTTGTGCCCGAAGCTTTTCCCCTGTTTATATGTGAAATTATCATCCCACAGGTTGCAGACCACCAATTTCGGCTTACATCTCTTTATGATATATTCATTGATGCGATTCAGGTGAATATAGCTTTCTATCGGGAAGAAAAGCACCTCCGGTTTGAAGTCATCGAGAAACGCATCCAGCTCTTTAGTTTTCCATCGGCCGAATTTCCATATCAGTTCACGCGCCATAATAAGATACCATGGGCGGAATTTTGTGAACTTTGAATAGAAGGCTTTTTCCTTTTTCAGGGCATCGGTGTTGACATCAATTTTTTTATCTTCGGTCACAAACTCCTCACCTGTCGCAGTCTTGCGATTCCACAAGCTCTTGATTATTCGGTTTTCGTATATATGAAAATATCTGCGACACACCGGAGAATCCGACAATTCTGCACGAATGTACAGGCTTGCCAGTTTTGATGTGTCATACTTTGAGAATAAAGTTGACATCGTGTCAGAACCTACGGCATTACTCCATCCGCTTACGGTAGTGATGAGAACACGTGGCTGTCGATTGGTTTTCTCCATAAATTAAAATATTTTTCTCCGGTTACGGACCGATTACATAAATGAATATTGTGAATTTCTGCCGGCGTATAGGAAATAGAATATCACACAACCCATCAAGATAAGTTTCACCCACGTCCTGTTTTCTTTGTGAGCATAGAAAGTGGTGTTGGGAAGCAGAACCATTATAAAAGGCACATAAAGGTTGGCCAGGCGGAACAGCGATGGTGACACGCCGGCAAGCAACTGCAATCCGCACGCAAGCATAGCCATGCCGGTCACATAGCGAGCGCTACCCAGACAATTCTTTTTATAGTTTTTATAATTTAAAAGACTTATCAGAGTGATTGAAAAATAAAAAATAAAGGTGACGTAGGAATATCCGCTTTTATTCACATTATATGCCTGAAAATGATTGTTATCAAGCATATCGATCATAGTGCCGATAAAAAGTGTGCTGTAGAAATATATTAATATACATGACAAGAAGCATACCGTCACGAGATATTTGGAATTTCTTAGATAGTAAGCAATAAATGCAAACACAAATATCATAACCGACGGATGGGTGTAATAAGCCAATATAATTAATGGCACCGAAAGCCAATACCGTTTATTGATAAAAAGAAGAAACGCATACATTATAAAAGCGTTAGCCACTGTCTGCTTCAATCCTGCCATTGAGAACGTAAACAACCCGACAGTTACAAAGACCAAAAGACTAAATATTTTATCCTTTGAAAATCTTTTTATAAACAGCATCAGCGCAACCAAATATAAAGCCTCAACAAATCCAAACCACACCTGCACAGGCATTTTCATCAACTGAAACAGCTTCGACAAGCCATAGTAACCTATATAGTCAATAGAGTATCGCTTGAGAAGGCTTGCGTATGTAGTGTATTTGCTAAGTGCGTCATAATCGAGCCTGTATCCAAGTGTGTCTGCACCCACTTTATTCGACCTGAATGCCGCCAATAATACGAGTGCGACGCATATAATAAAACAATATACGTCTTCCTTCTTCTTGTTGGCGACAGAAGTGTCATGCGTGTTATAGACGCTGTACAAAAGAAGTATGAATAATAATAATATATAGTACATTGATTCTATAAAAAATTTTGTACCTCGATACGATCAGATATCAAGACATCAAGTCCTTGTAAGCTTTTAGATAGCGGTCATTCATATTCTCTTTAGAGTAAAGAGCGATTGCCCTCTCCGAGAGTTTTGGTTTATCAACATTGATGTCAGACTCCAACGAACGTACCAATTCATCGATATTGCCGTATTCCACAAATTTGCTGAATTCGGGTATGGCGATGCTTTCCGGTCCGCCTGCTTCAAATCCTACCACAGGCGTACCACAGCATAATGACTCGGCCGTCACCATCGAGAATGTTTCCCTTTTCGATAAAAGCATCGTGAGATCCGCTTCCGAATACAATTGTGCCAGCTCCGATTGCGATTTTGCCCGGCCCCACAACTGCACGTTTTCAGGCATTTCAGGGAGCTGCTCAGGCATCCTGCTTGCCACTACAATAAACTTATATTTTGGCAGTCTCTCAGCCAACTGCGGAATATAGCGTCCTCCCTTCAGGTCGTTGGCATCGAGATTGAAATAGGGCGCTACAAAGAGTATCACCTTTTCATATTCTCCTCTGTCAATCAGCCCTTCCGCTTCACGATAGTGGAACACTTCAGGGTCTAAGCCGTTGGGAACGTATGAAATATCAAATCTTTTAAGGATGGCCGAATCTTTTGCTCTGCCTGCAAGCCATGGAGAGACAGCCGTTATATGTATATTCTCTTTCTTGAAATAGGAAAATGCCTTGTTCATCTTTTTCCATGCCGAATAAGATCTGTCGAAAAACCAAGACGCACACTCCCTTTTGTATGTAGCGCAATCGTGGCAGTGTGTCTTCCATTTCTCGCAATCATACGCATGTCCGCAGCTGCCTGTATGGAAAAACTCTGCATGGAGGGTTACTATGGTCTTAATGTTGTGGGCGGCAAAAAATTTCAGCAGCGCATATATATTAAGTATAAACCCGTTCACGCAATGCACATGC
>CAYNNV010000205.1:0-3760 GCA_964398625.1 uncultured Sangeribacter sp. | reverse complement strand
CAAAGTGTTCCAGAAGTCCGCAATCTCAGACGATTCCTCTGCATATTCGTTCTGATTACGCATACAGCGCAGAACGTTGTCGAACAGGTCGGCGTAGCTGAACGGCAGGTCAAGGCTCGACTGGAGAGTGCGGAACACGGCAAGAGGGATAACCCAATTGCCGAAGATGCGGTCGTGAATCTTCTCGTCCGTGACCTTAGAGGCGAGTTCGCCCTTAGCGAGCGAGTATTCCTGATTGAAGTTGCTCTCGAACAGCTGACGCAGCGACATCAACTCGACGCAGAGATGTGTCAGCCCCATATTGCAGAGGGCCACAAGATCATCATAATTCTTGCGCTCGTATTGGCTGAATACTGTTTTGTGGAACTCCAGGAACAATATGCGAGTGAAAAGCGCCATGTCTTGTGTGGGCTTGTCCTGGCCGCACAAGGCTACGCCTGTGGTAACAAGCGTCTGCTGCGCTTTGCCGTCGGCGTTCATGTTCTTCTTGGTCTGACCGGCACCTCCCCACATACCTTTTATGAAAGCAATCTTTCGAGGGTCGAGGTCGTTTTTGTACTCGTCAAAAACGGTTAGGATATTGACCGCCTCAGAGACACGGTCATTCATGCCGGGGATAGAGGTAACGGCAAGGTTTGGCGGGTCAATACCGTGGAGAAAGAAAGATTGCAGACAGGTGGCGAGAGTGGTCTTGCCGGTGCCCTTCTCGCCAAAGAGATTGAGTATAGGGAAATGTCGTGTGCGTCTGAATATGACATCGCGGAAAAGAGTAGCGAAAAGATAGCACAGGGCTATCTTCGCATCTTCTCCAAAAACGGCAATAAGTTTTTCGGCGAAGTCATAGAGCCTCAGGCCCGAACCGCTCTCGTAGATCATCAGCTTCTCGAACTGGTAATCATCGGGATTGTCACGGTGCATCATCGACATTGCAGGGAGGTAGTAAGTGTGCCCCTTGCACTCACGGATAATGCCCAGGTTATCGACAGGGCGGAAGCGGCCATCAATGACTATGCCGTTTCCGAACGCGAAAAATTCAGCGGCAATATCCCAGCCGAGACGACGGATTCGCTCTGCGGATTCGGTCTTGGCGTAGGTGTATTCCTTAACGTTGTTGAGTTTGTCAATCTTGGCTCGCCATACATAGTTGCCCAATGAACCGACACGCTGCTGAAATGTCGAGAGGGAGCAAAGCTCCGACTCTGACAGTTCAATGGTGCATTTTTGACCGAAACGGTTTATCATCTCGAAAATACGAGTGCCGTTGTGGTCGTCCTTGATGTGGTAGAGCGGATTGAGAACAAAATTCGATAATCGGGTCGGAGACCCTTCATCATCGTAAGTGAAGTAGCAGTTATCCTCGATTGAAAGATTGAACTGGCGAAGCAGTGCAATATCCCTCTCGCGCTCGGTCTTGGGCGACTCTGCCGCTTTCTGCCGGGCTTCACCTTTGGCTTTAGCCAGGGCCTCGCGCCATAACTTCACCTTGCCGTGTATTTGAGCAAGCTGCTCGATGCACGAGTCAACGATACTCTTTACCTTGATATGGCGTAGCAGGTCGGCAATCTCGGCCACACACTTGCGCTGCTCCACAAGTGAAGCAGCTAACGGTAAGCGTTTCGCCGCGAGCCAAACGACAAAATGCGTTTCTTTAAGCGAGTCATATTTCGCCTTTGATGTAATGAAGCTGTCCGGGTCATTCTTCAGCGGAGTGGTATGTTCTTCATCATCTGAGGCGTAATCAAACGGCAGTTCTCTGACGGTAACATCGAAACCGAGACGAACTGCAAGTGCGCCGTTAGTCATAACAGCGTTTATTCCGGGGCCATACAGATTACCCTCTTTCGGAGGGTCTGAGTCAGGAATGAAGCAGAGCGATTCAGTGTATCGTTTCAGTTGCTCAAATTGCTTGTCGCACCAGGCGGTGCCCAGTGAGGCGACAGTGTTATACATTCCGAGGGTGTGTAAACGGAGCACGTCAGGCGCACCCTCTACAATGATTAAGTAGTTGGCATTGCGAGCGTGGCTCGCCTTGTTAATGCCGAATACAGACTCCCCCTTGACAAAAATATCGCTGTTAGTCGAGTTTATATACTTTCCGCCAGGGTTGTCTTCGGCACCGATATAACGTGCCGTGAAAGCAATAATACGATTAGTGCGATTGTGGATTGGAATAGTTACGCGCTCGCGGAAAAGAAAGTAGGTAAAGCCCTTTTCGGTGCGACGCAACAGGCCCAACTGCAAAAGAAGATCCTCGGAGATGGCTTTGCTTTTGCAGTAGTCCATAAAGGCTTTGCCGTCAGCGGGGGCATAGCCGATACCCGCACTCTTGCAAAATTTTTCGCCCCACCGTGAATAGGCATATTCACGTGCGGCTTGCGCCTCAACGCTATTTTTGGCGTTGAACTGCTCGATAAAAAATTGTTGCACGAGGTCGACAACAATCAGTAGCGACTCTCGCTTATGGGCTTTTTCGATTTCTTCGGGCGTTCGTTCTGATTTGGTATACTCAATGGGGATGTTATGCCTCTTGGCCAGGAACTCGACCGCCTCGATGAAGTCCAGACCCTCCATCTGCTGAATGAATTTCAGTACGTCGCCGCCTTTGTGGCAACTCAGACAGTTGCAAAGGCCCTTTGATGGGCTGACGGAAAAAGAGGGAGTCCGCTCGGTATGGAACGGACAGCACCCCATATATGCCGACCCTTTGCGGCGGAGTTCCGTGTATTCTCCTACAACGTCCACGATACTGAGGTCGCGGACAAGTTGGATAGTTTTTTCGCTGATCATAGTTGTTTCATTTTTTCCCAACAGTCGTGTATCGCTTGACCTAAGAACTTAGGACGGTATCGATTGTCGGGATTGGTAGGTAAGATAAGACCGAGCTTCCTAAGAAGCCGCAGGTCTCGATAACTGATGCCAAGTTCGGCACAAGTCACCTTAGCACAAAATACACCATTGACATTACAGGTCGGTGGTGTTTCTTTCATCGTCATAGCTCGCAGGGGGTGAGATTGTCAGTGGGTATGAAAATTGGCTGCCCGGCTTCACTCTCGATAATCTCTTTGGCTTTGTCGGGTATGCGGCAAGCCATAGCCTTCCAGTTGAAGAAGGTCTGACGCCTCACCTTGTAGCGGCGGATTACAGCCGATACAAATTCGACTCTCTCCCAATAGGAGAGTGAGTCAAGGTAGGCGTTGAGCTGCCCGGCCTCAATGTGCTTGATGTCGTTGTTTGCCATCACTCGGCGGTGTCTGTCTTCGCTGTTCATATCAGATTTGTTTATTCCAGAATTTAATGATTTCACTGCCGAGGTAAAACTTCTTGGCAGTGGCTTTTCTCACTCCCGATTTGATGCGCCCCATCAGCGTATATTTGCGGAGGCTGTTGCGGTGTATGCCGAGCAACTTGCAAGTCTCCGTAACGGTGTAGCGGGAGTTGGGCTGTACGTTGGGCTGTTCCGTTACCATATCATTCCTCCTTTTCCTGGTCCGGGAACAGATAGTCAATATCAAGGCCCAACGTGTCAGCGATAATGCGCTGAATGATTGGCTCAGGCTTGAACTTGCCGCCAATCCAGAGGCGCACAGTTACCTCTGAGCGACCTGTCGCATCCATGAGGTCTTGGATAAGCTGCCGTGCAGGAGAGAGTTGTTCCATCTTCTCCCTATACAACTCTGTCAAAGAAATTTTTCTTTTATCCATTTAAGAAAGAAATTTAGTGGTTAATTATTTGGTTATATAAAGAAGAAGTAATAACTTT
>CAYNNV010000204.1:0-3820 GCA_964398625.1 uncultured Sangeribacter sp. | reverse complement strand
ATAAGGCGACGTGCAAGGAATTTCTGCGCTACGATACGTGCATGAAATTCCACATGAGCGGCAGATAATACCTGAGAAGTTAGCTCAGTAATATACTTGATGCCACCGGCCTGTTCAAGAGTATGATTTTTCCTTAGCTGCTCGATTACGGTCTCCATATCAATGGGACGCTGATTTAATCCTAACTGAGATATAGCCTCATAAAGATGCTGATGACGCGGCTCATAGAACGCATCCGGAGACAAGATATCGCAAACTATCATATACGCATCTTTTTCAAGCATAAGAGCTCCCAGAACGAGACGCTCAAGATCGGTGGCATGAGGAGGGAGCTTTCCGGAAGAATCTATCGGTGGTTCAAAGTTGGCAGGACGGCTTGACCGACGGCTATTATTATAGTAGTCTTTAGGCATATAGAATGATTTTTCAATAAAATAGGGAACTTAAAATTTTCGTAAAATTAATAAAAAAATCACAGATTTACGACAAGCCCTCTATAAAAAAACTAATGATTGCAGTGAAATTTCGGATTAAACAAAACAGGCCAATATTGGTGATTATATTTATGAAAAACGGGTAAAGAAATCTCTCTAACCCGAGGACTATACAATCATTAGAACCCCCTTCATTAGAACCCCCTTCGATGTAATTTATTGAGTCTGATGTACCCGTTTCATGTAATTTATTGCGTTCTAACCAATATTTTGCTAACTTTGCGGGGCGAATGAGGATGCAAAGCTCAAGTTCCCGGCATCCGTAGCTAATTTATCTATCTGAACAGAGATAGCCGATGACCCTCCCGATTCAGCAACCCGTGGCCATCTTCCTTATAGTGCTGGTAATAATATTACTGGCACCGTTGGTATTTAACCGTATCAAAATACCATACATTGTGGGCTTGATCGTGGCCGGAATATTAGTCGGTCCCTATGGCTTCAATATCCTCGCCCGCGACGCATCATTTGAGATATTCGGTCAAGTTGGTATTCTCTATCTTATGTGCCTGGCCGGTATTGAGATAGATATGGTGAATCTGAGGCGCAATCTTTCTCCCGGGCTGAAGTTCGGACTCCTGACTTTTATCCTTCCCTTTGCCGGCGGTCTTGCGGTAGCTCACTGGATATTAGATGAGGGCTGGAGCGCTTCTCTACTGATTGCGTCGATGCTTTCATCGCATACTCTTATTTCTTACCCCATCATTTCACGCTTCGGCCTCACCCGCAGCCGCTCGGCCGTAGTGTCGGTGTGCGGCACAATAGTAGCAGTGCTCTTGGCTCTTATCTGTCTTGCAGCGGTGGCCGGTGTCAGTTCCAAGGGGAAATGGGGGCCGGGTGATGCTCTGTGGCTTCTTGCCAAACTCATAGCCTTTGCATCGTTGTCAGCATGGATTGTACCAATCATAACTCGGTGGTTTCTCAGAAAATTTTCCGAATCGGTGACTCAATATATCTACGTGATGGGTATGGTATTGCTGTTGTCACTGATAGCAAACGTGATAGGACTGGAGGCAATATTAGGAGCATTCTATGCAGGGCTGCTTCTTAACCGTTTTATTCCGGAGAGATCAACTCTTCTGCGCTACATTCTCTTCGTAGGCAACGCCATCTTCATCCCCTACTTCCTCATAGGAGTAGGAATGCTTATCAATGTGAGCGTGGTATTTAGTGGCCCGGGGGTGATAATTGTGGCCGGCGTACTTACCGCCACGGCCTTGATAACTAAGTGGATAGCCGCATGGATTGCTCGAAAGATGCTCGGTTTCTCAGCAGTCGAGAGGAAGGTGATGTTCGGCCTTACATCAGGAAAGGCCGCAGCTACAATCGCTGCTGTGATGGTTGGCTTCAATTATAACCTCTTCGGTGAAGACATACTCAACGGCGCTGTGGTGATGATACTCTTCTGCTGTATCGTGGCATCAATAGTCACCCAACGAGCGGCCATTAAACTACGCATGCACCTCACTGAAGAGACACTCAAAGCACCTGACAGCGAATGGCGTCAGGATGCAAGGCAGGTGGTGGCTGTAGCTAATCCGCTCACCGCCGAAGGTATAATGAGCTTGGCTCTGATGCTGCGCCATCCTGAATGTAGCGTGCCCGTCACAGCCATGACCGTGCGCACGGACGATGACGCGGCAAGGCTTGCTAATTCCCGCAGTGCTCTGAGAATAGCTGAAGAAGTAGCTAATATGCATGATGTGGAATGTCTGAGCGTGGAGCGCTACGATGCAAATGTGGTAACCGGGATAAAAGGGGTAATGATAGAGCAGCAGGCTTCTGAAGTGATAATCGGACTTCACCGAAAGTCGACTATCGTGGATACATTCTATGGTACTCTTACCGAGACCCTTCTCCATGCCACCAACCGCATGGTGATGATAAGCCGATGTTATATCCCGCCCGCCACTCTCCGCAAGATTATAGTGGTTGTACCAAAAAATGCTGAATACGAGACCGGATTCCGCCTGTGGGTAGAGCGCACGGCCAATCTTGCCGCAGCGCTTGGCTGCCGCATCATCTTCGCTACTCCAAAAGAGACAGCCGGATATGTAAGAGGCGTACTCTACTCCGAGAACTACAACCTACGAGTCTCCTATGTATCGCTTGAATCTTGGGATGATTTCCTGCTACTAAGCTCTGACTTTGAAGATGACGACCTTCTTGTTGCTGTAGGTGCCCGACGCAACTCAATATCCTTCTCGTCAGAACTTGAGGCACTTCCTTCATTCCTGAGCAAGTATTGTACTCATCAGAATCTTATGGTAATCTATCCGGAGCAATTCGGCGATTATACTTCTCCTGTTACCCCTATTGATCCACTTGCTCCTATCATCTCATCCACACCATCACCGCTGCTCCTTAGCATTAACAGATGGCGCAATATACTCGCCGATTTCCGACGCCGTCATTCCCGCCACCATTAAAAAAAAATTATACAATCATCATTGACCATGATCAAATTCATGTTAAATATGAGTATTTAAGTGAAAATTTAAAATTTATTCCTATATTTGCACTTATAAAATTTATAAAAGAATATTATGCCTGAATTATTTCGACAATATGGTTTTTTGTTCTTCTTTTATAGCCGGGAGCATGAACCTATTCATGTGCATGTTGAAGGCAATGGAGGACTTGCCATATTTGATTATAATGAGAAAAAGGATGAATTTGAACTTCGAGAATCGCGAGGTATTAAAAATAATGATCTCAAAAGAATAAAAGGAGCTATAGATGAAAATAAAGATATAATATTGCGTCGTTGGAAGGAGGTATTTTGATATGAAAAAAATAGTTGACATAAAATTTGAGTCTGATAAAATTATCGGAATTACAGAAAATGGAGAAGAAGTGGCCCAGTCACTAATATGGTATCCAAGGCTTCGTAATGCCACACCCGCTCAGCGACAGAATTACACAATTGGACTTGATGGAATACATTGGAGAGAAATAGACGAAGACATAAGTTTTGAAAGTTTTTTTTATAAAGACGCTGAACCTACAATTCTACAGCGCTTCTTTCTAATGTACCCGGAGATTAATGCATCAGCAATTGCTAAGCGTTTAGGATTGACGGGAGAATTGTTGAATAATTATATCCGAGGAGACAAGACTCCCTCGGCAGAACGTGAAAGGGAGATAATTAAAAGAATTCGACATCTTGGGGAAGAACTTGTAAGAGAATGCAATACCGCGCTAATTGAGAGAGGTTAGCTGTCACCTGTTACTTATCAGAATTTATCCGGAGCAATTCGGCGATTATACCTCTCCTGTTACCCCTATTGATCCACTTGCTCCTATCATCTCATCCACACCATCAC